>NZ_PSYR01000002.1:703747-1055621 GCF_003333315.1 Acidiferrobacter thiooxydans
CGAAGAAGGTCGTCGGCAGATAAAGGAGATGCGTGAACATCTGGCCGCGTATATCGAAGACCACCCGCCGGCCAACCCAGTTCATCAGGTAATTGGCGCCAAACGACGCCACCCCGCGCACCAGGAACAGCCCCACGACAGCGATCGGCATAAGGCGCATGCTCACTGGGTTCCTGTGCACGAAGCCGCCATTCAGGAGGGGGCGCATGAGCGCGGCAAACACAGGCTCGGTGGCCGAGCCGACCATCATCCCGACCACCGCCAGCAGGAAGCTTCGACGATAGGGCCATGTATAGCGCAGCAGCCTTCGGTAGAGGCCTCCTTTGAATTCCGTCACGACGTTTTGCGCACCTTGGTCGCAAAAACGATCCGGCCGAGACCAATCCGCCGCGCCGCGTCCAGGGCATGCACGATGGCGCGGTAAGGCGCATTACGGTCCGCATACAAAATGACGGGCGTGTTCGGGCCATGGGCGTGGGCGGCCAGCGCGCGCATCAGGGATCGCTCGGTACCCGCCACCACCGCACCGTCCACCGCAAACGTGCCGGCGCTGTCGATCACGATATGCACGCCCTGGATCTTGATCGGCTGTTTCGGGTGGGCCTGTGGGAGCTGGACCTTCAGCGACGACTCATGGGCAAAACTCGTCGTCAGGATGAGAAATATGAGGGTCATGAGCAACACGTCGATCATCGGCACGAGATTGATCTCCGGTTCCTCCAGTGCGCGTTTGCGAAAGCGCATCAACCCGCCTCGCGCTCGCCTTTCAGGATCTCGACCAATCGTACGGCCTCGCGCTCCATATCTGCGAGCAGGGTGTTGACGCGCGAGCGCAGGTATCGATAAAAGATGAGGCTTGGTATGGCGATGCCAAGGCCGGTGGCGGTAGTCGTGAGCGCCTGGGCGATACCGGTCGCGAGCACCGCCGGGTTTCCCACACCCGCCTCGCCGAGCCCTGAGAACATGCGGATCATACCGAGCACGGTGCCAAGGAGCCCGAGAAACGGGGCGATCGCCGCAATCGTGCCGAGCGCATCCAGATACCGGTCGAGTTCCGACGCCACATGGCGCCCGGCGTCCTCAATCGCCTCGCGCACGACTGCCCGCGAATGGCGCCTGTTCACAAGCCCTACGGCCAGCACCTGGCCCAAGGCCGATCCCTCCTCCAGAGTCCGTAATTGCTCGGGCGTTATATCGCCCCGCTTGATCCATTCACGCGCCGTGGCCGCCGCCCCCGGGGGCGCCACGCGCGCACGGCGCAACGCGACCAGACGCTCCCCTATGATCGCCATCGCCAACACGGAACATAACAACAGCGGCCACATCACAAAGCCGCCCGCCTTTATAAGCTCCAGCACCGCGCTCATCCTTCTCTGATCGTCATTACTCTAGCAAGGCCCTGGAGACGTGGGAAGCGCGTCGGTCTCGGTCACCGAAAGGCAGCCATCCACGATCACACCCACTCGCCCCATGGACTGCGCCAGCTCGTGGTCATGCGTGACGAGCACGAGGCTCGTACCAAACGACGCGTTCAAATCCCGCAGGAGCGCAAAAACGTCGGCGGCGTTACGCGTATCGAGATTACCGGTCGGCTCATCGGCCAGCACGCACCGCGGCTCGTGAACCACGGCCCGGGCAATGGCCACCCGCTGGCGCTCCCCACCCGATAACTCCGAGGGCTTGTGCAAGGCGCGATCCGCAAGCCCTACGCGCTTTAGCATCGCCTGCGCGCGCTGATGGGCGCGGCGTACGGGCTCGCGCCGGATCAAAAGCGGCATGGCCACGTTTTCGAGCGCCGTGAACTCCTGCAGGAGGTGATGGAACTGATAGACGAAGCCGAGTATGCGGTTGCGGACCCGCCCGCGCTCGGCCTCGCTCAGTCGCCCCATGTCCTGTCCATCCACCCATATCCGCCCCGAGGTCGGCTGGTCGAGGCCCGCCAGGAGATGCAAAAGCGTGCTCTTGCCGGCCCCGGATGCGCCGACGATGGCGATGGTGTCGGCCGGCCTCACCACGATATCCACGCGCCGCAGCACATCCACCGACAATACGTCCTCGATGAAGGTCTTGGCCACCGCCTCGGCGCGAATCACGTCATTCATTCGTAGCGCAGCGCCTCGGCCGGTTGGGTCTTCGAGGCCCGCCATGCGGGATACAAGGTCGCCAGGAAACTCATGAGAAAGGACGCGATGGCGACATGCATTACGTCCTGCCAGCGCAGGTGCGACGGCAATTCACTGATGTAATACACGTTGGCGGACAAAAAGTGCGTATGGAAAACGTGCTCGATGAACGGCACGATCGTAGTCACATTCAACGACAACACGACACCTGCCACCACCCCGATCGCAGTCCCGATGAGGCCGATCAGCGTGCCCTGCACGAGAAAGATTGCGAGCACGCTCGCCGGGCTTGCGCCGAGCGTGCGCAGGATGGCGATATCGGCGCGCTTATCGGTCACCACCATGACCAGGGTCGCCACGATATTGAAGGCCGCCACCGCCACGATGAGCAACAGGATCACGAACATCACGGTCTTCTCGATCTTCAGGGCCCGGAAGAAGTTGGCATGTTTCTCGCTCCAATCGCGCACCTCGTCATAGGCCGGCAGCCGCGCCTGCAACGCCCGACGCACGGCCGGGGCCTGGTTGATATCGGCAAGCTTCAAGCGCACCCCGCTCACATCCCCGCCCATACGATAAAGGGCCTGGGCATCCTTCATGTTGATCAAAGCCAGTCCGGCATCGTACTCATACATCCCCACATCGAAGATCCCCACCACGCGGAAACTCCGTAACCGCGGCAGAAAGCCCGCAGGGGTGACCATGCCGCCGGGGGCCACCAACAACACATGCGACCCCAGGGTGGCCCCGAGGCGCCATGCCAGATAGCGGCCGAGTACAATGCCAAAGCGCCCGGGGCGCAGGGCCGCAAGGCGTCCTTGCACGATGTGCGCGGCAATGTCAGATACCGCCTTCTCCTTGTTCGGGATCACCCCGCGCACCAGGGCCCCGCTCGAGTAGCGTCCGTGGACCAGCAGCCCCTCCCCGCGCACATAGGGAGCGACCGCGATCACACCCTTCTCGCGCAGCGCGACATGCGCCGCCTTTTGCCAATCCGCCAGGCGATGACGCGGGCCGCTTATGGTCACATCGGAGATCACGCCGAGTATGCGGTTACGCAACGTCCTCTGGAACCCGTTCATGACCGACAATACAGTGATGAGCGCCATGACCCCCAATGCGATGCCCACCAGCGAGGTCACGGATATGAACGAAATAAAATGGTTGCGCCGCCTGGCACGCATATAGCGCAGGCCGATAAAAAGCTCGAAGAATCGTGTCATGCGCGCCCTGTATCCTCGGTGCTGCCGGACGCAAGGGCCGAGGCGAGCCGCGTGAGGCTTGCCTTCAGGGAGGCATCGCAGACGGTCTCGGCCAGTGATTCAAAGCAACGCGAGCCGATCGCCGAGCGCACGGGCCTGCCTTCGCCTCCCCGACTACGACTTCGCGCCCCCTCCCACCCGACACGCCGGACCACGATCTCGCGAATGGCGCCCAGACCCACCTCGGCGCGCAGGCGCGCCAAAAGATCCGGCGTCTCCTGACGCAGCCGTGCGGCCGACGCCGAACCCGGCGCCACCACAAATAGCCGTCCGCGACAATAAAAAAGCGCCTCCACGGCATGCAGGCCCTCCGGCCTGCAACGTGCCCACAGCGCCTCCAGGGCCGGTCCTTGTATGAGATCTGCAGGCGGTCTGGGCAGCGAACGGTCGAGAAAGCGGGCGATAGCTTGCATGCCGGCAGTATGCCAGAGCGGCACGGCTTTGGATATGCGCTGAGGCCCGCTACACTCATGCCCATGAGTGACTTGTGTGAACGCTACGCGCACATCATGGCGCGCATCGCGCACGCCGCGCACGCAAGTGGCCGGCCGGCCAGCGCCGTGCGTCTCGTGGCGGTCTCCAAGACCCACACCGCCGAGGCGGTGGCGCAGCTTGCGGCCTGCGGACAACGGCATTTCGGTGAAAGCCGCGCCCAGGAGGGCGCAGCCAAGATCGCCGCCATGCCCGACGCGGCCCTCGAATGGCACTTCCTCGGACCCGTACAGCGCAATAAGGCACGCCTCATCGCCCGCCACTTTCGTTGGTTGCACTCACTCGAGGGGCTCGACGCGGCCTTGGCCCTGTCACGTCACGCCGAAGCCGCCGACACCCAACTGCGTGTCCTAGTCGAGGTCAATGTGACCTCAGACCCACGCAAACATGGGCTTTCGACCGCGGCCCTGCCGGCCTTTCTCGAGGCCTATAGCGCGCGCGCCTGGCCCGGTCTTACGCTCTCCGGCCTCATGACCATGGCCGCCCATGGCGCCCCCGAGGGCGCCGCGCGCGCCACCTTCGCGCGCCTACGCGAGCTCGCCGCCGACTGTCGCCGGGCCTTCGATCTGACAGACTTCCAGGAATTGTCGATGGGCATGAGCGATGACTATCACTGGGCGATCGCCGAAGGGGCCACCATGGTGCGTATCGGCCGCGCCTTGTTCGGGGCGCGCGAGAGCGGATAAATCCCGGCGCCTCAACCCTCGTAGGCCGCCACCAGCGTAGCCCCGGCGGCCACCGCCAGCGCCCCAGCCAGGGCACGCGTGGTGAGCGCCCCATGTAACAGCAGGTGTTGCGAAAACGCCGCGGTCACCACCTCGACTAGCAGCAGCACCGACGATTGGCGGACCGGCAGGGCCGTGACGCCGTATTGCACGAGCAGGGTGATGGTAAAGATCGCGAGACCGCCGCCCACCACCGCGGCCAACACGGCCAGCCCCGGTGGATGCGGCATGCCGTGCGCGGTGACGGCAAGCGCCACGAGGCCCACGCCGACCACGCCCGCGAATGTGGCCAAAAGCTTGGCGGCGAGCGCCACATCGGGCTGCGCACGCAGTATCACGTTGGCGCCGGCAAACGCCGCCCCGGAAGCGAGCGCGAGGGCATCGAAGCCATTCAAGGTTGGGGCCGCCTGTCGCCAGAGCAGCATCATGACCCCAACCAAGGCCGTAACGATCCCCGCCACCACCGGCAATGACACGCGCTCCTTGAGGAAGACGCGCGCGGCCAGCACCGACCACACCGGGGAGAGGTAAAAGAGCAGCGTGACCCGCAGGATGTTGTCATGTAAGACCGCGACCACGAAACCGATATTGGTGATGCCGCCGAGCACCGCCAACGCCAGCCACACGCGGCGCGAGACGCCCGCGCAGCGCCCGCCGCGGCATAAGATCAGGCTGGCGGCGGCCGCGCCGCCATACATGAGGAGCGCAAGCCATACCCCGGACAGGCCGTCCTGGGCCAGCCTGCGCAATGGATACCAGATCACGCCCCAGGAGCCGGCACCCACTATGAGCGCGGCCGCCGGCCATGCCTTCTTGGTCATGGTCGCGCGCTCCCGTATAATCCACCGATCTTATGCGCCTGCATCGCCCATGAACCCCACTCTCGGACGGCTCCACCCCTACCCGTTCCAACGGCTCGCGGCCCTGACCGCGGACCTCGCGCCGGCGACGTTGCCGCCTATCAACATGGCGATCGGTGAACCGCGCCACCCGACACCGGATGTTGTGATAGCGGAGCTTACAGGCGCCCTGGACGCCCTGTCGACCTATCCATCGACACGAGGCAGCAAGGCCCTGCGCGCGGCCATTGCCGAGTGGCTCACGCGCCGCTTTCGGCTGCCGCCGGGGGCCGTCGACGGCGAACGCCATGTATTGCCGACCTCGGGCAGCCGCGAGGCCCTCTACTCGGTGGTGCAGGCGCGCGTCGACCGGCGCATGGAACGTCCGGTGGTGATCATGCCCAACCCGTTCTATCAGATCTACGAGGGCGCGGCGCTGCTGGCCGGTGCGGAACCCTATTACGTAAACACCGACGGGGCGCACGGCACCGTCATGAATATCGAGGCCATACCGCGCGCCATCCTCGAACGCACCCAGGTCGTCATCACCTGCAGCCCCGGGAACCCTACGGGCCAGGTCATGGGGCGGGGCGAATATGGCGAACTCCTGGAACTCGCCCACCGCCATGACTTCCTGATCGTCGCCGATGAATGTTATTCGGAGATCTACCCCGACGAGGACCACCCGCCCGAGGGCCTGCTGGCAGCGGCGATCGCCCACGGCGTCCATGACTTAGCGCACTGCGTGGCGGTCCACAGCCTTTCCAAACGCTCCAACGTCCCGGGATTACGGTTTGGCTTCGTGGCGGGCGATGCCGGGTTCATGGAGGCCTTGTTCACGCTGCGCACCTATTTCGGTTCGGCCCCCTCACAGCTCGCCCAGCGCGCGGCGCTCGCCGCCTTGGCCGATGAGACCCACGTCCGCGAGAACCGCCGGCTGTACCGCGAGAAATTCGCCGACGTCACCGCCATCCTCGATGGCGTCCTGCCGGTCACGCGCCCCGCCGGGGGTTTTATCTCTGGGTGCCGACCCCGATCGATGACGAGGCCTTCGTGGCCGGCCTCTATGCCACCCAGAACCTCCTGGCGCTCCCCGGCTCCTATCTCTCGCGGCCAAGCGGCGGCCGGGACCCGGGTGCCGGCCACATCCGTCTGGCGCTCGTCGGTCCGCGCGCCGAATGCCAGGAGGGCGCGCATCGCGTGCGATCCTATGTCGAATCATTAACAAGGAGTCAGAATGACACATCAAGCGCTCATTGAGGCCGCCTACGAAGATCGCGCGCGGATTACACCACGCAGCGTCGATACCGCGGTCAAGGACGCGATCCAGGGCGTCATTGATGACCTCGACCGCGGCGTCCTGCGCGTCGCCGAGCCGATCGACGGCGGCTGGAAGGTCCATGAATGGATCAAGAAGGCGGTGCTGCTCTCTTTTCGGATCGAGGACAACACGCTTGTCAAGGGCGGTGAGGCCCAGTATTACGACAAGGTCCCCTCGAAATTCGCGACCTACGATTCCCACCGATTCCGCGAGGGGGGATTTCGCGTGGTGCCGCCGGCGGCCGTGCGCCGCGGGGCCTACATCGGCCCCCAGACCGTACTCATGCCGTCGTATGTCAATATCGGCGCCTATGTCGACAGTGGCACCATGGTCGACACCTGGGCGACCGTCGGCTCGTGCGCGCAGATCGGGAAAAACGTTCATCTGAGCGGCGGCGTCGGCATAGGTGGCGTCCTGGAGCCCTTGCAGGCGGCGCCGACGATCATCGAGGACGACTGCTTCATAGGCGCGCGCTCGGAGATCGTGGAGGGCGTCATTGTCGAGCGTGGGAGCGTCATTTCCATGGGTGTCTTCATCGGCCAGAGCACGAAGATCCTGAATCGCGATACCGGTGAGATCCTGTATGGGCGGGTGCCGGCGGGCTCGGTGGTGGTATCGGGATCGTTACCGGCCAAGGATGGCAGCCACAGCCTTTATTGCGCGGTCATTGTCAAGCGCGTGGACGCAAAGACCCGCGCCAAGGTCGGGATCAACGCGCTTTTGCGTGACATCTAGCGCCATGGATCCGACACTGGCGTTGGCCATGGAACTGATCGGGCGCGCATCGGTCACGCCGGATGACGCCGGCTGTCAGGCGCATATTGCCGGATTGTTGCAGGCGGCGGGCTTTCATACGGAATCGCTGGTGTTCGGCGAGGTCACCAACCTCTGGGCGCGTCATGGCACGGCCGCCCCGCTCGTCGTATTTCTCGGGCACACCGATGTGGTCCCGCCCGGCCCGTCCGCCGACTGGACCACGCCGCCTTTTGTGCCGACCATCCGTGATGGCATGCTCTATGGGCGTGGGGCGGCGGACATGAAAGGCGCAGTGGCGGCGTTCGTACAGGCCTTGATCGGCTTTGTGGGCCGCCACCCCCGACACCCGGGCTCCGTGGGCTTGCTGCTTACCTCCGATGAGGAGGGTCCCGCCCGTGACGGCACCGCCCAGGTCCTAAAGACCCTGGCGGCACGCGGCGAATCCATCACGTACTGTCTCGTGGGCGAGCCCTCGTGCCAGGTCGCGCTCGGCGATACCGTAAAGCACGGCCGGCGAGGGTCCCTGAATGGCGATCTGATAATCCATGGTGTCCAGGGTCACGTGGCCTACCCGGAACGCGCCGACAACCCCATCGCACGCTTCGCGCCGGCCTTGCAGGCGCTGGTGTCGATCACCTGGGACGAGGGGTCCGCGGATTTCCCGCCGACACGCCTCCAGTTCTCCAATATCCACGCCGGCACCGGCGCGGATAATGTCATCCCGGGAACGCTGCAGGCGCTCTTCAATCTGCGCTATGGGCCAGCGACACCGGCGCCCGTACTGCGCGCGCGCATCGAAGAGGTGCTCGCCGCCCACAATCTCCGCTACACCCTTCATTGGCGGCTCTCCGGGGAACCGTTTTTGAGCCATGATGGTCCACTCAGGGCGGCGCTGGCCGCGAGCATCCAGGCCGAGACCGGCCGGGAACCGCAATACTCGACGAGCGGAGGGACGTCCGATGGTCGGTTCGTTGCGCCCTTTGGTGCCCAAGTTCTTGAATTCGGGCCGCTCAACGGCTCTATTCATAAAGTGAACGAAGCGGTTTCCGTGGACGATCTCGTGCGCCTGACCCGGATCTATCAGGGAACGCTGGAGCGGATCTGGGCGCTTTAAGGGGCACGGCATCGTCTATAATGACCACCCAGGAGCCACCACTGTTATGGACACCATGCCGAGTATCATTGTGAAGCTAAAACACGCGGTCATACGGCAAGTGCAACTCCCCCAGGGCGACCTGTCCATAGGTCGCCGCCCAAGCCATGCGCTGGTTCTGGAAGACGCTGCGGTCAGCGCCGATCACGCGAGCATATTCACCGTCGGTCAGGATTCCTTTCTGAAGGACCTGGACAGCACCAATGGGACCTACATCAACAACCGCCGGACCCGCAAACACCACCTGAAGCCCGGCGATGAGATCGTGATCGGCAAATATACCCTCCTTTATCAGGATCACGACATGGCGCCGGTCACGACCCCCCAACCCGCGGCCTTCGATGACGCCGCCTTGTTTGTCCTGAGCGGATTCAACAGTGGGAAGCGCATAGAGCTCACAAGCACGGTCACACACCTGGGCATGGCGGGGCAATCGGCCGCGCTTCTTTCCCGTACCGGCGACCGGTACACTCTCATGATCGGTCCCGACGCGGCGCATGTGGCGTACAACGGCAAGTCCGTGGCCCCCGGCGGTCAGGTCTTGACATCGGGCGACATTATCGAAGTGGGAGACACCCGGCTTCAGTTTTATCAACATTGAGCGCTTGACGTGCCCGGTACCAGGACAGTAGCTTTAACCCCCGGACTGGGCGACATCAGCGGCCGAGGCGCGGGGAATGAATATGGATGACTTGAGGGCGCAGAATCTGCGAGTGGAGTTCGCGGAAACGGCGGACGAGATCGCAGAGGCGCAAAGACTGCGCTATCAGGTCTTTGCTCGTGAGCTGGGGGCGGCGATCGGTGACCGGGATCGCGAATATGACGAGGATCGCTTCGATCCCTACTGCGTCCATATCGTCGTCCGCGACGACAGCGGCCGCGTAGTGGCCTGCTCGCGCATCCTGCCGCAGGATGCCGCGCACCGGTGTGGCGGATTTTATTCCCAGACCGAGTTCGATCTCACCCCGATCCTCGGTCTGCCCGGCCGCATCATGGAAGTCGGCCGCATCTGTGTCCATACCGACTATCGCCGGGGACCGGCGATCGCACTGCTCCTCGCGGGCCTTGCGCATATCATGGAAAACGGCCCTTACGATTACCTGATCGGTTGCGGCAGCGTGCCGTTGAGTCCGGATCGCACGCAGGCCTTGCGCACCGTGGCCACGCTCATCCGCCGTTATGGTTGTCCCGAGCCCTATCGCGTCATCCCCCGCCACCCGCTGCCGGTCGTGGACGGCGCGGATGACGAGACCGCAGCGCCAGCCTTGCTGCGCGCCTATATGCGCCTCGGCGCCTACGTCGGTGGCCCTCCTTGCCTGGATGCGGCGTTCGATGTCGCCGACGTCCTTATCATCCTCTTCCGCAACCGGTTCAATCGCCGCTACCTTGAACGCCTCCTCGGGCGTTCCTACAAACAAAAGGTCGCGTGAAGCTCCCTGGCGGGGCCCTAGTCCGGCTGCTGGCGCTGATCGGACATGCCTTGTGGGGTGTGGCGGTGACCGCCCTCGCCCCGTCCGGCGCCCTCAGCAATAGCGCGGGCGGACAGCGCATCGTGCGCTTCTGGCACCGTGGCGTCCTCGCCATCCTCGGAATCCGGCTGAAGGCCATGGGCAAGCCCCTGGAGGCGCCGGTCCTTATCGTGGCCAACCACATCTCCTGGGTCGACATTGCCGCCCTCGGCGCCCTGTGCCCAGGACACTTCGTTGCCAAGCTGGAAATCGAGGCATGGCCCGTGATCGGCTGGCTCGCGCGCCAGGCCGGCACCTACTTCATCCAGCGCGGGGACCGCACGGCCTCGGCAGGGGTCGCCCAGCGCATGACCGAGGCCTTCCGGCGCCATCAATCGGTGCTGCTGTTTCCCGAAGGGACATCGACCGATGGACGCGAGGTACGCCCCTTTCATGCGCGCCTGTTCGCCGCCGCGATCGAGGCGAACTGTCCGGTGCAGCCGGTCGTATTAGGCTACCCGGACACTCGGGGCGGCATCCACCCGGCCGCGCCCTTCATAGGGGAGGACACGCTCGTCAATCACCTCTGGAGACTCTTGCGCGCGCGCGGCGAATTCACAGTCGAGGTCCGTTTCCTGGCCCCGGAGCTCCCGATCGGCCTCAGCGCGCGCACGCTTGCCAATCGCGCCCACGATGTCATCGCCGCCCATCATGGCGGCATGCAGGGCGCACCGGCGGACGGTTTATCGGAATAACGACCCCGGGGTTGTCGTGTAGGGATTTGTAAAGCCCGGCGGCGCCGGTGGCGCAAGTCGGGTATCCTGTCACCATGCCGCGTATCCTCCTAGTCGATGATGACGCACGCCTGCGCGAGCTTTTGAGCCGCTACCTCTCGGAGCAAGGCTTCGTGGCCGTGGCCGTGCCCGACGGACGGGCCATGGACAAGGCCTTGGCGCGCGCCGCCTATGATCTCCTCATCCTAGACATCATGCTGCCGGGAGAAAGCGGCCTCGATGTCTGCCGGCGCCTGCGCGCCGAGGGTCGTTATATCCCGCTGCTCATGCTCACCGCACGCGGCGACGAGGCCGATCGCATCATGGGACTCGACCTCGGGGCCGACGACTATCTGGCCAAACCCTTCAACCCCCGTGAACTCGTGGCACGCATCAATGCCGTGTTGCGCCGCCAACGCCCGCCCGACGACAAGAAGCTGCGCTTCGGACGCTATCAGCTCGATATTCACGAACGCGCCCTGACCGCTGACGGGGCGCCCGTGGACCTTACGACCGCCGAATTCGATCTTTTGCGGGTACTCGCCACCCACCCGCGCCAACCCTTGTCGCGCGACATCTTGATGCAGCTGGCCAGGGGCCGTGACCACATGCCCTTCGATCGCTCCATTGACGTACGGATCTCGCGCCTGCGCCGCTTGCTCGAGGATGACCCGGCCAAGCCGCGCTTCATCCAGACCGTGTGGGGCTTTGGCTATGTCTTCAATCCGGGCGATACCCCGTGAGGCTGTGGCCCGATACCCTCTTTGGGCGCACCGCGCTCGTCATCGCGCTCGCGCTGGTCATCGCTCAGGCCACCTTCCTGATCCTGGTGCGGCTGTCTTTCAGTCCCGTGCATGTCGCGCAAATCGCCGATCTCGTGGCCGGTGAGGCGCGCATCGCCGGTGCTGCGCGCTCCCTGGTACCACCCGACCGGCAACCCGCCCTGATGCGCGCCTTGAAGGCCGCCGGCGTACATTATGATGGCAGCCGGCCTGCACGACCGCGCGCCCGAGGCCCGTTCGCGCGCACCCTCACCCGCGAACTCGCGGCCCGTGGCATCCACGCACACATCGCGGTACGACCGCACGGGCTGCTCATAGATGCGCATGGCACTGGTGCGCCGGTCTCCCTCCGTCTGCCGGGCCGCCCCCCGGCCCTCCCCTGGCCGCGTATCGGCTTTCTGATAGTCGGCGCGGTACTGACCGGCGCGGGGGCGCTGTTGGTGGTACGACGCGTCAACCGGCCGCTCGCCGCCCTCGCGCAGGCCGCCACCGGCTTCGGCCGCGGCGAGGCCCTGCCCCCCCTATCGGAGGATGGCCCGGCAGAGATTCGCAGGGTGTCGCGGGCCTTCAACCGCATGACCGAGGATGCGCGCCGTTATGAGCGCGATCGCGCGCTGCTGCTGGCCGGTGTGTCCCACGACCTGCGCACACCGCTTGCGCGTATGCGCTTGGCCGTGGAGATGTATGGGGGCGATCCCGAATTGCAGGGGGGGATGGTCCAGGATATCGAGGAAATGGATGCGATCCTGGCCGAATTTCTCGCCTATGCCCGGCACGGCATCCAAGAGACCCCGGTCATGGGCGACCTCAATACGCTGGTCCACGATGTCGTCTGGCGCTTCCGGCGTCACACACCCGATATCGACTACCATCCCGCAGTGGTGCCGCGCTTCCCCTACCGGCCCGTCGCCATCGGCCGGCTGGTCTCGAACCTCGTGGATAATGCCGTCTCCCACGGCAAACCACCGATCGTGGTGCGCCTTTTGGCCACCGAAGGCTGCGTGCGTATCGTGATAGAGGATAGCGGACCGGGCTTGAGCGAGGCGCGCTGCGCAGAACTCATCGCCGCTCGCGAATTGCACGCAAGCGACCGCCGCGGGCTCGGGCTTGCCATCGCCCGACGGATCGCCGAGGCCCACGGCGGTACACTCGACCTCGCCCCGCGCGACGGGGGCGGACTGCGTGCCACCATCCGTCTCCCGCTGCCCGGGGAGGCCCGTTTATTCGAAGGCGCAGCCGGTGCGCAGACCCATAGCCTTTAGGATTTTGGCCAAGGGGCACAAACCAGTGAAGGCCGCCTGCAAAAGATTCGCGCCCACGAACGCCGTGACCCACAACCAATCGGCGGACACATAATGCGCAAGCAGCAGACTGAGCAGGACCACGCTTCCGGCAAAGGCCATCACGACCCGATCGACTGACATAAATCACCTCCTGAGAGTGGATACATGGGCTTATTATATCATGGATCGCTAATATTGCAGGGGCGACGAGGGCCTAAGCCCTCATGATCCCCGTAACCCCGCGCGCCGCCGCCATCGGTGGTATCTGCCGGTAGACAGCGTGCCGCCTCGACGGTCTTGCGCCATGTGCGAGCCGTCACAAGCCCTCGCCGCCCGGCCGCCCCTGGAACGGACGACCCGGCCAGGGATAGGAGACCACCTTACAGGAAGTCCGGCCACGCGAACCGGGCATCGGCGACTGCCACGAAAGACGGGTTGAGCTGTCGGGCATGGTGATAAATAAGCGGCTGGCGGCCCGCCACCCATACCGCCCCGCCACTCTCTTCCACCAGGCATTGCCCGGCGGCCGTGTCCCAGGTATGCGTCGGGCCAAAACGCGGATAGAGGTCCGCGCGTCCTTCGGCAAGCCACCCAAATTTCCACGCCGAACCGAGCGCCGTGCGTTCGATGCCCCCCTCGTCGCACGCCAGGGCCTCACACAGCCCGGTTACCGCCTCGGTCCCGTGCCGGGCACTGCCCACCACGCGCACGGGACCGCCCAGGAACGCCCGTCCGTTCAGACGCTGCACACCTGCCGGCGTCTTCTTGAAGGCCCCCCCGCCCTTTAATGCGAAATAGCACTCGCCTGTGACCGGCACGAATATGACGCCCACGACCGGACGCCCGCCCTCGACGAGCGCCACATTGACCACAAAGGCGCCGGTACGCGCCACGTATTCCTTGGTTCCATCGAGCGGGTCGACAGACCAATATCGGTCCCCAGCGATCTCGCCCCCCTCTTCCGAGGCCACCGGCACATCCGGCGTGGCCTGAGCGAGCACCGTCATGATGACCTCGTGGGCGGCCCGGTCAGCCGGTGTTACCGGACTGCCGTCGCTTTTCAGATCAACGGGTCCGGTGGTACGGTAGTGCGTAAGTATCGCCGCCCCCGCCCGTTCCCCCGCGGTCTGCGCCCACTCCAGATATCGCTCGTAGCCCCCATTCACTTCGCTCTTCCCCTGGTAATGATGTGTCAATGACGCCAATCGGTGGTTATTATTCCATAACACGCGCCCGCGCGCTTCCAAGGCACCCGGACCCGGCCATACCTCTGAAAATCCGGGTCGCCGCCATAAATTGCCGTATATTCCCTGTGCTTTTTATGGCCATTTTAGACGTCTATGATTCCATGGCGCATGACGCATAGGGATTCCATGACACACGACAAGTAGGCCTCCTCGTCAAATTCATGAAAATAGGTGCTGCTATTGTCGCTAAAATGCGGTATAGTTTGCGCCCAAAGAATCGGGCACGGTTCTTGATGGCAGCGGCAACGCCTCTCGACCAAGAACGTTCTTGGAACCAAAATACAGGCGGCGTTGTCCTTGGAAAATTGATAGTAACTAATAAGGTAACCTCAACCGATGACAATGAAAATTACGGCGGCAACGCGTGCTCTTACGGCACTTGCACAGGAGACACGACTTGGCATCGTCCGATTGCTGGTCAAGGTTGGCCCAAGCGGGCTCGTAGCCGGTCAAATCGCCTTACGTCTCAAACTCGCTCCGGCCACGTCGTCCTTCCACCTGTCGCAGTTGACGCAAGCCGGGCTCATCAAGCCATCACGGGAAGGCCGCTCGATACGTTACTCCCCTGTGCTCAGCACAATCGGGGAATTGTTGGCATTTTTGGATGAGAATCTGAGCGGTGGTCCGACCGAGAAGGCGGCAGCCAAAGCATCGGCGAAGAGCACCCCGAAGCCCACGGCCAATAGCACGACGAAGGCGGCGCCGGCCAAAAAGAAGGCCGCTCGCAAGAGTCGCTGAGGGTAACGGCGAAACCTGGGCGAGACGGGCGGACGGCGTGCCGCCGTTCGTCTCGATCCCTCAGGGTCCCGGGCGCGCGCACAGCACAACGAGCTTCAGATCGCGCTCGACGAGCGAGGCGAAGGTCGTTTGCTCGTAGACCGCAAGCCCCAGGACCGGATGACGAAAGGTCTTGACCGCGGGATCGCGGAATGACACCTCACGGCGCTGCCAATAGGCGCGGAACTCGGCGCTTTGGCGACCAAGGTCTGCCACCAATTCCTCATACTGCCCCTCTCCCGCGAGATCCCCGGCATCCGCCGAAAACTCCGCCACCAGCCGACGCGCGCGCTGCGGCCAATCGACCACGAAGTCACGCGCCGCCGGTATGCAGAACATGAAACGCAGCAGATTGCGTTCCTGACCCTGGGATCCGAGCCAATCCGGAAACAGGGCCTCGGCCTCCTTGTTCCAGGCCAGCGCATCCCAATAGCGCCCCAGACAATAGGCCGGGCTTGCGATACGTTCCAGGACCGATGCGATCGCCGGCGACACACGTGGCGTCCGGCGATGCGCGCGCTGCGGTGCAAGACCGGCCGCCTCCCAAAGATAACGCCGTTCCGCATCGGTCACAGCCAGCACATCCGCAAGTCGCGCCAGGGTATCGGCAGAGACCTGGGGCGCACGCCCCTGCTCGATCCACGTATACCATGTGACGCTGATCCCACACAGCGTGGCCAATTCCTCGCGGCGCAGGCCCGGCGTACGACGCCGTCGCGCACCCGCCGACTCCCGCGGCGCGGCGCGCTCGCGCAGCATCCGCAAAAAACGCCCTAGCTCTTCCGGTCTAGTCGTCACGCCGATCCGATCCCAGTAGTCTGTATACCAGTATAACAGGCCGGTCTGGTACCAGCATGGGGGAGCTGTATGCTTACCCGGGTCGTTAATTGCGAAGGATGTCCGCCATGAGCCATGACCAAGATGTCACGCGTCAGTTCGATGATGTCGCTGCCGGCTATGAAAACAGCGCCGTACATGCCGAGGGCCCGGATCTCGCGCTGTTTCGCCATGCCGCCGAACGCCTGCGCCCCGGTCACGCCCTCGATGTCGGTTGTGGACCCGGGCATGTGGCCTTGGCGGTGGCGCCGTTCTGCGCCCATGTGCAGGCGGTCGACGCCAGTCCCGCCATGCTCGCGATCGCCGCCGAGCGCGCCCGTAAGGCCGGCCATAGCCATATGGATATCCGGGAGGCCTCGGCCACCCGGCTGCCGTTTGCCGATGCCGTCATGGATCTCGCCACCTGCCGTTTCAGTGCCCATCACTGGCGCGACCTAGCCGCAGGGATACGCGAGATCGGGCGTGTCCTGCGCCCCGGCGCACACTTCATTTTGACAGACAGCGTCGCCCCCGACGACCCGCTGGCCGATACCCACCTCCAGGCCATCGAGGTGTTGCGCGACGCGACCCATGTGCGCAACTACACGGTCTCGGCGTGGATGGCGCTCCTTGCGGCCCATGGCCTGGCACCCTTGCGGACAGATCATTTCCGTATTCGTCTGATGTTTGCCGATTGGGTGGCACGCGCCAAGACCCCGCCTGCGCGGATCGATGCAATCAAGGAACTGTTGTCTAACGCCCCGGCCGAGGCGCGCTCGCGGCTGGGTGTGGAGGAAGACGGATCGTTTCATCTCGACGTCCTGACCGTGCAGTGCGAGAAGCGCGGCTACTGACGGCAAGCGCGATAAGTCGCGGCCCCAGGGGCCGCAAGCGGCCCTCTTGGGGGCTGGAGCCGCGAATCCAAAGGGATCTGGGAGACCTCATGCGCCCGTAACGCCGGTCGCATGAGGGGACCGTGGCCTGCTGGGGACCTATCGTTGGCGGACGTAAGGGCCTGCCTTGAACCCGTTGGCAAGAAACCCGTGGCAACGGCCGCGACGCGCCCAGAGGGCGTAAAGACCACGGCTACCGTCGCCCGAGGTCTCTCAATCAGGGGCAACAAAGCGGTTTTCGATCGCCCCTATCCCCGTGATCTGCATGCGGACCACGTCGCCCGCAGCGAGATAGCGCGGCGGCGTGCGGCTCATGCCGACCCCTGGCGGGGTACCGGTGGCGATGACATCACCCGGCTCGAGCGTGACCAGCTGGGATAGATGGCTGACGAGCGCCGGCACGTCATAGATCATATCCGAGGTGTGGCCCTGCTGGCGCAGCTCCCCATTGACCCAGGTCTCTAGCACCAGATCGTGCGCGGCTCCGACATCCGCCTTCTCGACCACGGCAGGACCCATCGGCGCAAAACCATCGCTGATCTTTCCGGCAAGCCATTGGCCGGTCCGAAACTGCAGGTCGCGGGCGCTCACATCATTGATCACGGTGTAGCCGAACACAGAGTCCAAGGCCTCATTCATGGTGACCCGCCGCGCGCGCCGGCCGATGACGACACCGAGCTCCACTTCATAGTCGACCGCTTGCGACTGCGTCGGCAGCCTGACGTCATGGTACGGGCCGGTTATGGCGTTGGCCCATTTCGCGAAGAGCGGCGGTTCGGGCGGAATCGGCTGTCCGATCTCGCGGGCATGACTGCGATAATTGAGGCCGATACCGATGAAGCGGCCGGGGTCGTGCAGCGGTGCGCCAAGCATGAGGGCTGCGGTATCCAGGGCGCGCGCACCATCCCCGGGGCCATTGCGCCGCAAGGCATCGAGAAAGGCGTCGACCCCGGGCGAGGTCAGAAACGCACGCAGACTGGCGGCGGCAAGCGCCGCCGCGACACCCGGCAGTCTCCCGCCCACCAAGTCCCGGCACCGGCGATAGCAGTCGGCGAGATCGTAGAGGGCGCCTGCCATGCTCACCCCTAGACGGTAACCGCTCCGCGCCTTCTTGTAGCGCACAAACTCCATGCCATGCCCCTTTTTGGGAATACCCCCGGCAACGACGCCGGCGGGCTTCTATAAATCTGCGTGATATGCCCCATCACACCATGAAATAACTATCTGATTCTTATCAGGTTATCAAAACAATTCTCTGGTATTCCGGTATGCTTTTCGTGTACCGTTCAAGCGTCGCCACCTTTAGTTTCGGGAGACTGTATGTCAGCACCACAACACGAGCACGAGCACGGTACGTCGGAGGTGAAGTATTCCACCTGCTATATGTGCGCCTGCCGGTGCGGCATCAAGGTGACGATAGAGAACAATCAGGTCCGCTTCATCCAGGGTAACCGCAATCATCCGATCAATAAAGGCGTGCTGTGCGCCAAGGGGTCGGCAGGCATCATGAAGCAGTGCTCACCGGCCCGCTTGCGCAGCCCGCTTTTGCGCAAGCCCGGTACCGAGCGCGGCGCCGGGGAGTTCATCGAGATCTCCTGGGACAAGGCGCTAGACATACTCACCGAGCGGCTTGCGCGCATTCGCGCCACCGATCCCAACAAATTCGCGTTCTTCACCGGCCGTGACCAGATGCAGGCACTCACGCGTCTATTCGCCGAGCAGTTCGGCACGCTCAACTGGTCGGCGCATGGCGGCTTTTGTTCCGTGAACATGGCCGCCGCCGGCCTCTATACCTTGGGCTATGCCTTCTGGGAATTCGGTGATCCGGACTGGGATCGTACCAAGTATTTCATGCTCTGGGGGGTTGCCGAAGACCACAACTCGAACCCGATGAAGATCGGTATCGAGAAACTGAAGAGCCGCGGCGGCAAGTTCGTCGGCATCAACCCAGCGCGCACCGGCTATCAGGCGGTCGCCGACGAATGGGTGCCGATCCGGCCTGGCACCGACGCGATGCTGGCGCTGTCTATGATCCACGTCCTGCTCTCGCGCGATCTCTTCGACTGGGACTTTCTGATCCGCTACACCAATGCCCCGTTCCTCGTGGTGCAGACCCCCGGAGAGAAGGGTGACGGACTCATCTATCGTGACGAGGCCGGACAACCGCTGGCCTGGGACCTCAAAAAAGAGGCGTTCGTAAACGGCCTCGATGCCTCCTGCCACCCGGCGCTCTTCGGCGAATACAAGACGCCTGATGGACGCACGGTGAAGACGGTCATGACGCTGCTTGCCGAACGTTATCTAGACGAGCGTTTCGCGCCCGTGAACGCCGCCAAGATCTGCGGAGTGCCGGCCGCTACCATCGAGCGCCTAGCGCTGGAAATGGCCCATGTAGCCTTCAAAGAGACCATAGAGGTCGCCGTCGAATGGACGGACTGGGCGGGCCGCAAGCACGACAAGTTCATCGGCCGGCCGGTGTCCATGCACGCCATGCGCGGGGTCTCGGCGCACTCCAACGGCTTTCAGGCGGCGCGCGCCATCCATTTCCTGCAGATCCTGCTCGGCACCATCGACTGCCCCGGTGGATTTCGCGCCAAGCCCCCCTACCCGCGGCCGGTGCCATCGCCCGGCAAGCCCGCCCGGCATAGCGCCCCCAACACACCGCTCGATGCGCACCCGCTCGGCTTCCCGACAGCCCCCGAGGATCTCGTGATCGATGACGAGGGGCGACCGTTGCGCATCGACAAGGCCTATTCGTGGGAGGCGCCGATTGCCAATCACGGCCTCATGCACATGGTGATCACGAACGCCGTCAAGGGGGATCCCTACCCGATAGACACGCTGTTGTTCTTCATGGCCAACATGGCCTGGAACTCCAGCATGAACACCGCCAACATCCAAGACATGCTGCGCGCAAAGGGCCCCGACGGGGAATACAAGATCCCATTTCTGGTGGTGGCCGACGCCTTCCATTCCGAGACCGTGCATTTCGCGGACCTGGTGTTGCCGGATACCACCTATCTCGAGCGCTACGACGCGATCTCGCTCCTCGATCGGCCGATCTCCGAGCCGGATGCGGTGGCCGACTCCATCCGCCATCCGCTGCTCGCGCTCGATCGTGACGTTCGTCCCTGGCAGGAGGTCATGATCGAGCTCGGCGCGCGCCTCAAACTCCCGGTCTTCACAAACGCCGACGGGACGCCCAAGTACAAGGGCTATAAGGACTTCATCACCTATTACGAGCGCGAGCCCGGCATAGGCTTCTTGGCCGGCTACCGGGGTGCCGACGGCAGCAAGTCGCTGCGCGGCGAACCCAATCCCCAGCAGTGGGAGCGCTACATCGAAAACCAGGGCTTCTTCCAGTACCACCTGCCCAAGGGCATCCGCTACATGCGGTTTGCCAACAAGGGCTACCTGGAATTTGCCGTGGAGGCGGGCTTCCTGAAGACCGCCGAGCCGATCATGATCGAACTCTATTCCGAGGCCATCCAGCGGTTCCGCTTGGCCGGGCTCGGACTCTATGATGGCCCGACCCCCAAGGAGCGCGTCGATCAGGAGCGCCTGGCCACCTACTTCGACCCCCTGCCGGACTACTACGAACCGCTGGAGCAGCAGCGCGTCGATAAGGAAGAGTACCCGTTCTTTGCGGTCAACCAGCGCCCCATGATGATGTACCACTCCTGGGATTCGCAGAACGCCTGGCTTCGGCAGATCATTGCTCAAAACCATCTTTACATGAACCGTGCCCGCGGCGAGAGCCTGGGATTCAAGGACGGGGACTGGGTATGGGTGGAATCGCACAACGGCAAGATCCGTGTGCAACTGCGCCTCATCGAAGCCTGTCAGGAAGACACGGTATGGACCTGGAACGCGATCGGCAAGCAATCGGGCACGTGGGGATTGAAACCCGGCGGTCCCGAGGCCACCGAGGGCTTCCTCATGAACCACCTGATCTCGGAGCTCCTCCCGGAGAAGTCCGGCGAGCGGCGGCTCACGAATTCCGACCCGATCACCGGGCAGGCGGCGTGGTACGACCTGCGCGTGAAAGTCACGCGCGCCGCCCCTGGCGAGGAAGGCGTATGGCCGACGTTCGCCAATGTCCCGCCGTTGCCGGGCGCGCCGCCCAAACCCGATATCCTGCGCTATAACACGCGCACCAAAGCGAGTTAAAGGAGTCCGTCATGCGCCTAGGCCTTGTCATCGATCTCGACACCTGCGTCGGCTGCCACGCGTGCGCGACGGCCTGCAAGCAGTGGAATACGAGCTCCATCACAGCCCCCCTCACGGATTACGATCCCTATGGAAAGGAACCCTCTGGGGTGTGGTTTAACCGTATTCGCCATTACGAGATCGGCGAATACCCGAACAACAAGACCATCAACTTCCCGATGTCGTGCATGCACTGCGAAAACGCCGAGTGCGTGACCGTGTGCCCGACGGGCGCCTCCTACAAGCGTCCCGAAGATGGCATCGTGCTTGTCGATCAAGACAAGTGCATGGGTTGCAACTACTGCTCCTGGGCATGCCCCTACGGCGCGCGCGAACTCGATCGCGAGTCGGGCACCATGAAGAAGTGCACCTTGTGCGTAGACCGCATCTACGACGAGACGCTGCCGGTCGAGGACAGGCAGCCGGCATGCGTGCTGGCCTGTCCGGCCCATGCGCGCCTGTTCGGCGATCTCGACGACCCCGAGAGCACGACCAGCCGCGCCGTGCGCGAACGCGGCGGCTATGCGCTCATGCCTGAGCTCAACTACAACCCGACGAACCATTATCTGCCGCCGCGGACGCGGCCGGCGGTACCCACCTCCGACCTTCCGCGCGGATCGCTGGCGCGCAAGGTCAAGGAGTGGGTCAACCGTGTCATTGAACGTTAAACACATCAGGGGGCTTAAAATATGAACCCGTCACTTGCCGTCATATTCTTAACGCTCTTCTCGGGCGCCGGATTCGGTCTCATGGCGATGGTCGCGATCGTCAACGACTTCGCGATCGACGGAGGCTTGAGCCCGTTGCGCACCGCCATCCTCGTGGCGCTTGCCTTGCTGCTCGTGACCATAGGCATGGTGTCGTCGACTGCGCACCTCGCGAACCCGAAGAATGCCTGGCGGGCGTTCACCCGCTGGCGGACCTCGTGGCTTGCGCGCGAGGGCGTGTTCGCGGTGCTGTTCTATCCACTGGCCATCGCCTACCTCGGCTGGGTGTTCTTCACAAACAGCGACCAGAATGACGGGGCGCTCGTGCTCGGCAACGTCGCGGGCCTGATCGGGCTTGCCACGATCTTCTGCCAGGGCATGATCTATGCCTGCCTACGGACCATACGGCAATGGCATACGCCGCTCGTCCCGGCGAACTTTTACGCCCTCGGACTTGCGCTCGGCATGACCATCCTCGCGACCAGCCGGGTGCTCACCCACGGGCCGGATCTCATACTGGTAAGCGCGGCCTGCGCGCTGCTGGTGGCGGCCGGGGTCATGAAGGCAATCTATTACTTTTGGATCGGCGCGCCGAGCGGCACGACCCTGCAGACTGCTACGGGATTTACGGGTGGACGGGTGAAGCTCCTGGATCAGGGGCACACCTTTGGGACATTTTTGACCCATGAATTCAGCAACTGCATAAGTCCGACCCGGGCGCGGAACTTCAAGATCGCAGTCTATGTCCTGGGGATCTTTGCGCCCATGGCGATCCTGCTCGCCGCGGCCCACATGACCCTTGGTCTGGGCGTGCTGTTGGCCCCACTGCTGGCCTTCATCGGGATCGGGCTCGAGCGCTACCTGTTCTTCGTGGAGGCCCAGCATGTGGTGAACCTCTACCACGGCCGCATGCCCGGCTCCTTGCCGCAGATGCACCCGGCCTTGCGGGGCGGCGCGGTAAGCCCGTCTGTGGTCGGCAAGCCGCGGCTCGTCCCGAGCTACGAGAAGCGCTAGAGCTTATCGGCGCCGACCATTATAGTGCCCGGAGATCAGGAGCGCGGGAGTCGGCGCATGGCAGACGAGAACGAAAACGGCGGCCTTACACACTTTGATGCCCACGGCCAGGCGCGGATGGTGGATGTGACCGAGAAGGCCACCACCTCCAGGGTGGCGGTCGCCGAGGGGCGCATCACCATGGCCCTCGAGACCGCCGACACCATCCGGGCCGGCACGATTCGCAAGGGGGATGTGCTAGGTGTGGCGCGGCTCGCGGCCATCCAGGCCGCCAAGCGCACCGATGCCTTGATCCCGCTCTGCCATCAGGTGCCGATCTCGGGACTCGATGTCAGCTGGGACTTCGTCGATGCCACCTGTCTACGCTGCTCGGTCAGTGTCCGCACGCGCTATATGACCGGCGTGGAGATGGAGGCCCTGACAGCCGTTGGCATTGCGCTCTTGACCGTTTACGATATGTGTAAGGTCATGGATCGCGGCATGGTCATTGACGGAATCCGCTTAGTACACAAGGAGGGAGGCCGCTCTGGAACCTGGGATCGCACGTGATATGGCAGGCACCGGGGCCCTCGTCCCACAGGCGGAGGATCTCCATGACCGTTTCGGCCGCCGGATTTCCTATTTGCGGGTATCGTTGACCGAACACTGCAACCTGCGCTGCCGATATTGCTCTCCGGAGAAAGGCACACCGCGCTTTGCGCGCAAGGACCATCTGGCGCCCGCCGAACTCGACCAGCTGCTTTCGGTCTTTCGCAGCCTTGGCGTGCGTCATATGCGCTTTACAGGCGGCGAACCGCTGCTCTATCCCTGGCTTTGCGATCGCATCGCTCATGCCCGCAGCCTCGGCATCGAGAAACTGAGCGTCAGCACCAATGGTTACCTGCTCGACCGGCTCGCCGGGGCACTGGCCGCCGCGGGCCTGAAGCGACTGAATGTCAGTCTCGACAGCCTCGTGCCGGAGCGCTTCGCGCGCATCACCCGGGGAGGTGATGTGAACCGGGTCCTGCGCGGTCTTTTCATCGCCCGCGAGTCCATCCCGCACATCAAATTGAACGCAGTCCTCCTGAAAGACGAGAATTTCGATGAGATCCCGGCTTTGGTCGACTTCGCCCTCGCCGAAGGCTTCGACATCCAGTTCATAGAGACCATGCCCTTAGGGATTGCGGGCAGCACGAGCCGCGCCGACAGCTACGTGAGCGTGGCCGAGGCCGAGGCACGCATCGCCCGCACGCACGCCCTGATAGCGCGCCCGAGGGCGCCTGATGACGGGCCCTCCCGCCGCTTTGGCGTCGCCGGTTTTGCCAACGCTATCGGTTTCATAAGCCCCATCAGCCAGAACTTCTGCGCCGGTTGCAACCGCGTGCGCCTGACATCCACCGGTCGGCTTGTCTATTGCTTGGGCCAGGACGACGGGGTCGACCTGCTAGCGCCGCTACGCGCCGGACTGACCCCTAAGGCCCTAGCGGATCTCATCCGCGATAAGGTCTGGCATGAAAAGCCCGAGCGACACACCTTCAACGACGAACCCGGGCGCGCGGCGCCCGTCTATATGATGCGTTTGGGGGGCTAACCGTGATCACCGTTCGCTATTTTGCCGCGGTGCGCGAGATCCTGGGGTGCGACACACACAAGCTCGCGCCCACGGACACGCCGCAGCGCGCCTCGGATGTCCTGGAGGCGCTCGCCGGTGCGCGCCTCGCCGATCTCCCCACGCCCCTTCTCGTTGCCATCAACTGCGAACATGCATCGCTCACAAGCCTCGTGCACGACGGCGATGAAGTCGCATTCTTCCCACCGGTAAGCGGCGGCTGATGATCGTCAGACTCCAGACCGAAGACTTCGATGCCGAGCGCGAGGCGCAGGCGCTCGAGGTCAAGGGCGCGGGCGCGCGCGTGAGCTTCGTCGGTACGGTGCGCGACAGCGCGCAGGGTCGCGCCATCACGGCGCTCGAGATCGAGCACTATCCGGAGATGACGCGCGCGGAACTTGCGCGTATCGGTGCATCCGCCCAGGCCCGCCATGATCTCCAGGAGGTACTCATCATCCATCGCTATGGGCATCTGGCCTGCCATGAGCGCATCGTACTCGTCACCGTGTGGTCGGCACACAGGGCCGAGGCCTTCGCCGGCTGCCAGGCGATCGTCGATGCCCTGAAGACGCGCGCCCCCTTTTGGAAAAAGGAGATCTCGCCTGAAGGCGCCATGTGGGTGCCGGGCCAAACGCCCCAGGGCCTAGGATAGGCGTGCCGCGACCTCGGCCAGCCTTTCCTCCAGGGCCAGCCACCCCTCCTCATCGGCGGCCTGGCGGGCCGTGACGATCGCGCGCTCGGCCTGCAGGATCTTGATGGTCTCTCCCCCCTGCTGGTAGGCGCGCGGATCACCCAATACCGCATCGATCTCGGCAAGACGCGCGGCGTCCGCGGCCATGCGCGCCTCGATGGCCTGTTGCTCGCGCCGATAGGTCGCAGGAGATATGGTGGGGCGTCGCCCCTCCTTTTTGGGCCTTGCCGCGGCCTTTGGCGCACGCGATGCCACCGTCTCTCGCTGATAGTCCTCGAGGTCGCCCGCGTATTCCCGTACCCCACAGTCCCCCACCAGCCACAAGGTATCGACGCACGAGCGGATCAGATGGCGATCATGCGACACCAGAATCAAGGCCCCGCTATAGTCCTGCAGGGCGTTGCCCAGGGCGTCGCGCATCTCGAGATCGAGATGGTTGGTGGGCTCATCGAGCAACAGGAGATGGGGGCGGCCCCACGACAGGCCGGCCAGTACAAGCCGGCTCTTCTCCCCGCCCGATAGCCCCTGGATCGTCCGCTCCAGACCGCCCGATGCGAAGCCAAAACCCCCCAGATAGTCGCGCAAGGCCTGTAAGGGTGCGGCCGCATCGAGGGCCGCCATGTAGGAAAGCGGCGTGCCCCGCGGATCGAGTTGCTCCAGTTGATGCTGCGCAAAATACCCGACGGTGATGCTGGCGGTCGCGGTGCGCGCCCCCGCGGTCGGCGCAAGCTCCCCCAAAAGGACCTTCAGAAAAGTCGACTTGCCGGCGCCGTTGCGACCGATCACGCCAATGCGATCACCGGGCGCGACCGTGATGCCCACTCCCGTAAATAGCGATGCCGCACCGGGATAACCGAATGTGACATCGCGCAACGCGATCAGGGTATCGGGCATGCGCTCCGGGCCCTTCAACGGCAGCGTATACCGGACCTCGCCGCGAAGCTTGGTCACGCGCTCCATGCGCTCCAGCATCTTCAAACGACTCTGCGCCTGGCGCGCCTTGCTGGCCTTGGCCCGAAAGCGCGCCACGAAGCGCTCCAACGCCTCGACCTGCGCCATCTGCTTGCTCTCCGCCGCCCCCCTTTGGGCGGCCTCGAGGGCGCGACGTTCGACGTAGGCATCGTACGATCCTACGTATAAAGACAAGGTGCGATCATGGATGGCCGCCACGCGATTGACGATCGCGTTCAGGAAATCCCGGTCGTGGGATACGACCAAAAGCGCCCCATCGAAGCGCGCCAGATACTGCTCGAGCCAAGCAATGGCCTCGAGGTCCAGGTGGTTGGTGGGCTCATCCAGCAGCAAAAGATCGGCACGGGCCATGAGCGCACGAGCGAGGTTCAGGCGCATACGCCAACCCCCGCTCAACACCCGGACGGGCCGCCCCAGGTCCTCTTGCGAAAAGCCCAATCCCGCCAAGAGCTGGCTTGCGCGCGCCCCGGCACTGAAACCCTCGATCGCCTCATAGCGGGCCTGGGCGGCAAAATAGCGCTCATCGTGGACCCCGCTCGCAAGGTCTCTCTCCAAGGTCCGCAACTCCGGATCCCCGTCGAGGGTAAACGCCAGCACCGAGGCATCCGTGTCCGGGATCTCTTGGGCCACCGCCACGACACTCACCGCCCCCGCGAACTCAAGCCGCCCCTCCTCCGGCTCCAGGCGCTCATGGATGATTCGAAGGAGCGTGGACTTCCCTGAGCCGTTACGGCCGACAAGACCGATCCGCTGGCCCCGGTAGACCTCAAGCGAGACATCGCGGAAGAGCTCCTCGCCACCCACGCGAAACGATAGATCTCGGACATTAAGCATCCATGTAGTCTACCAAAAAGCGCGGCGGCGCTCCGCCTGTAACCGCGCAGCGGTTCAGGGGGTGGTGAGGTGGCGCGAAATCCCACTCAAAGTCGCGCCTCGCCTGATATATGGACTCCCCCTGCATGGCCGCACGTATTGGCCTTTGGCATCAGGATCGGACTGCATAAATATCGCTGGCCTCTCGTGCATCCGTAGACCAAACCCTGATGACGCTCGCTCGCAGACGCCTCGCAAGTTCCTCTGTGGACAATCGACCGCTGAAACGGCAAGACGTAAATCTGCGGCGGTCGGGTCGGCTTCCATCAGTGGCCACGCGCAAGCCAACATGGCGTTTGGCAGCTGACGGCAACGCGATCCATAAACGCTTTCGGTACCAAGGCTGCGTGAGACCGCAGTCTCCCCGGTGTTCACGGGTCGATATCGGAAACTCGAGGCGGCGGCTGCTCCCGGTCGACGGGGCCCCATCCTCCCCTATTCTGATGCCTTCATTTGCCCGGGCGCGGCGCTGTTTCCCATGCTGACCTCGGAACCGTTACCGGGGCGGGCTCTTGGGCTCGGCGAGAGCCGTTCATGGGCCGCGGCCACCCTCCGGCGAGCCGCCTAACCGCCTCGTCCGATTCGCCCTCGCCGAACGAGGTCTCACGCACACCCTCGACCCGCCCCATCGGAATAACACCACCTTTGATACTAAGGGCGCTTACGGTATGATGCCACACGGAACGGGGCGTAGCGCAGCCTGGTAGCGCACCTGAATGGGGTTCAGGTGGTCGGAGGTTCAAATCCTCTCGCCCCGACCAATAAATCAAGGACTTAGGGAACATAGTTCTCATCAATATCCGGGGTTTGGTACACTGGTGGTACACCGACCAGATGTCATACGACCAGGAACCCGGATGGCAGCATTTCAAAAACGATCAGGAGCTTGGCGGGCCCTCATTCGCCGTCGCGGTTATCCGCCTCTCACGCGCACGTTTGATTCCAAAGCTAAAGCCGAGACCTGGGCGCGCCAGATCGAGGGAGAGATGGATCGCGGTGTTTTCGTTTCGCGGGCCGAAGCGGAAAACACGACACTGGCCGATGCGCTCGACCGCTATGCCGCCGAGGTCTCATGTAGCAAGAAGACTGCCAACCGCGAGATTTATACGATTCGCTGGTGGCAGACCTCCGCATTAGGTCCACGATCGCTCGCCTCGATTCGCGGCAAGGATATTATGGCCATGCTCGCAGCCAAGGAGGCAGAGGGCGCCGCGCCACATACGATTCACCTCTATCTCGCCCTCCTCTCCCATCTATTCACCGTGGCTCGTCGGGCTTGGGGTATGGAGGGCTTGAGCAATCCCACGGAATTCGTGCGCAAACCCAAGCTCCCCCAAGGCCGTGATCGCCGCCTCATCGACGACGAACAGATCCGCCTTCTCAACGCCGCTCAAACCTACGGCGGCGAGATCGGCACGATCATCACCTGGGCCATCGAGACCGCCATGCGCCGCGGGGAGATCGCGGCGATGCGCTGGGAACACCTGGATCGGAAAGACCGGGTCCTCCTGATTCCCGAGACGAAGAACGGCACGCCCCGCCAGGTGCCATTGTCCACGGTGGCACTGGAGATCTTGTCCCAAAGGGATCCCCTGCGGGGAGATGGCCTACCGAGGCGCACTGATGGGCGCATATGGGGCATGCGCCCGGACTCCATTTCCCAAGCCTTCGAGCGGGTCTGCCAGGCCGCCGGCATCGAGGGGCTGACCTTCCACGACCTGCGCCATGAGGCCACGAGCAGGCTTTTTGAGAAAGGGCTCAATCCCATGGAGGTGGCGGCGATCACGGGGCATAAGACCCTGCAGATGCTGAAGCGGTATACCCATCTCAAGGCAAAGGATTTGGTGGGGAGGCTGGGGTGAAAACCACCAAATACTTTGAGGCCAGACGTCAGCGTCCCGACCGCATCGGCATTCGCGCCGTTCAAGAGATCGCAGCAGCTCTTCGAACGCCAGTAGCGAGGATGCCGCAATCATCACCCAATGCAACTATACCGGGGAATTGGCATTCCGAATGGCAGCCCCCATAAGAGGGCGGTTCGGTGACGTTGCCAACAAAGTGATAGAGCTGGGCTCCAGGATTTGATTGCCCGAGTGGGTCCAGGGTGAGTGCAAGCATTTGTAGCACCTGCATGCTTGCGCAGGACATCGAGAACGGAAACACGTTCTCGCGAGTCTTAAGCGGATGATCTTTGGGCAGACCAGAGATATATGCCGGGTCATCTAGCAGACCTTCACGCTCAACCTGAACTAGGCCGGGGTCATACTGCCGCAAACATTGCAAGCAGGGACGCCCCACAGTCGCCGTATGAGCCTTCCAGTCTGCCGCCGCTAACTTCCCGAGCCGGTTACTTCGTACCGCGATTCCACCATCAATAACCGGGATGAGGTGCGCATAGGCAATCAGGTTGAGAATATAGCGCCCCCAAGGCCGATCAACGCAAGCAAATAGAACGTCGCAATCTAAAGCCGCGCGGAACCCTTCATCCTCAAAAACCGCAGCCGGGATAGCTTCAGTCCTGAAAGGATCAGCCGTAGCCCGGGCCCTCAGATGTGCCTCCTGTACCTCAACTTTGAGACGGCCAATATCGTCCCGCGTTGCATAGCTCAGGCGATCCAGATTGTGGATTTCGATAAAATCAAAGTCCATCAGCATCAAATCTTCAAACCCCATCCGTGATAGAGAATCGCCAACTAAGCCGCCTACACTACCTGCGCCAATTAAACCAACTCGCAACCGCGCAATATCCCTCTGTGCTTCTTCGCCCCAAGCCGAGATCGTGCGAATTTGCTCCGCGTTTGCAATTGGGGGCGGTGCCAATTCATCCATGTACGACACCTTTAGACGATTGCCTACGATGCGCACGCTGGCGCAATTTTGGCGGGCATAGGTGCGCGGCTCGCGCCTGACCCAAAAACGTCCGCTCCAGCCACCATCACCCGCGAGGGTGAGACCGACGAAAGGTTTTCGCGTAGCACCGAAAACCGCTCCCGCGTTCCCCTGTTCAGCACAAACGTCATCAAGGCTCATGCCTTGCCATCCGCGCCCGTCTGGGTGACTATGCATCAGCGCCAAGCCAGCCCCTTCGGCCGCCGCCTCGGTCACTGCCCGCTCTAAAAACGCAGACTCGAAGCTGGCATTGCCATGCACCCTCCGCTCGCCTTCTCTCGGGAGGACCAAACGATGGATTAACGCTGTCGCCCGGCTTCGACCCAGGCTTGGGCGCCATAAAGCGAAACACAAGTCCTCCTGACCATCACTCCGAAGCAGATGTGCGCGAGCGACGCCAGCAAGCTCCTCTGTCATCGCCACGCTATAAGCTTTCTATTACACACATCTTTCTGTCAACAAAGCATGAGGCATCGATGAATATCGATAGGTAATCGAATGGCCTGTCTTATGCGTTGCAGAGATGCCGGCGAAAGTCCCGCACGAGCGGATAGATCCAGATACTTTTGACGGGCTTTGCGTGGCGATGCAAGACGTCGAGCTTACCGCGCCCTTGAGTATCCCCAAGGTTTTGCCAGTTGGCCGCCTTGTAGCAGGTACCGGTAAAGCGCGGCTTCTCGACGAAGGTTTCGAGCAGAACCGGGCGATAGCTGTAGCGGGCGTGCCAGTCGTCGGGGAGTCGGCGGCTGACCAAGGCCAGGATCCGTGAGGCCAAGTTTGGGCAATGGATCCACGGCAGAATAAGGAAACGGGCATTGTTGACGATCAGGTGCAGATTGCGTTGCCGCTGATCGACCGTCCAGCCGATGGCCTGATCGCGGGGCTTGACCTTCCAGGCGCTGGCCCCGAAGCCCAGGGCCGCGACGATCTGGCCTTGGGCGCGTACGAAGTAGCGCAGTTGCGCCCCGGGCATGAGGGTATGCCCGAGGTAGTGGTGGCGTTCGATATAGGCGTTCCACAGCCGCGATTCGGCTCTGCCGAGGACCGGATCAATGGTGAGCGTAGCGAGATCGATGGCCGGGATGACGGCGGGTTCGCAAACCGCCTGTTCGATGTCCGGATAGGACCGGTAGGTGACGGGCTTGGGGTTGCGCGGCGGGGGCAGTGTGATCAGCCCATCGGCGTGCATGCGGTTGAGGGCCACGCGACAGCTCATATCCTTCAGAGCGCCATTTTCCCGGCGCCATCCGAGCCTCTCACAGACTTCCCGGGATAAACGAGCACGGTTCATCTGGGGGGTCGTGAGCCACTCGCGGATCAGCGCGATCTCGGCTGGTGTAAACTCTCGTCCGCAGTAGCGCATCGTTCAGCTCGAGTCGCGCGGGCTGAGGACATGTTTATGGGCACGCAGTGTCTCGACCGTCTCGTAAAGACTCGTCCAGCCGCGCCAGAGCACGGTGACGCCGGGTTCGCCATCCCCCTTGCGGCCCAAGTGGCCGCCGAGCCGGCCCAGCATGCGCACCATGTCGCGCAGCGTCGGGGCAGGACCTGCGGGGGGCAATGCCCGCGTGACGCGGATATGCAGCGCTTCGACCTCCTCCTCGGAGAACACCTCGGTGGCCGGCCGATCCGGGTGCGCGCGGGCCAGGTAGGTCACATGCATCAGGCGCACGCCGATGATGCTGAAAAGCGTCAGATAGCGCTTGAGGCGCAAGGCCTCCTCGAGCAGGCAGTCCTCGACCTTGCAGCCGGATTTGAGCACCTTATGCCAGATCTCGATGCCCCAGCGCCGCCCATACCACCGCACCTTCTCGGTGGCGGACGCGAAGTCTTTGACGATGAGATTTGTGAGCAACACCCAGCTGATCGGCTCCACCCCGGCCGGCGGGGACGACTCGGTCGCCCCGATCAGGGTGACGGTCACAGGCTCGCTGGAGCCGGACGTCTGGGCCGCCCCACGGCGCGGTGGGGGCTGGATCGTGACCTCGGCTGTGCGCACCTCGATCGCCGCCGTGCGCGCCTTACGACTGCCGTTGCCAGGAACCTCAATCGTCATGCTCCCCCATGCCGGGGCATCGCTCAACGCCTCGAGCATCCGCGTGCAGCCCGCGCTGTCTTCGGGCACGAGCTTGCGGTCGGTGCGCGCGCGGATGAGATAGTGCGCCTGCAGGTCCTGGGCGCGTGTCAAGAACTCGAAGAAGTCCGATTCGCGGTCGGCCACGGTGACGACCGGCACGCCCGCGGGCGCCCGCTCGACCGTCTCTTTGAGCGCAATAAGCCATTTCGCGCTCTCTTTTTCCTCGATCGCCGTGACCTGCAGGCGCTCGATCTTCTCCTGATAGTCTTCCTCCGGGATCTCCCCGCGCGCCCAGATGCTTTGGCTCACGATCCCGAGCGGCACGCCCGAGGTGGTGAAGGCCAGTGCGTTATGCATGATGAGGCCCCGGTCATGCGCGGCGTTGCTCTTGCCAATCGGTCCGAGGCCCCGAGTCCTGACGTGCCGGCCGTAGGAGAAGAAGACCGTGTCCTGCATCACCAGCACCGCACCCCCGCAGCCGGCCATGCGCGCGGCCGTCGCTTCCCAATGGGGTTTGAGGATCCCCGCCGCGCTCGCCTTGGCATTATTGAACAGCCGATACGCCGCTTGCGTACTGGCCCAATTGCCGCACGCTTCATTGATCGGCGAGCCGGGAGATTGGGCGAGATATTCCGCAGTTTTCACCAAGCGACGATCCAGGCGTTTATCGGAGAGGTCGGCGCGGGCAAACTCTTGTCTCACCCACTCGACCGACTCTGTGCCGGCCTCCATGATCGCCCGCACATCCGGATCCCCACAACGCCTCGACTTTTGCACGCCGTCCGCCTGTCCTTGTCGCACGCCGCGACAACCGCCACCTTACGCAATCTCGGCGCGTGTGTCCAGCACTTTCGTTAGGCGCGTCAAACAATCAGAGAAAATCGCCAAAGATGTGTGCAATAGAAAGGTTTCAGTGCCCTAAGCGAGGGCGTCAGCGTGCGTCACGAGCTAAATCCGGGGACCGCGCTGGAAGTCGGGGCGCGCAATAGCCTCGACAGCCGCACCGATCCGGCGCTCATCGGCGCCATCCCACGCTTCGACCGCTCTCAGTACTTCGGCATCGCGGCACGCCGTCCGTCCGGCCGTTACCGCCTCACCGTGGGTCGCCGTTCAGCCGTTACCCGCTTCCTCTACGCCCAAGCCCTCTGGCAGACGGCATTCTGGCCGCATAGCACCCAGACAGTGCGCGTGAACTATCATGCGCGCGCCTACGACTTACCATCGCTCTATCTCGGTGGCGTCAAAAACGGCGTAAGCGTGGTCGATGCCGAGGCCTTGACGGTACGCGACACCGTGAACGCGCGGCTCTCCTACCGGCAACTTCGCGGCCAGGGGGGCGGCGCGCTCGCCACCGGCGTGATCGCCTCTTTCCACTACGGTCACAAGGTCTTTCTCAGCTACCCCGACATCACCGTCGGTGCCGCACTGTCGTTCGCGCACTATCGCGCCGCAAGCGGCCCCGTGCCGCAAGCCCTCGTGCCGCTGCTCCCCCCAGGCGACGGCATCGGCTTTTTTGTGCCGCAAAGCTATGCCCAAGCAGGTCTCGACGTGCACTTCGGCGAGGACTACCGGCGTCATTATGCCCCCAGCCTGCGTCCATTCCTCGATCTCGAGGTATTCGACAACAGCGTCACCCATGCCGGCTACGACCTCTCGGTCGGGGTGGCGACGCCTATCGTGGGACCCGACCACTTGGCTGTCTACTACACCCGCAGCCAGGGGGGCGTCGGTATCGAAAACCGTCTGCAGGCCGTCGGCATGCGCTATGACTACCACTTCAAACCCTAGGAGAGAGGACCCTCATGACCCTGATAAAGCGCGTCTTTGGTATCACCACAGGTATCCTGCTGTCGGGCTGTGCGAGTACCGCACTCCAAGCAAGCCGCGCCCCACGGCTTGCGCACAGCGCTGCCATCGCCGTGGCCCCATTCGCCAACTACACGACCACGCCCGGGGCAGGCTCGCGCGCCGCATCCATGACCGCCAGTCTGCTGCTGGCCCATGGCCTGGCGCACGCAAGTACCATGACCGTCGATCACCATAATCGCCTGCCCCTGGGTCTCGAGCCCGATCCTGCAACCTTACTGCGTAAGGCCCGCACCATGGGTGATCGCTATGTGGTCGAGGGCGCGGTCCAGGAGTGGCGCTACACCATCGGCCTGGACGGACAACCGGCGGTCGCGGTCACCATGGACCTCGTGAACGTGAAGAGCGGGCGCATCGTGTGGACGGCCACCGCAAGCCGCAGCGGCGGGCCGCGCGAGAGCGTGGGCGTGCTCGCCGAGGATACCTTGAACGCCATGATCCGAAGGCTGCTCTCGTGAACGTGCGCACACACCTTGCGCCCTCGCCCCAGGCACGGACCTGGGTGGAGGCCGTCGCGATCCCGGTGATCGCGATCGCGGTGGCGTTTGCGGTAAGCCCCCGCGATCCGTTTCTTGTGAATGCCACGTTCCCCTGGCTGTGGTTCGCGCCGGTACTGGTGGCCCTGCGCTACGGGCTCGCCCCGGCAGTGCTATCACTTGCGATCCTGGTCCTGTCGTTCGTCGGCGCCCGCCTCGGGCTGCCCGCTTTGTCTATCCATCGCCTTCCACAAGGGCAGTTCCTGGGTGGCATCATGCTGACGCTGCTCGCCGGGGAATATGGCTCCCTGTGGATCCTGCGCCTGCGCCGCTCCGAACAGATGAGCACCTATGCCGCGCAACAACTGGAGGGGTTGACGCGCACACTCCATATGACCCGACTGTCGCATGACCGGCTCGAACAGACCCTCATCGGCAAGCCCGTCACGCTGCGTGACTCCCTGCGCGAACTCCGCCACGAACTCGCTACCCGCGGGGGCGCCCTCACGAGCGAACTCGCCGCGCGCCTGCTGCACCTGACCGCCTACCATGGCGGCTTCGAACAAGCGGCCCTATATGCGGTCTCCGGGGATGTCATAGAACCCCAACCGCGCGCCCACATCGGCGAGGCGTTCGTCCTGGATCGCGATGACATCCTGGTCAAGCGCTGTTGCGAGAAACGCCGTACCGCCTACTGGGCGGCCAATTCCCTGAAAGAGGGGCAGCACAGCGCCTACCTGGTCGCAGCCCCTATGCTCACCTCCGACGACACCCTGCTCGGCGTACTCGTGGTCGCGACCATGCCCTTCCTGTTCCTGCAAGACGAGAACCTCCTCACCGTAAGCGTCCTGCTGGCCTATGTCGCCGATGACGCAAAGGCCGCGCGTACCGCCCAGGACATGCTGCAAAGCCTGCCGCAATGCCCGCCCCGGTTCGCCGCCGAGACCGTCAAGCTCGCGCGGTGTGCGCGCGACCTGAATCTCACGAGCAGTCTCGTCACCACCGCCATTACGGTTGCCGACGACTCCTTGCGCGAGACGATATTGGATGACCTTGCGGCGCTTGCGCGCGGCCTCGACGACAACTGGCGCGTCATAGCGCCTCCGGTCGGCCGGTTGATCACACTGCTGCCGTTTGGCAAACGCTCGGTGGCCGAGGGTTATGTCCAACGCCTGCAGGCACGCCTCGACGAGAAGTTTGGATTGGCGAAGACGGAGGCGACCTTTTCGGTATCCATCCACGAGATCACAGGCGGCGACCCACTCCCGATATTGCGCACCGCCGCAGGGGTCGACGATGGCAGTTGAGCTCACATCCTACCTTCTGTCCCACGCCTCGCTTGCGGGCGTCGCGCGCCCGTTTCGCGGACTGCCCGCGCGGCTTTTGCTGGCCTACGCGCTGGCCGCCAACGGCATCCTCGCGCTCGTGCTCGCCGTCCCCATGGCGCGCCTGCTGCCCAAGGCCTATCGCGGACAGCGCGGCTCGTGGCTGTGCGCGATCCTTATGGCCACCGTACCGGTCGCCGGCGTGCCGATTGCCCTGCTTCTGACCGTGGGTATAGCGCGTCTGAACAGTCGCATATCGGCGCCCGAACCCGAGACCCTGGGGCTGCCGGCGTTCGGCAGCGAGATGCGCGGCCGGCAACCCCACATGGGGGCCGGTGGCGCGTGGGCGGTATTGCGCGCCCGGGATGCCGGCATCACGCGCGGCGTGCGCGCCCTGCTGGCCCTCGATCCCAGGCTCTCGCGCCAGACCGCGCCGCTGGTACGCGCCGCCCTACGCCACCCCGAGGAGGATCTGCGGCTGCTCGCCTATGGGTTGCTCGACCAGCGTGAAGGGGATCTCGCGCAGACCATCAACGAGACCCTCTCGTTACGCCGGTCCCTGGGCCCCGACGTTGACGGCAGCGCCCTGGAGAAACGTCTGGCGTTCCTCTACTGGGAACTCCTCTACCAGGACCTGTCGCGGGACCACCTGCGCCTGCATGCCATCCAACGTGCCCAGACCCACGCGCTAGTCGCCCTGCAGCATCGCCCCGAGGACGCGACATTGCATGTCCTCATGGGCCGCATCGCCATGCTCGAGGGCCACCATCTGGCCGCGCGCACCCATTGCGAGCGGGCCTTGGACCTGAATGCGGCACCCGGACAAGTCCTGCCCTATCTCGCCGAGACCCGCTTTCGGGTGGGCGACTATGCCGCACTTAAAGATATGGCCAAGAGCTACCCGTCGCTGCTCGATCTCCCCACCATAGGACCGGTGGCCCGGTTCTGGAGCGCCACCCCATGACTACCCCGTTTCCGACCGCCACCTCGGTCGACATCATGTTGTTGCTCGAGGGCACCTTCCCGTATGTGAGCGGGGGTGTCTCGTCGTGGGTCAATCAGCTGATGCAAGGCCTGCCCGAGTACCGTTTCGGGATCGTCTTCCTGGGGAGCCGCCCGGAGGACTACGGCCCCGTGAAATACAGGCTTCCTACGAATCTCGTCCACCTCGAGGCCCATTACCTGTTCGCCGGAGGCGACGCGCCGCCCCCCAAGACCCCGCGGCGCATACCGGGGACCCCCGCCTGCCTGCGCGACCTGCACACCCGCTTGCGCCAAAAGGACAGGCCGTTTTTTCCCGAGGCCCTACGCGACCTGTCCTTTTATGCCGATGGCCACGGGCGCGTGCCACTCACGGAATTCCTGTACGGCGAAGATAGCTTCGCATACATCGCTGAAACGTATGAGCAGCGCTGCACGGACCCGTCCTTCGTCGATTATTTCTGGACGGTGCGCAATATGCACCTGCCAATCTGGCGGCTCGCGGCGGTCGCCCGCGAGCTCGTGCCGGCGCGCTGCTATCACGCGGTGTCCACCGGTTACGCAGGACTGCTCGGCGCGCTCCTGCATTGGCATACCGGCCGGCCGCTCATCTTGAGCGAGCATGGCATCTACACCAAGGAGCGGCGCATAGATCTGCTCAATGCCGCGTGGGTCGCGGACCGGCGCAGCCGTCTGGAACGCGATCCGAGCGAGATCAGCTATCTGCGCGAGCTCTGGATCGCGTTTTTCGAGTCGCTCGGACGTGCCTGCTACGAGGCCGCCGGGCGGGTCGTGGCCCTGTACCCGGCAGCCCAGGCCCGCCAGATCGCCGACGGCGCCGACGCGGCCCAGACCCTCATCATTCCAAACGGCGTGCCGATCGCGCCGTTTGCGGCGCTGCGCGTGCCACGCCCCGATTCGTCGTTCACCGCACCCGTCTTATGCCTGCTTGGACGCGTCACGCCGATCAAGGACATCAAGACCTTCATACGCGCGATGCGTGCGGTGATCGCCGAGATCCCCCAAGCACAAGGCTGGATCGTCGGCCCTGAGGACGAGGACCCGTCCTACGTGGCCGAATGCCGCGCCCTCATAGATAACCTCGATCTCTCCGGACATGTCCGCTTCAAGGGCTTCCAACCGGTCACAGACATCCTGCCGCAGGTCCATCTGCTGATCTTGAGCTCGATCAGCGAAGGCCTACCGCTCGTGCTCCTGGAGGGTTTCGCCGCCGGCGTGCCGGCGGTGTGCACCGACGTCGGCGCCTGTCGCCGCCTGATATTCGGCGGCGAACACGACGACCTGGGAGCGGCCGGAGACATCACCGGCATCGCCGACCCGCTCGCCCTGGCGCACGCCGCCACCGCCTTACTTACCGACACCGCGCGCTGGCGCGCCGCGCAGGCCGCCGCCATCGCCCGCGTCGAGACCCACTACACCGACGTGCGCATGTATCAACAGTATCGCACGCTTTACCAAGAGGCCCACGATGCCTGACACACACCGTTGCGGCCTGCAAGCCGCCCTTGCCGCGAGGCACCGCTGCCGCCATGAGGAGGACTGCCCATGGCCGGCATAGGTTTTGCGCTGCGCAAGCTCATGCGCCACAACGACTATCTTGGCATTGTGCGCGCCTACTCTTACGCGGGCATCATAGGCGCAGGCCCATGGGTCATTTCCATCCTGGGTGTCATATTCCTCGGTTTCCTTAGCGCAAACCACGTCTTTCCCCCGCGCCTCATTAGCGAGTTCCAGACCTCGGTCACCTACTTGATCGCGACCAGCCTCATTTTCTGTGGCATCTGGCAGCTCGCCTTCACGCGTTATGTCGCCGACCGGATCTTCGATCACGAGCACGATCGTGTCCTGCCCAACCTGAACGGCCTTTTGGTGGTGGCCATGGGCAGCGCCTTTGCGTTGGCGGCGTTGGCTGCGCTCTTTTTGTTTTCCGGGACGGGGCTTGTCTATCGGCTGCTCATGACCGCGCTCTTTAGCCTGCTCACCGGCATATGGGTGGTAGCGGTCATGCTCACGGGCCTCAAGCATTACCGCGCCATCGTGGCAAGCTTTGGTATCGCCTATGGCATCACGCTCGGCATGGGACTCCTGATGCGGCCCTACGGCCTTGTCGGTCTGTTGTTCGCCTTTCTGCTAGGTCAGTGCCTGCTGTTTGCCGGACTGCTCGCCGCCGTCTACCGAGACTACCCATCGCCGAGTTTTTTGGCCTTCGATTTCCTGAGGCCCCGACGCATGTACCCCTCGCTGCTCGCCTGCGGATTTTTCTATAACGCCGCGATATGGGCCGACAAGTTCGTATTCTGGTTCACGCCCGACACCAGCCAGCCCGTGATCGGCCCGCTGCGCGCATCGGCCATATACGACCTCCCGATCTTTCTCGCCTATCTTGCCATCATTCCCGGCATGGCGGTATTTCTCATGCGTGTCGAGACCGATTTCGTCGACTACTACGACCGCTTCTACGAAGGCGTGCGCCAGGGCACGAGCCTCTCGTATATCCGTAATATGCGCAACGGCATGGTAACGAGTGCCAAGACCGGTATCTTCGACATCATCAAGCTCCAGTCGCTCACCACCATTCTGGCGTTCGTGGTCGGACCCGCGGTCCTGAAAGCCCTTGGCATCTCGCTCCTCTATGTGCCGCTTTTCAAGATCGACGTGGTTGGCGCAAGCCTACAGGTGGCGCTCATGGGCATCCTCAACATCTTCTTCTACCTCGACCGCCGTGCGCGCGTAGTGAGGCTCACGGCGATCTTTCTGGTACTAAACCTCGGACTCTCGATCCTGAGTACCCGCCTTGGCCTGTATTTCTACGGGTATGGCTTCTCGCTATCGCTGCTCATCTCGGTGCTCGTAGGTCTGGTGTGGCTCGATCGCGACATGGAGGCCGTCGAATACCAGACCTTCATGTTGCAGCCCTGGAACCACTAGCACGCCAAACACGCGCGCGGCAGCGATCTGTGGCGTCATAATAGAGTCATGCACGGGAAGGATAGTGACCGTATGTCCCACCATGGGCGCCTGTCGGGCAGGCACCCATGGTGGGCCACGGATCACCGACTATGACGGAACAGGATAATGCCAGGCCTCGGTCTTGCCAATGACGCAGACGACCTTCTGCGATCGGAGCTTGCGGCCCTCGAGGCCCTGATCACGCGGGATGGCGAGTGCTATGTCGCCCACCACCATGATCTCATACTGGGCAGCGCCTTTCAGCCCATCGTCAGTGTCGCCCATCGCCGCCCGGTGGCCCACGAGGCCCTGTTGCGCGCGCGGCGCCGAAATGGCGGCCCACTCTCGCCACTTGCAGTATTCGCCGCCCTACGCTCGACGCACGAGGTCGTCCACATCGACCGCCTGAGCCGATTCCTCCATATCCAGAACTATCTGCGTAGCGCACCGCAAGCGACCTGGCTTTTCCTGAATGTCGATGCCCGGTCCATCAATGCGCGTAACGATCACAGTCCCTTCGTCGGTCGCCTGCTGCGCCATTTCGCGATCGAAGGGCACAGGCTCGTAATAGAGATCCTCGAGGGCGCCATAGCCCGCTCCAGCCGCCTGACCGAGGCCGTTGCGTATTTCCGGAGCCGTGGATGCTTGACCGCCATAGACGACTTCGGGTCCGGCCATTCGAATTTCGATCGCCTCTGGCACCTGTCGCCGGAGTTCGTGAAGCTCGACCGCTCGCTTATCCGTCAGGCCCTCGACTATCGGCGGGTGCGCAATCTCCTCCCGCACCTGGTGGCACTCCTGCACGAGATCGGGGCACTCGTCATCATGGAGGGGGTTGAGACCGAAGACCAGGCCCTGATCGCCGTCGACAGCAACGTCGATCTGATCCAGGGCTTTGCGTTCGGCGATCCGCAGCCGACCCCCGCCACCGATGAGCCCGATGGGCTCCCGGCCCTGCATGCACGTATCCGCCGGCATCTGACGATGCCACTCGCACCTCGCGAGTACTGGGATGAGGCCTTTGTGGCGGTCATCCATCGGCTTGCCGCCGGCACCCCGTGGAGCGAGGCTCGCCTGGCGCTTCGCGGCGAACCGCGCCTGCTGCGCGCCTATATCGTCGACGCCGACGGGCGTCAGGCCGGGCCGCCCTACATGCCGCAACCGCGCGCCACCGATGCCGACCCCCGCTACGTCCCGCTCGCCGACACCGCGGGCGCCGACTGGTTCTCGCGTCCCTATTTCCGCCGCGCCTGCGCGCATCCAGGCCAACCGCAACTGACGCGCCCCTATTTCTCGATTCCCGACGCCACCCTGTGCGTGACCTGGGCGTGCTCCTTCGACCTTGCCGATACCATGCAAGTGTTGTGCTGCGACCTGCGCCCCGACGCCGTCGGCGCCCCGCCTTGATTAGGGCTCGCGGCCCCGAATGTTACCTTTTGCCGGCGCCAGACATCCCGGCACGTGGCGTCGAGGCGCAGGCCGCGCGCCATAGGAGCGACTCGTGGGTATCCGACGGCTAGCACGTCTTTATGCGGAAGCTGGGGACCCCGTAACATCGCGGCCGACGGAATCATCATGGCCGCGCCGTGAATCCGACATGGCCCAGGCATGACAAGGATGGCGGCTTCTGCCGTGGGCCCGGCGCTGTTGGGGCAAGTCTTCGAATGATCGACCGGGGGTGCCGCCGGCCTTCATGAGGGCGCAGATCGCAACGCCCTTAGGGATTGCGGCGAGGGCGGGATAGCGGAATCGGGCGCACCTTTTGCGCCCCGTCATCACAAGTGCGCGTAGGCCACTACCAAAACGGTCATCGTCGGGTACCAACTCCGGCCAGCTGATCGATGGCGATTCAATTATCGCAGCCCAGCCCGGCCCGCATATCCCTCGTAGGCAAAGCCTGGCCTGATTTCCGACACATCTCATATTGGAAAACGCTTATCCTAGAACGCCCTTATCCTTCAGACTCATACATGGTCGCCCCCAGTTTGCCAAGCCCTCATTTCACGATGTCAAGAAGGTACGGTATGCAGCCATACATCCGGACTTTTGATGAGGCATAAAGCCTCTGTCCCTGATGGAATTTGCTGAATGGCGTCTCATCATTTCAACGCACTCGAGGTGCTATGAGTCTGTCAGATTGAGCCATTCACGGTCCTACCTGCCTTGCCATCACGTCATGATTGCCTGAAGCAACCGTTGGGAGAGCCTCCTGGGTGTAACCCGCGTGTCTCGGTCCTCGTCTTTATTCCGCCGGTGCGGCTATGCGGCCACCGGCGTTGAGGATGATGTGTAGTCTGGTCGATAATCGCGCCCGTGGACGAGCAGCGCCCACGCCGTACGCGCATTCTTATTGGCAAGCGCCACCGCCGCGACGTTCTTGTGGCGGCGGTCGAGTAGCCGCTTCAGCCAGGCGTCCGTCCGGGCCTTACCTGCGGGGACGCGGGTCACCGCACGGGCACCATGGATGAGGAGTGTCCGCAGATAGACGTCTCCGCGCTTGCTGATGCCAAGCAACGTGGGCTTGCCACCGCTCGAATGCTGCCGGGGCACGAGCCCAAGCCAAGCGGCGAGTTGGCGGCCATTGGCGAAGGTCTTCGCATCACCAATCGAGGCCACGAGGGCCGTGGCCGTGATCGGGCCGATGCCGGGGATCGCGGCAAGCCGCTGACTATCTGCGTTCTGTCGGTGCCAGGCCTGGATCTGGGCCTCGAGTTCATGGACTTGGCGGTCCAGCTCACCCAGGTGGGCCGTTAGGCGTGCGATCAACGCGCGCAGGGTGTCGGGCAGGTCATTCTCGGCGTCTTCCAGGATTCGCGGGATGTACTTTGTGATGTGGCTCAGGCCTTGTGGGATCACGAGACCGAACTCCGCGAGCAATCCGCGGATCTGATTCCCCTGCGCGGTGCGCGCTTTGACGAATCCCTGGCGGGCGCGATGCAGGGCCAGGACCGCCTGACTCTCGGTGGCTTTGATGGGCACGAAGCGCATACTGGGACGGGACACGGCTTCACAGATCGCCTCGGCGTCGGCGGCATCATTCTTGTTGGTCCGCACATAGGGCTTTACGAACTGCGGAGCCATCAGCTTCACCGTGTGTCCCAACGCCGTAAGCTGCCGAGCCCAATGATGGGCGCTTCCACAGGCCTCCATACCGATCAAGCAGGGCTCCAAGTTGGCGAAGAACGTAAGAACCTGAGTTCGCTTAAGGGCCTTCCGGAACACCACCTTGCCCCGGCCATCCACTCCGTGAACCGCAAAAACGGCCTTTGCGAGATCCACTCCTACCGTTGTAACCTTCATTGTCGCCTCCTTCCTGTCAGTGGTACGTCACACGCTCCACTTTGGCACTGTTGATGCCGGTTAGGGAGGGGGCGACCATCCCATTATTTCATATTGGACAAGGCTTATCCTTGACAAGCTTCTCCTATTCCAGTAGCATCATTTTTTGTATGGTATAATTTTTTGATGGGCCGGGAGGGCCCGCACCCCACGGTTTTTCTATCGGTCGAGACAAGACTCGGACACGTCAAGCTTCGCCCGTGGATATAAGGCCCCGTTTCTAGACAAGCGCTCTGATCTCACCTTGTCCTGTTGTCCATCCGTCCCCGCGTGGGTCAGGCCAGGCCCACCTATAAAGAGTTACAGCGATGACAGCTCAGAAAACGCCTGCAAGGGTTCCCGGGCATGGCCCTCTCCCCGGTCCACGCTTTCCGATCGTGGGCATAGGGGCGTCGGCTGGCGGGCTTGAGGCGTTCACCGAACTCCTCTCCCATCTCCCGACGGACACCGGTATGGGCTTTGTGCTCGTGCAGCACCTGGCCCCCGCGCACCCCAGCGCATTGGTCCAGCTGCTGTCGGCGACGACCTCCATGCCGGTCCACGAGGCTAGGCACAGACAACGCGTCTTAGCCAATCACATCTACGTCATCGCCCCCAATACCTGCCTGCGTATTTCCGGGGGCGTATTGGTATTAAAGACGCGCGAGGCCGCGTCAGGGGCGGTGCGTACCATTGATATCTTCTTGGAATCCTTGGCGCATGATCGCCAGGAACGCGCCATAGGCATCGTCCTCTCCGGCAACGCCTCCGACGGGACCATCGGCCTGGAGGCCATCAAGGCCCAGGGCGGTATCACATTCGCGCAGGACGATTCCGCCGCCTTTCGCTCGATGCCGCACAGTGCGGTCGCCGCCGGCTGCGTTGATCTGGTATTGGCCCCGAAAGAAATCGCCGAGGAACTGGCGCGCATCGCAAGCCACCCCTACGTCGCACAAGAGCGGCCGGTGGCGGTGCCAACTGTTGATCCGGCCACCCCCGCGCCTGCGCACAGAGCGGTGGCCTCCGCCCCCAAAAGCGCCCAAAAGGCCGCAAGGACGCGCGCCAGCACCCTCGAGGCACAAGATACGAGCGCCATCTATCTGCTCGTTCGTAAACACGCAGGCGTGGATTTCTCGCTCTACAAATCCGTCACCATGGAGCGCCGCATCAGCCGCCGTATGGCCTTACACGGCATGACCCAGGCGGCCGACTATGTGCGACTACTGCGCACGAATATCCCGGAGCTCGAGCGACTCACGACCGACATGCTGATCGGCGTCACGCGATTTTTCCGCGACCCGGAGGCCTTCGAGGTCGTGAAGCAGAACGTCTTCCCGACATTTTTCGCCTCTGGACGCAAAGACCCGCTGCGCATCTGGGTCCCCGCCTGCTCTACGGGCCAGGAGGCCTACTCCCTGGCGATGGCCGTCACGGAGTTCGGCGAACAGCACGGCGGCATGGCGCGCGAACTCCAGATCTTTGCGACCGATTTAAGTGCAAGCCGCATCGACACGGCGCGCGCCGGGCTCTATCCGGAAAGCCTGGTGCAGGACATCGGAGCCAAACGGCTGCGGCGCTTTTTCGTGGAAGAGGAAGGCGGCTATCGCATCTGCAAAGAGCTGCGGGGGCAGATCGTGTTCGCGCGCCACAACCTCTTAAGCGACCCGCCGTTTGCGCGCATGAATCTCATCAGCTGTCGCAATGTGCTGATTTATCTGGAGCCCGCTATCCAGAAACGGCTGTTGACCACCCTCCACTATGCCCTCAAAACCGATGGCTTTCTGCTCCTTGGGACATCCGAATCGGCAGCAACGGCCGGCGAACTTTTCCAGGCATTCGACAAAAAGCGCAAGATCTATACCAAAAAGGCCGGCGTCGGGTCGCGACTCATTCTTCCTGTGGTCACGCCCCGCCGCCTGTCCTCCGGGACCGAGCCCGCCTCCCCGCCCAACGGACGCGCTTTTGTCGGATTAAACGCCCAACGCGAGGCCGATCGCGTCACGGTCAAGCACTTTGCACCGCCTGGCGTGCTGATCAACGCCGATGGCGATATCCTGCAGTTTCGGGGCTCGACCAGCCCCTACCTCGAACCCCCAAGTTACAAAGCGAGCTTTAACGTACTGCACATGGCGCACGCCGATGTGGCGGTCCCATTGCGCGCTGCCCTCGCGAAGGCCATGAAGGGCGGGGGCGTGGTCCGTAAGCGCTACCAGCCAACGGACGATGAAGGATCGGGCCTGCCTGGCGTCACCATCGAGATCATCCCGCTAAAGAACCTCAAAGAACGACACTATCTGATCTTTTTTGAACCTATGGGGGCGTCCCGCCGCGATACGGCGGTCGCTCGCGAGACAGAGGCGCCCGCTCCTGCAGCCAGGGACCGCAGGACAACCCTGCGGCGCGCGCAGCGCTGCGAGCGCGAGCTTGTCGAGGTGCGCGACTCCATGGAGGCCCTCCAAGACCAGTATGAGGCCGCGAATGAGGAGCTCCAGGCGAGCAACGAGGAAATACAGTCGGCGAACGAGGAGCTGCAAAGCACCAATGAGCAGCTGGAGACCTCGCAGGAGGAAGTCGACTCGGCCAACGAGGAATTGATAACGATCAACAGCGAGTTGGCCCATCGCAACACCGAATTAAGCCACTTGAATGACGACTTAAGCAACCTGCAGTTGAGCGTCAATCTCCCCATGCTGGTGCTGGCCCGCGATCTACGCATACGAAACTTCACGCCACTCGCCGCCCGACTCTTTAACCTGGTCGCCACCGACATCGGCCAGTCCATCGCCGGGATCTATCATCACCTCGACTGCCCGGACCTTGCACAGCTCGCCGCCACGGTGATTGATACCGTCGCAGCGCACGAGCGCGAGATTCGCGATCAAGACGGGCGCTGGTACCTGTTGCGTATCCAACCCTACCTGACCTTCGATCGCAAGATCGACGGGGCGGTCATGGTGCTGGTGAGCATAGACGCCTTGAAGCGCAGCATGCTGGAGGCGGAGCGCGCGCTGGCGTATGCCCAGGCGATGCTGCGCACGGCGCGCGTGCCACTCCTGACACTAGACGGCGCGCTCCGCGTACATGCGGCAAACGACGCCTTCTACAAGACCTTCCAGCTATCTGCCACCGAGGTCGAAGGGCGCTCGATCTGGGAATTGAGCAACGGGGCGTGGGACATCACCGAATTGCACACCCTGCTCGAGATCCTGCCCCGCGACCGCCCTCTCGAAGATGTTGAGGTGGTCCATACCTTTCCGGTGCTGGGGCGCCGCACCATGCGCCTCAATGCCCGGCGCCTAGACGAGAGCGACGGCGCCCCCGATATGTTCGTCCTGTCCATTGAGGATGTCACGGAACACCTCGCGTCGCGCGAGGCGATACGCCGTTCGGAGGTCCGGTACCGGCGCCTGTTCGAGGCGGCACAGGACGGCATATTAATCCTCGACGCCGACAGCGGGCGCATCGCCGACGCCAATCCACTCATGACCCGGTTACTGGGCTATACGCCCGCCGAACTGGTGGGCCGCGAGCTTGCTCATATCGGCCTCTTTCCCGACGCGTCGTTCCGCGATGAGATGCTCGCGCAACTGCGCACCATAGGCTACGCCCGCTTCGACAACGTGCCCGTGAGGGCCAAAGACGGCGAGCGGCGCGTGGTTGAGGCCGTCTGCAATCTCTACGAAGAAGAGGGAAACCGGGTCATACAATGGAATATCCGCGACGTGACGCGCCGTATGGAAGCGAACGAGGCGTTGCGCGCGAGTGAGGCCCGCTTCCATGCCATCGCCGATAACGTCCCGGTCATGATCTGGATGCGCAACCCCGACAATCAGCTCACATACTTCAACTCCGGCTGGCAGACATTTATCAGCGGGGGCGACGATCAAGCAAAAGACGGCCATTGGCGGGCCGCCATCCATCCCGAGGATCGTGCGCTCTGCCTCGAGCACTACGCACGGGCCTTCGCGGACAGGAAGCGCTTTGAGCTCAAGTATCGCCTGCGCCAGCACAATGGTGAGTATCGCCTCATTCTCGACGTCGGTATCCCACTCATGTGGGAAGGAAAGCTTACAGGATATATCGGCTCGTGCATCGATGTGACCGAGCGCGAACAGATAGATATGGAGCTCTCAAAATCGAGCAAACTGGAATCTGTCGGCATCCTGGCCGGCGGCATTGCCCACGATTTCAATAATCTATTGACCGCGATTATCGGCAACATCGGGCTCGCGCGCCTTTCACTGGATCCCCGCAGCGAGTTGTTCAAGAGCCTGATGGCAGCCGAGCATGCCGGCCTGCGCGCCCGGGACCTCTCCCAGCAGTTGCTCATTTTTGCACACGGCGGCACACCGATCGAAAATACGCTTTCATTGGGAAATGTATTGAGGGAATGGCTGGCCTTCGCCGCGCGCGGCTCGAACACCCAGGTCATCTCCTCTATTGCCGCGGATCTGTGGCCGGTGGAGGCCGATAAAGGGCAATTGAGCCAAGTCATCAATAACCTGATCCTGAACGCGCAACAGGCCATGCCGCAAGGCGGGACCATTCATGTCGTTGCGGAGAACGTGACCCTGGGTCCCGACAACGGTCTACCCCTGATCGGTGACTATGTACGGACAGCGATCACAGATCAGGGCGATGGTATAGCGAAGGCCCATTTAGGCAAGGTATTCGACCCCTTCTTTACCACCAAACCCAAAGGCACGGGGCTTGGCCTTGCCACATCCTACGCCATCATAAAAAAACACCGCGGCCATATGACGGTCCAATCGGAACCCGGGCAAGGGGCCACCTTCTGTCTGTACCTGCCGGCCTCCGAGAAAAAAGCGATAGGGCTTACGCCCGGCAAGACCGGGACACCGCCGCAGGGCACCGGTAAGATCCTTTTCATGGACGATGAACCCGTGATCCGTCGATTTGCCGACAAGGCCTTGGCAAGCTTCGGCTACCAGATCGAATCGGTGGCAGACGGGCAGCAGGCCATCGAGCGCTATCGCGCGGCGCGCGAAGAGGGCCGTCCCTATGACGGCGTAATCCTCGATCTCACCGTTCCCGGTGGCATGGGTGGCCACGAGACCATGCAGGCGCTGCTCGCGATTGATCCAGGGGTGCGCGCCATCGTCACAAGCGGCTACTCCAACGATCCGATCATGGCGGATTACAAGGCCTACGGCTTTTGCGGGTGCATCACCAAGCCCTATCAACTCGAAGACCTGCGCGCCGTGGTTTTCTCGCTTTGTCAGCGCGACGACGACCGCGACGCCTCGCACGCACCGAAGGATGCCCCGACCGCGTGACGTGCCCTCGGGAGAGCATCGCGCAAGACCCTTACCTGTGACACGATCGGCTGCCATCCACCACGCGATACCAACGCCTGGCCGTAAAAGGGTCCTGGCGCCCGGCGCTGCGGCGCACCCCGGCTCGCGTTACTCTTCGTAACCTGTGGGATTACGCTTTTGCCAGCGCCAGGCGTCCCGACACATGGCGTCGAGGTCGTAGGTGGCGCGCCACTGGAGAAACGCGTCGGCGGCCGATGGATCGGCATAGCATTGGGCCACATCCCCCGGCCGGCGCGCCACCAGCTTATAGGGTATGGGCCGCCCGCAGGCCCGGCGGAAGGCCTCCACCATCTCCAGCACTGAGTAACCGCGGCCGGTGCCAAGATTCACCGTGAGCATGCCCGCGTGGGTGTGCAGGTAGCGCAGGGCCGCGACATGCCCCGAGGCCAGGTCCGCGACGTGGATGTAGTCGCGCACCCCGGTGCCATCCGGCGTCTCGTAGTCGCCCCCGAAGATGTGCAGCGCCTCCCGGCGCCCGACCGCGACCTGGCAGATATAGGGCATGAGGTTGTTGGGGACATCCTGGGGATCCTCCCCCAGCAGTCCGCTCTCATGGGCCCCCACCGGATTGAAGTAGCGCAGGCGCGCGATCCGCCAGCGGGGATCGGCGGCCGCGAGATCGGCGAGCACGTCCTCGATCATGATCTTCGAGCGCCCATAGGCATTGGTCGCGGCGCGCGGGAAGTCCTCGCGTATGGGCACCCGCGCCGGGTCACCATAGACCGTGGCCGACGACGAGAACACAAAGGTCCGCACCCCCGCCCGATCCAGGGCGCGCAACAACGTGATCGTCCCCTGGACGTTATTTTCATAATAGAGGAGCGGCTTACGCACCGACTCCCCGACCGCCTTGAGACCGGCAAAATGGATGACCGCGTCGAAGGCCTGCTCGCCCAAAAGCCGGTCGAGGGCCGCGGCGTCGCGCACATCGCCTAGCACGAACGCCGGGCGCGTGCCGACGATCGCCGCCATGCGTGATACTACCGCCACGCGGCTGTTCGACAGGTTGTCCCATAAAACCACGTCATGACCGGCCTCCATGAGGCTTACGGCCGTGTGTGAACCGATATAACCCGTACCCCCGGTCACCAGAACCCTCACGCCACCCTCTCTTCCCTAAATCGCATCCCGGGCATCGTAGGGGAAGACCCTGCTTACGACAAGCAAAGGTTGCCCTGCCGCACCGCCCTTGCGCGGTGCCTGGGCGTCCGCCGGCACGGGCACAGGCAACGACCACGCTATGCCCATGCCGGCGCCCTCCCAGGATACCAGCGACCCAATGCGGGTCATGCCCCGCAACAGGGCATCACTACGGGCCAAATGCCCCATATAGGGGCAGATGGTGGGGGCGCCCTCGCGATTTTTCCCTGCAAACTCAACAGCAGCCCTCCCTTTCGGGAATGCGCGGGCGCGCTCGGTCGTGGGCACGGATCTTGCCTTGGTCCGGTCGCATTTCACAAATTGGGGGAATTATGCTGATACCTGCACCGAGCTGGCTGAATGCCGGCGACAATGCGTGGCAATTGACCGCCGCCACGATTGTCGGTCTTCAAAGTGTCCCGGGCCTTGTCATACTTTACGGGGGCATCGTCAAAAAGAAATGGGCGGTGAACTCCGCGTTCATGGCGCTCTATGCCTTCGCGGCCGTGCTCGTCGCCTGGGTGCTGTGGGCCTATAACATGAGCTTCGGCCCCGAACTCACGACCTTCCTCGGCCATCCCGGGCCCATCATATCGTCGGTCCTAGAGGAGGGCCGGGCGACGATACCGGCGGCGGCATCCGGCATGCCGGGACTCGCCTTTCCGATGGCGACCATGGTGTTCTTTCAGTTCGTGTTCGCCGCCATCACCTTGATCATCCTCGCCGGATCACTGCTCGGACGCATGAACTTCCGCGCCTGGATGGTGTTCGTGCCGATATGGCTTACGGTCGTCTATACGGTCGGCGCCTTCAGCCTGTGGGGTGGCGGCTGGCTCGGTAGCCTGGGCGTGGCCGACTTCTCCGGCGGCTACGTCATCCATCTCGCCGCAGGCGTCTCGGGATTCACGGCCGCCGCCATGATCGGCCCGCGCCTACAGCGCGACCGGGAGTCGTTCCTGCCCAATAGTGTGCTCGTGACCTTGGCGGGTGCCGGTATTCTGTGGCTCGGTTGGGATGGCTTCAACGGCGGCGACCCCTACTTCGCCAACGCCGATGCCGCCGCCGCGATCCTGAACACCAATATCGCGACCGCCGTGGCGCTGCTCACCTGGACGATCTTCGATACCACGTTCTTCAAGAAGCCCTCGGTCCTGGGTGCGGTCAACGGCATGATCTCGGGGCTCGTGGCGATTACCCCGGCCGCTGGCTACGTGAACGGCTGGGGGGCGATCATTATCGGCGTCTGCGCCGGCATCATCCCGTGGCTGAGCATGAACTGGCTCGGCAAAAAGGCCTTCATGCGTAAGGTCGATGACACCCTCGGCGTGTTCCACACGCACGCGGTGGCCGGCCTCCTGGGCGGCATACTGACCGGAATACTCGCCGATCCGCGCATGCTCGAATGGGTCGGTACCGGCAAGGCGGCGCCGGGCGTAAGCTATACGGGATGGGCCTATGGCGACTTCCACCAGGTGGTCCTGCAGCTCATCGGGGCGGGCTTCATCATCGCCTGGAACGTGGTAGGCACCGTCATCATCCTGAAGGTCATTAGTCTTTTCATACCGCTGCGCATGAGTGACGAGGACCTGCTGATCGGCGACGACGCGGCCCATGGCGAGGAGGCCTATGCGCTCCAGGGAGACGGCGAGCGCAGACCCGTACTCGGGGATTGACGTATGCGGCACGGGGCGGAGGCCATAACATGCGCCACCGCCCCGATGCCGGTACCCGCTACATCCGCTACCAGTTCCACCGCTGCCGTGCCACCGTCGCCGCCCATTTTCCGGGTACCCGCGAATGGTGTCATCGCTTCTGGCTGCGTGAAGGCGTGATGGCCGCAGGCGAGCTGGGGCTCGTCTTTCTCGGGGCCTTTGCGCTATGGCGCCTGACAGCACCCTTGGGCATGCCTGCGCGACTTGTGACCGAGGGGCTCGGCTATCTCCTGCTCTCGGGGCGGCTCATCCTGGCCCTGCCGCCACTCATCACCCGGATACGGGCATTGCGCCGCGACGTGGCCCATTACCGCGCGCACCGCGCCTATGTCGACGCCCAGATCCTGAACGCCACCGTAGCGCTACTCACGGCCTGGTCGATCTCGGAGGAACAGCTCATCGCCGCAGGCCTGCTACCAACCCCCCGAGACCGCCCCGCGAACCTCCGCCCACGGACCGCCCCGGCCCCTCCTGAAGGGTAGCCTGTCCTCAGCCGGCACCCACCGGCCGCCGGGGGACGGGAATGTAACCAGGCCATGCCTCAAGACGCGCAAACCAGGCGTGGATCGCAGGATAACCATCGAGCGCAAGGCCGCTTTCCGGATAGAGCGCGGTGTAGGGATAGCAGGCGATATCGGCGATCGTCGGGTGATCGGCCGCTAGCCATGCATGGTCCGTTAGACGCCCTTCGAGGGTCGCAAAGGCGATCTCGGCCAAACGCCGCGATTCCTCCAGGGTCCCGGTCTGCCCAAGGGCCCCTTTGAGACCCAAAGCGATGACGCGCGCCCGCGCCGTCCCGTAGCGTCCCTCGTTTTGCTCGAGCGCCAGCCACTGCATGACACGCGCCATGGACAGCGGGTCCCCCGGGAGCCACTGCTCCTGGCCGTAACGCCGAGCGAGATACACGAGGATGGCGGTGGAATCCCAGATCGCCGTACCCTCATCAGTCACCAGCACCGGGATCTGACCGCGGGGGTTTAAACGCACAAACTCGGCGGCACGTTGCGCGCCCTCGTCGAGGGCCACCGGCACACGTTCATAGGCCTGCCCGAGAAAGGCCAACAGCAACCGGATCTTGTAACAATTCCCGGACCGTTCGAGATCGTAGAGCTTCATTGTCATCCTCGCTGGATGGGATCCGTAAGGCGCATGCGGCGCCCGAACCCCCGTTCGTACCGAGCCGAGCCTTCTTACTGACATCCTCCCCGGCCTGACAGGCCATACGGCCTGCAATGAGGCCGGGGATTCCTACGGCGCCAAGGCGCGGCATTGAGCTGCCCCTAAGTCGCTTCGGCGGGTTCCTGCTGCTGGCGGCATGACTGCACCGCTCACTTCACAGGCGATTCGGGCTGTGGTGTCCCACCCGGCGGAAGCGTCCGCCGTGTCCTGCCCTTCGTCCCGCAGCATGTGCATCCCGCGGGAAAGGATGTTGATCGCGCCGACGAGATCGGCGTTGTCCGCGAAACCGCACTCCACGCAGGCAAATCGGGCTTGCGTCTTGCGATTGTCGGCGCTGATGTGGCCACAGCACGGGCACGTCCGGCTGGTGTAGTGCGGCGGCACGGCGACGAGCCAGCCGCCGTTCCACGCCAGCTTGTAGTCCAGTGGGCGGCGGAACTCGAACCCGCCCGGGTCGAGGATGGACTTGTTCAGGCCGGACTTGGCCCGGACGGTTCTTCCCGGTTTCTCGGTTGTGCCGGCCGCCGATTGGGACATATTCCGCACCGGCAGGTCCTCGAGACATACGATCGCGTGGTTTTGGCTGACATGGCCGGCCGCATGGCCGGTCGCAGTCGTGGTCTTGTGCAGGAAGTCGCGGCGGGTAGCACCGATCCGGGTATGGATGCGCTGGACGCGGGCCCTCGCCTTCTTCCCGTTGTGGCCGAACTTCTGTTTGCGGCTCATGGACTGCTGGGCCTTGCGAAACCGGTCCTGGTGCCGCTTGAAACCGTTGAGCGGGGCCACGAACGTGCCGTCCGAGAGCGTGGCGAAGCGCATGATCCCCCTGTCGATGCCGACCATGCTGGAGGCAGGGGGGACGGGTTCGGCCACATGGCGCTCGGTCTGGATGCTGATGAACCACTTGCCACCGCTCAGGGACACGGTGACATTCTTCACCGTGCCCAGCACCTCCCGGCTGTTGCGATAACGCAACCACCCGAGTTTGGGCAGGAACACCCGATCGTTGGCCTGATCGAGCTTGATCTGCTTCGGATCGGGATCGCGAAAGCGGTCGCGTTGGCCCTTCTTCTTGAAACGCGGGAAGTCGGCGTGCTTGGCGAAGAAGTTGGCGTAGGCCCGCTCCAAGTCCTTGAGCGTCTGCTGCAGCGGGTGAACGGGCGCGTCCGCAAGCCAGGCCGCCGTGCGGCCGGATGGCAGCGGGGCGCCATTGCGCCATGCGGTGAGTTCCTTGCACAGTCCGGCGTAGCCAAGCCTCTTCTCGCCACGCTCGTAGCGTTTCTTCTGTAAAGCCAGCGCCTCATTGAACACGACACGGCACGAGCCGGCGAAGCGGCGCATCTGACGCTGCTCATCGCCAGTCGGTATCAGTTCATACTTGAAGGCTTGGAGGCGCTGCATGCGGATAGTATAGATCACCGAAAGGACGCCTTCGGCGTCCGCGCTATCCTTCCCCGCCCTGCACGGCGGGGCTTGTCGCGCACTGGGTCAGTCCCCGGTTGCCACCGGACGGCGCGCATCGCTCACCCAGGCGCTCCACGACCCCGGATACAGGGTCGTGACCCCGAAGCCCGCTACGGCCATGGCCAGGATGTTGTGACAGGCCGACACCCCGGAGCCACAGTAATGCACGATATCGCCGGGCGGACGCTCGCCGAGTAAGGCCAGGAACTCCGAACGCAATTCCGCCGGTGACCGAAAGGTACGGTCAGGACGCAAGTTGTTCTCGAACGGGCGATTGCGCGCCCCGGGGATATGCCCGGCCACCGGATCGAGCGACTCGGTCGTGCCCCGGAAGCGGGACGCACCGCGTGCGTCGACCAGGAGACGCCGGTCGGTACCGGACACGATCGCCTCCACGGCGCCGGTATCGAGCCACGCCCCCTCGGCCCGCGACGGCCGAGGATAAGGCGCCCCCAGCGAGACCTTGGGTACCTCCGTCGTAAGTGGCCGCCCCTCGGCCACCCACGCAGTCAGTCCGCCATCAAGGACCGCCGCGGCCTCATGCCCCCACCAGCCACGCAAAAGCCACCACAGGCGGCTTGCGTAGACAGAGCTCCCCTCGTCGTAGGCCACCACCTGCGTCCCGGGACCCACCCCCCAGGTCCGCAGGGTCTCGGCAAACGCCGCCGGTTCCGGCAAGGGATGGCGGCCCGAACGGCCGTCCCGAGGCCCCGACAGGTCACGCTCCAGATCGGCGTAACGCGCCCCCGGCAGATGCCCTTCGGCATAGGCCTCGGCCCCATCCTCCGGGGCGCTCAGCGTGAATCGGCAGTCAAGAATGATCCATGATGGGTCATCGATATGGGCGGCCACGACGGCCGGCGTAACGATCTCGCGATATCGGGACATGCGTCGCCTCCGGGGACATTCTAGGGAGCACTGGCGTCGGATGTCAAAAGTCGGCGCACCTCTTCGAGCCCTTCCGCCACCAACGCCAGGGCCTGGGCGCGGATCTCGGCGGGCGGTTCGCTGTCATGCATCAGGCGGTTGCGCGCGCCGCTGATGGTAAAGCCCTCGATGTAGAGGAGATGACGGATCTCGCGGATCAGCAGGACATCATGGTGCTGATAATAGCGACGGTTGCCGCGCCGCTTGACCGACCTGAGCTTTGGGAACTCCTGCTCCCAATAGCGCAGCACGTGTGGCTTCACGCGACAGAGTTCGCTCACTTCGCTGATGGTGAAATACCGCTTCCCCGGAATCGCCGGGAGTTCGCTGTTATCCCCCGGATCGAGCATGGCCGTCGACCCGCTCCTTCAGCTTATGGCTGGCGCGAAACGTCACGACGCGCCGCTCGGCGATCGGGATCTCCTCGCCGGTCTTGGGGTTGCGTCCCGGTCGCCGACCCTTGCGACGGATATCGAAATTACCAAAGCCCGACAACTTGACCGTCTCGCCCTGGCCTAGGGTCTCGCAGATCTTCTCGAAAAAGAGCTCGACAAAGTCCTTCGCCTCGCGCTTATTCAGCCCAAGCTCTCGGAACAACGCCTCAGCGAGGTCCGCCTTCGTCAGTGCCATGGTTCCTTCCCTTGACGTGACTGGTTTTTTGTTATTGTCGGAGTTCGGCCCCATGGGCCGCCTTCAAGGCCGCCAGGACCTGCGCCACAAGGCCGTCGACCACCTCATCTGTAAGAGTGCGCGAGAAGTCCTGCAAGGTCAAGCCCAGCGCCAGGCTTTTCTTTCCTAAATCAAGGCCTTCGCCCTGATACACATCAAACAGAACCAGGCCTTGCAAAAGCGGCCCGGCGTTTACGCGAACGGTCTCCAGGACGGCACCGGCGGGTAGGTCTGCGCGCACGACCACGGCGAGATCGCGGCGCACCGACGGGAAACGTGGGGGCTCCTGCGCGCGCCCCCCAAGTGGCTGCCCAAGGGGCGCGGCATGGATCTCGAACACGAACACCGGCTCCTCGAAACCGAGCCGCTCGCGATGGGCGGGACTAAGCCCCCCCAGGAATCCGATCGTCTCGCCGCCCACACGCAGGGTGGCGGCCAGCCCCTTCTGGAGAAACGGCGGGATGTCGCCGGCCTCCACCGCCAGCGTCGCACCGGCCAGCGCGCACAGCACCTCGACATCACCCTTGACATCAAAGAAGTCCACAAGACGCCCCGGCGCCCCCCACTGTTCCGGCCACGCCGGCCCCAGGGCCACACCGGCCAGGCGCAGCTCCTCATCCACCGCCGTCCCGGAGTCCGCCGCCCGAAAGCACGTCCCCACCTCGAACAGGCGCACGCGCCCCTGCTGGCGCCTGCGGTTATGGAGGGCCGCGGCCAAAAGTCCCGGGATCAGGCTTGCGCGCAGCGCCGACCAAGGAGCCGCCAAGGGGTTGCGCAGCAGGGCCTGTGCGGGGATCCCGAGACGCGTCTGCTCCTCGGGGTCTACGAGACTAAAGGTCATGGCCTCGTGGTAGTCGCGGTCTACGAGCAGATCAGCAGCGCGGCGTAGCCCCAAGGCCCGCGGCCGCGCCGATAGCGGGGCCTGCGAAAGCGCGACCGCCGGGATCTCGTCGTATCCGAGGAGTCGCGCCACCTCCTCTATGAGATCGACCTCGGCGCGGATATCGAAGCGGAAACGGGGCGCGGTCACGAGCAGGTCGCCGTGCGAGGCCGTGACCGTCATGCCAAGCCCCTTCAAGAGACGCGTCACGTGGGCGCGCGGCACGCCTACCCCAAGCAGCCGGCGGATACGTTCCAGACGCAGGCGTATCGGCTCCGGGCGCGGCCATAATTCCGGGACGCTGTGCTCGGCCGCCGGGCTTGCGACACCGCCTGCAATCTTCAGGATCAAAGCCGTGGCGCGCTCCAGGGCAAGCTCGCACAACTCGGGGTCCACGCCGCGCTCGAAGCGCAGCGCCGACTCCGTGGCGAGACCCAGGCGCCGCGCGGTCCGCGACAGTGTGTCGGGGCGAAAATACGCGGCCTCCAGCAGTACCGACCGGGTCGCCGGCCCGACCGCCGCGCGCCGGCCGCCCATGACGCCGGCCACCGCCAGCGGACCCTCGTCATCGGCGATGATGAGATCATCGGCATTGAGCCGGCGCGTCGCGCCATCGAGCAGCGTGATCTCCTCGCCCGGGTGCGCGCCGCGTACCACCACCGCGCCGCGCACGAGCGCGGCATCGAAGGCATGCAGGGGTTGACCGAGGTCGAAAAGGATATAGTTGGTGACGTCCACCGCCGGATGGCGCGCACTCGCCCCGCATACTCGCAGGCGCTCGACGAGCCATCCGGGACTGCCTTTGTCGGGCGCCATGCCGCTTATGAGGCGCGCGCAATAGCGGGGACAGCGGGACTTGTCCTCAACCGACACGTGCGGTGTGACGCCGCTTACCTTCAAGGCACGCGGTCGCGGCGCGCGAAAGCGCCCGCCGGTGAGCGCCGCGAGCTCGCGCGCTACACCCTTTACGCTCAGGCAATCGCCACGATTGGGGGTCACGGCCACGTCCAGATAGGGATCGGCGAACCGGAAATAGTCGGCGAGCGCCATCCCGGGCGGGGCGTCCTCCGGTAGCTCCCAGAGGCCCTCGGTAGCGGCAAGCCCGAGTTCCGCCCCCGAGCACAACATGCCGTGCGAACGCACGCCGCGCAGCTCGGCCTCGGTTATGACGCGCTTCCCGAGCACGGCCCCCGGCAGCGCCAGCGGCGCCTTCAACCCCAAGCGCGCGTTGGCCGCGCCGCACACGACCGTGCGCACGCCATCCTCGCCGCAATCGACCGTACAGATGCGCAGGCGCTCGGCGTGTGGATGGGCGGTGATCGCCGCGATGCGCCCCACCACCACCCCCGGCAAGGCCGGTCCGGTGGTGCCGGCGCCCTCGACCTCGAAACCGCCACGCGTCAATGCCGCCCCCAGGTCCTCGAAGGGCAGGCGCGTATCGAGCCAATCCAGCAGCCACTGTTTCGCGATACGCACGGCCTACCGCAGGCTCCTTAGGAAACGCAGGTCATTCTCGTAAAAGAGCCGGACGTCCGGCACCCCGTCTTTCAACATCAGTAGCCGCTCGACCCCCATGCCGAAGGCAAAGCCGGTATAGCGTTCGGCATCGATGCCGATGCGCGCCAGCACCGCAGGGTGCACGAGCCCACAGCCCAGGACCTCGATAAACCCGGTCCCCTTGCACACCCGACATCCCGTGCCGCCGCACAAAAGGCAGCCGATATCCACCTCCGCCGACGGCTCGGTGAACGGGAAATAGGAAGGCCGCAGGCGCATGCTAAGCGCGCGCTCGAAAAACCGCTCGAGAAACTCCTTCAGAGTCGCCTTCAAGTGTCCCATGTGGATGCCCTCGGCCACCACCAGGCCCTCGACTTGGTGAAATACCGGGCTATGGGTGGGGTCCAGGGCATCGGCACGGTATACGCGCCCCGGGGCGATGATCCGAAACGGCGGCTCGTGGTGCTCCATGAACCGGATCTGTACCGTGGAGGTGTGCGTACGCAACAGCCCTCCGGAGGCGAGATAGAAGGTGTCGTGCATGGCCCGCGCCGGGTGATGGGCGGGGATATTGAGGGCCTCAAAATTATGGAACTCGTCTTCGATCTCGGGTCCCCAGGCCCAATCGAAGCCCAGGATCGCGAAGATGTCCTCGATGCGCCGGAGGGCCTGCGTGAGCGGGTGTAGACCCCCCAACCATCGGCCGCGTCCAGGAAGGGTGACATCGACCGCCTCGGCGGCTAGCCGCGCCTCCTGCGCGCGCGCCGCCAGCGCCTCCCGCCTCTGGCCTTGCGCCCCCTCCAAGCGTCCCTTGATCTGATTGACGAGCTGCCCGGCGTGCGGGCGCTCCTCGACGCTCAGGGTCCCTATGCGCTTCAATTCCTCGGTGAGCCGGCCACTCTTGCCGAGGAATCGCACCCGCCACGCCTCCAGCTCCGCGAGATCGGAGGTGGCGGCGAGTTCGCCGTCGGCCTCACGCGCGAGCCGCTCAAGCCTCTCTGCGAACGGCTCGCCCATGTCCCGAAGATGGTCCCCTTAAGCGACGGATAGTGTCGCTTTGGCCTTCTCGGCGAGCGCTGCGAACGCCGCCTTGTCGGCGACCGCGATGTCGGCCAGCACCTTGCGATCGATGACGATCGAGGCCTTGCGCAGGCCATCCATGAGCCGGCTATAGCTCAAACCGCACTCCCGGGCGGCGGCATTGATGCGCACGATCCACAGCGCCCGGAACTGACGCTTGCGATCCCGCCGGTCGCGATAGGCATATTGACCGGCCTTGGCCACCGCCTGCTTGGCGACGCGAAAGACGTTCTTACGTGCACCCCGATACCCCTTGGCGAGCGCCGTGACCTTCTTGTGGCGGGCCCGGGCCGTAACTCCGCGTTTGACGCGTGGCATGAGTAGCCCTCCTTAAGCGTAGGGAAGCATGCGGGTGACCCCCGCCACATCCGATGGATGAACCAGACGATCGGCCCGCAAATGGCGCTTACGCTTCGTGGTCTTCGTGGTCAAGATGTGGCGCAGATGGGAATGGCGGCACTTGAAGCCCCCCGCGCCCTTCTTGAAGCGCTTCGCGGCCCCACGGTTCGTTTTCAACTTCGGCATATCGTCCTCTGCGCTGTGCGCTCTTGTCATGGTCCCGCTCAAGCAGCCTTCCGGCCTTCTTCCTGGCTTGAGTCGGTCTGCTACCGCCTACCGGCCCTGATCGCCCCCGCCTACTTCTTCGGATTGACGACCATCACCATCTGTCGACCCTCGAGCCGCGGACGCTGCTCGACGGTCCCATACTGCGACAAATCCCCCTCGACGCGCTTCAAAAGCTCCATGCCGAGGTCTTGATGGGCCATCTCGCGTCCCCGAAATCGGAGCGTGATCTTGGCCTTATCGCCATTTTCAAGGAAGCGGATCAGGTTGCGAACCTTGACCTCGTAGTCCCCCACGTCGGTCCCCGGGCGGAACTTCACTTCCTTGATCTGAATCTGCTTTTGCTTCTTCTTGGCGACGTGGCGACGCTTGCTTTCCTCATATTGGAACTTGCCGTAATCCATGATCCGGCAGACCGGAGGCGACACATTCGGCGATATCTCCACGAGATCCAGCCCCGCCTGCTCGGCAGCCCTCTGGGCATCTGCGTTCGTGACGATGCCGACCTGCGATCCATCAGCGCCAATCAACCTTATACGCGGGGCCGTAATCTGCCCATTGAGCCGCGTCTCACGTTCCGAAGCGATAATTTACTCCTCCACACGTCCCGGACCAACCAAGCCCGCGCCGACATGCGCGGTCAGGGTCCCCACTGTCATCCCGCCAAGGTCCGCGCCTTCACGGGTTCTCACCGAAACCGTCCCCTGCTCGGCCTCGCGGTCGCCCACGACGAGCAAATACGGGACCTTTTGCAGGGTATGCTCGCGGATTTTAAAGCCTATCTTTTCGTTTCTCAAGTCCGACTCGGCACGCCAGCCGGCCACGCGCAACGCATCCACCAACTGCTGTGCCACCGCCGCATGACGATCGGCGATGGGTAACACCACCGCCTGCACCGGGGAAAGCCACAAGGGTAGCGCCCCGGCATGCTCCTCGATCAGGATCCCGATGAACCGCTCGAGCGAACCCAGGATGGCGCGGTGCAACATGACCGGAACCGCCTTTTGGCCTTCGGCGGTCACGAAACTCGCCCCCAGACGTCGCGGCATGGCGAAATCGACCTGGATGGTCCCGCATTGCCATACCCGCGCCAGACTGTCTTTGAGGGCAAACTCGATCTTGGGGCCATAGAAGGCTCCCTCGCCGGGCTGCAGTTCGAAGGCCAGACCCTTGGCCCTCAAGGCCTGTTCCAACGCCGCCTCGGCCTTGTCCCATAATTCATCGGCGCCGACCCGCTGCTCGGGTCGGGTCGAGAGCTTCACCAGTACCTCGCGAAAACCGAAGTCGGCATATACCCGGTAGAGAAGGTCGATGAACGCGCTCACCTCCGGCTGGATATCGGCCTCGGCGCAAAAGATATGGGCATCGTCCTGCACGAAGTTACGTAGCCGCAGGAGCCCATGCAAGGTCCCCGAGGGCTCATTGCGATGACAGGAGCCGAACTCAGCGAGCCGCAACGGCAGGTCGCGATAGCTCTTTAGGCCCTGATTGAAAATCTGGACGTGTCCCGGGCAATTCATGGGCTTGACCGCATACTCGCGCCTCTCGGACGAGGTCGTGAACATGCCGTCGGCGAATTTATCCCAGTGGCCAGAGCGCTCCCAAAGACTCTTGTCCATGATGAGCGGGGTGCGCACCTCCTGATAGCCGTGGGTACGCAAAAGGCCTCTGATATACTGCTCGATGGCCTGATAAACACGCAGCCCCCGGTCGTGCCAGAAGATCATCCCCGGGGCCTCTTCCTGGATGTGAAAAAGATCCAGGGCACGACCGATGCGGCGATGGTCGCGCCGCTCGGCCTCTTCCAGGCGCCGGAGATGCTCGTCCAGGGCCTCGCGGGTCGCGAACGCCGTGCCATATACCCGTTGCAACATGGGATTGCGCGCATCCCCGCGCCAGTAGGCGCCGGCCAGACGCATGAGCTTGAAATGCTTGAGCTTGCCCGTTGCCGGCACGTGCGGCCCGCGGCACAGATCGACAAAATCGCCCTGCCGGTAGAGCGAGATCGATTCGCCGGCGGGGATGTCGCGGATGATCTCGGCCTTATAGGCCTCGCCCAACCCCTCGAAGAACGCGATCGCCTGATCGCGGTCCACGACCTCGCGCGCTACCGGGATGTCCGCACGTGCCAGGACGCGCATCTTGTCCTCGATGCGCGCCAAGTCCTCCGGACCAAAGCCCGGCGGGTAGGCAAAATCATAATAAAACCCTTCGCCGATCACAGGTCCGATGGTGACCTGGGCCTCGGGATACAGGCTCTTCACGGCATGCGCCAGCAGGTGCGCAGTCGAATGCCGCAGGACCTCGAGCCCTTCCGGGTCCTTGTCGGTCACGATCGCAAGCCGCGCGTCGTCGCGGATGAGAAACGAGGTATCGACGAGCCGATCGTCGACCCGTCCGGCAACGGCGGCACGCGCAAGCCCGCTGCCGATGTCCAAGGCCACCTGGCCCACAGTCACCGGCGCATCGTAAGTCCGCACGCTTCCGTCGGGGAGGGTAATGACAGGCATGGGCGTTAGCGGCTTCTCGTCTGCCGGCCTGACGCCGACGTGTCAATAGGGAAGTTGGTAGGCGCGAGTGGGATCGAACCACCGACCACTACCATGTCAAGGTAGTGCTCTACCACTGAGCTACGCGCCTTCGGGTTGCGAACCTTACCATAGTCAAGCGGGCGCGAACAACCGTTGCGCGCCGCCCCTCACGCGTCGATCAAGCGATCCGCGGAGCCCGGTTTCAGGGCGCTGCGGCGCAGGGCCTGGATGCGGTCGCGCAACTTCCCGGCCTGCTCGAACTCCAGGCTTTGGGCATGGCGATACATATCCTTTTCGAGCTTTTTCAAAAGCTTGCCCAAGGCCTCGGGTGACAGGGCCTCGGTCGGCTCAGTATGGCCACGCGCCGCCCCGGGCGCTAAGCGCCCCGGCACCCCGTCGATCAACTCCTTCACCGCCTTCACCACCCCTTGAGGGGTGATACCGTGATCCTGATTGAACCGCAACTGCTTCACACGCCGGCGATCCGTCTCGTCAATCGCCGCGCGCATGGACTCGGTGATGGTGTCGGCATAAAGGATGGCACGTCCGTGCAGATTACGCGCCGCCCGTCCTATGGTCTGAATCAAGGATCGCGTGGAGCGCAGGAACCCCTCCTTGTCGGCATCCAGTATCGCCACCAGCGACACCTCCGGGATATCGAGCCCCTCGCGCAGCAGATTGATGCCGACCAGGACATCGAAGGCCCCGGCGCGCAGGTCGCGGATGATCTCGACGCGCTCGACGGTGTCGATATCCGAATGCAGGTAGCGCACGCGCACGCCGTGTTCGTGGAAGTATTCGGTGAGATCCTCGGCCATGCGCTTTGTCAGGGTGGTCACGAGCACCCGCTCATGCCGTGCGGCGCGCAGCCGCACCTCGGCCAGCAGGTCGTCGACCTGGCGACCGACCGGGCGCACCTCGACCTCAGGATCGACGAGCCCGGTCGGGCGCACCACCTGCTCGACCACGGTCGACGAGCGCGCCGCCTCGTAAGGCCCCGGGGTGGCCGAGACGAAGATCGTCTGCGGCATCAAGGCCTCGAACTCCTCGAGCTTCAGCGGCCTGTTGTCGAGCGCCGACGGCAGGCGAAAGCCATACTCGACGAGCGTCTCCTTGCGCGAGCGGTCGCCACGGTACATGCCACCGAGCTGGGGCATAGTCACATGACTCTCGTCTACGATGAGCAACGCGTTCTTGGGGAGATAGTCGATGAGCGTCGGGGGCGGTTGCCCGGCCTTGCGCCCGGACAGGTAGCGGGAGTAGTTCTCGATCCCCGAGCAATAACCGAGCTCCTTCATCATCTCGAGATCGAAACGCGTGCGCTCGGCCAACCGCTGGGCCTCGACGAGCTTGTTGGCGGCATTCAACTCCTCGAGTCGCCCGCGTAGCTCCTCGCGGATCAGCTCGACGGCCCCCGAGACCGTATCCCGGGGGGTGACATAATGAGATTTGGGGTAGACGGTCGCGCGCCCCAGCCGGTTGACGATGTCGCCGGTGAGCGGATCGAACTCCATGAGGTCTTCGATCGTCTCATCGAACAGACCGACACGGATCGCAAGCTTCTCGGACTCGGCGGGGAAGATGTCGATGACGTCGCCATGGACCCGGAAGGTGCCGCGTTTCAGCTCCATGTCGTTGCGCGTATACTGCATCTCCGACAGGCGCTTTAGGATCGCGCGCTGATCAAAGATCGCGCCCTTCTTCAGGTGCAGGATCATGGCGTGATAGGCGCCGGGATCCCCTAAGCCATAGATCGCCGACACCGTACCGACGATAATCGCATCCGGCCGCTCCAGGAGCGCCTTGGTGGCCGACAACCGCATCTGCTCGATGTGTTCGTTGATCGCGGCGTCCTTTTCGATAAAGGTGTCGGAAGCCGGGACGTAGGCCTCGGGCTGATAGTAGTCATAGTACGACACGAAATACTCGACGGCGTTGTCGGGGAAAAAGTCGCGCATCTCCGAGTACAGCTGGGCTGCGAGCGTCTTGTTGGGTGCCAGGATCAGGGCCGGGCGCTGGAGCTCGGCGATGACATTGGCGACGGTAAAGGTCTTCCCGGAGCCCGTAACCCCAAGCAGGGTCTGGAAGGCCAGTCCCGCCCGCAACCCCTCGACCAGCGCCTTGATGGCCCCCGGCTGATCCCCGGCCGGGGCATAGTGGCTGGCAATCTCGAAACGCTCTGCGTGCCGCTTTGGTTGCATCGATATCCAGGGTAATATACGCGCGAGTAGACGCCCGAAAAGGTTCCCGCTTGCCCAAACTGACACTATCGGCCCGCGTAGGCCGAATCAAGCCCTCGCCGACGCTTGCCGTCACCGCTCGCGCCAAGGCCCTTAAGGCCGAGGGGCGGGATATCCTGGATCTCGGTGCCGGCGAACCGGATTTCGATACCCCGGACCTCATAAAGGAGGCGGCGATCCGCGCCATCCGCGCCGGTTTCACCAAATACACCGCGGTCGACGGTACGCCAGAGCTAAAGGCAGCGGTGGTCGAGAAGTTCGCCCGCGAAAATAGCCTGCATTTTACCACGTCTCAGATCCTGGTGTCGGTGGGCGGCAAGCAAAGTTTCTACAATCTCGCCCAGGCGCTACTCGAAACCGGGGACGAGGTTGTCATCCCCGCGCCCTACTGGGTCTCGTACGCCGACATCGTGCTAATGGCCGATGCCACGCCTGTCATCATCCCGACCACGCTCCAGCAGGGCTTCAAGATCACCCCTGAGGCCCTGGATGCCGCGCTCGCCTATAAGACCAAGCTCTTCGTGTTGAATAGTCCCTCGAACCCGACAGGCGCTGTCTATACGCACGCGGAGCTCGCCGCCCTGGGCGAGGTACTGCGCCGCTACCCGCATGTGCTGATCGCAAGTGACGACATGTACGAGCATATCGCCTGGGGGCCCGAGCCATTTGCCAATATCGCTAACGTGTGTCCCGACCTCCTGGACCGCACCATTGTCCTAAACGGGGTCTCCAAGGCCTATGCGATGACCGGCTGGCGCATCGGCTATGCCGGCGGCCCGGTCGACCTCATCAAGGCCATGGCCAAGGTCCAGTCGCAGAGCACCTCGAACCCGACATCCATCTCGCAGGCCGCGGCCGAGGCGGCATTACGCAGTGGGACCGCCCTTGTGACCCCCATGCGCGAGGCGTTCAAGACCCGCCATGACTGGCTGCATGCGCAACTTACGGCATTGCCGGGCCTTCAGTGCCGGCGCGCCGACGGCACCTTCTATCTTTTTCCGGAGATCAGTGGGGCCTTGAAAGCCCTGGGCCTCCCAGATGATCAGGCTTTCGCCGAGGCGCTCCTCGAAAAGACCGGCATCGCCGCGGTCCCGGGCTCGGCATTCGGGTCCCCGGGCCATATGCGTTTCTCCTATGCGACGAGCGATCAGACCCTAAAGGAGGCGGTCGCGCGCCTTCGTGGGTTCCTGGAACCACTACAAAGGGCCTGGGCGCTCGGGGAGCGACCATAAATACAGCCGGCCATTGTCGATGTGAGGCCATAAAGCCCGGAACACCCGGCGGCAGTGTAGGAATTCTCGTACATGAGCGCCTGCGCCACGTGTTGGATATCTCCCCGCAGACGGGCACGCTCTCGGATATCCCTGTTCGGTGCCGCATTGAGAATGCCGGAAATATGGTCCGGGTCCTTGACGCCGGGACCTGGGCTTCGTAGCATAGCGGGCCTTGCGTTCCCCGGTAGCTCAGTCGGTAGAGCAGGTGACTGTTAATCACCGGGTCGGAGGTTCAAGTCCTTCCCGGGGAGCCAATAAATCAACGACTTACACAGCGTTCCCCTCACTAAACACCCTCCCGTTTGATTTTTGGTCCAAATTTGGTCCACTGCCGTTTGGTCCATGCCCAAAATTCGGGGGCAAAATGGCGATCACCCAAAAGCGCGGTGATCTGCAATGGCGCGCGTGTTCGGCGGCGTGGCCACCCCATCCATACCAGGACCTTTACCACCAAAACCAAGGCCGAGGCCTCGGGCCGCCAGGTCGAGGGCGAGATGGGCCGTGGCGTTTTCATGTCCCGCGCCGAAGCGGAGTTAATGACCTCGGCAGAGGCCTTAGATCGAAACGTCACGGAGATTATCCCCATAAAAAGCAAGACGCGCGGGAGGCACGCCTTGACGCTCACGCGAACGAACCCACCTTTGCTCATGGTAACGGACCCACCTAATAACGGACCCACCCAACAATCGCCCCCTTGAGGTCACGGCAGATCCGCGTTCGCTGCCGCTCCTTGGGTCATCCTTAAAGCACCGCGCATTGACCTCCCGCCGGTTCGCGGCATCCTCGCAATCGGGATTCCGGGGCGAGGGAGGGGACCACGACGACCGGGGCTGTCCGGTGGCGGTCACGGTGCATGAGGGCAATACCGCCGACCCCACCACCTTGATGCCCGAGATCGCCCGCATTAAAGACGAATTCGGTATTGCGCAGTTCGTGATGGTCGGTGACCGTGGCATGATCAGCAGTACGGCCATCGCAACGCTTCGCGACCACGGCGGCATCGACTGGATCACGGCCTTAAAAAGCGCCTCGATCCGTGCCCTGGTCGAGGACCAGACCATCCAGCCCGATTTGTCATTGCCGGCCGCATGGCTGGTCGATGAACGCAACCTAGCCGAGTTCCAGCATCCCGACTATCCCGGAGAGCGGCTTGTGGCCTGTCGCAATCCGGAGCTCGCCAAGCTCCGCGCCCACAAGCGGGAGGACCTCTTACAGGCCACCGAAGAGGCATTGCGCACGATCCAGACCCGCGTGGGGGCCGGACGGCTTACGGGGCAGGACAAGATCGGCGTGGCGGTCGGTCGTCTGATCAACCGCTACAAGGTGGCCAAGCACTTCACCCTCACCCTCACCGACACGACCCTCACCTTCACGCGTAAGGAGGACGCCATCGCCGCGGAAGCCGCCCTCGATGGGATCTATATCATCCGCACCTCGGTTAAGGCCGAGCGTCTGGATAGTGCGAGCTGCGTGCGTCACTACCAATCGCTCTCGCAGGTCGAGCGGGCGTTTCGGTCCCTGAAGACTGTGGATCTCAAGGTCCGGCCCATCCACCATCGCTTGAGCGATCGGGCATTGCCGGCCGCATGGCCGGTCCGGGCCCACATCTTCCTCTGCATGCTCGCCCACACCGTCGAGTGGCACCTGAAGGAGGCCTGGCGGGAACTACTCTTTACCGACGAGGATCAAGCCGCCAAGACCACCCGTGACCCGGTGGCCCCGGCCGAGCGCTCGGCAGGCGCGAAAGCCAAGATCGCCCGTCGACACCACGCGGACGGTACACCCATCCACAGCTTCCAGACACTCCTCACAGAGCTTGCCACCATCGTGCGCAATACGTGCTGCACCTCTGCTGAAGCCGATGCGCCGACCTTCACGGTCACGACCCAATCGAACCCACTCCAGCGGCGCGCGCTGGATCTGATCGACCAGTTGGCGGTGTAGTCAGAACGCGGCCACCGGATTTCTGCGAAAAGGCTTGAATGCCAAGGGAAATCTGTTTGGGGCAGCGAGCAACTCTAGATTAACCCTGTTAACTAATGCGCGGTCGATCCGGCCATCGTTTGCCAACCCGGAAGACCGGGGACGTGACTCAGGATCAGAAGATTCCAATTAACGCCGTTATGCACTTGAAGAGACGACCGAGTTACTGGCGATTAAGGGCGTGAATAAACTGAGGCAATACGAGCCAGTACCGCCTGACCGTGAGCAAGCGAAGCCTTCGCGGCCAAGTTAAGCTTGTCTTCAATCATGTGACGTGGAAGCCACTTGGCTTCCTTGCCGGAGAGTTCAATGCATCCGAATGTGGTCGATTGGATGGCCATGAAGTGATTATAGGCCTCGTCCGATTTTGAGATTACTTCCGCTCTGATGACCGACGTGTGACCCGCCTCCGTTTCATCCGTTTTTCCTCTTGCCGTTGCGCCCACCTTGCCGCACCCTGACGACGTTGGCCGACAGAATCCCAGCCCGGAAGTGGCGGATGACATTTTTCTAGTGCGTCGAGCCAAGCGCACACGGCCGCATTCTGTCCTTCGTCATAGTATGCAGCCTCCGGCGGCAGCGGTAACGGGCAAATTTCAAGTGCGCGCAATGGCTTGGCGGTGCCACATGGTTCACCAGTGTCCCAGTGGTACTCAACGAACAGAAACGGCGTTGGGTCCATCTTGTAACGCGAGATCAAGAAGCCTTGAGCCTCCGGGAGCCAAATGCCGACATAGGCGTTACGCGCCCAAATCGCGTAGGCCATCCCCGCTTGCATGAGCTCAATGCTCAAATAATCGGCCTTGGTCCGCATATGCAGAAACCAATTAAGGCGAAGATCGTCTTCGGAGAACATTGTTAGTTGGTTACATCCCTTTATCAATCAATGCCTTTATTAGCGAGGTCCCTTTGGCGATACGATCCTCCGCATCTATGCCGTTTTGCTGTGCAATCGCGGTTATCCATTCAGAAGGATTGCTCCGAATGGTCTAGGTACCGTATCGACCAATGATCTTTCCCCAGAATCACGGACACTCAGTTAAGCCACATGCCGCTGCTCGAAGGTCTCGGGAGAGAGGTACCCGAGACCGGAGTGTAGGCGCTTTCGATTATAGTATATTTCGATGTATTCGAAAACCTGTTTCTGCGCCTCCTGACGTGTCGCAAAGCGTTCTCCATGGATGGCCTCGACCTTCAGGCTGTGGTTCCAGCTCTCCATGGCCGCATTGTCATAGCAGTCGCCTTTCTTGCTCATGCTGGCAATGAGGCCATAGGCCTTCAGAAGACGCCGATAGTCATGCGCGCAGTATTGGCTGCCACGGTCGGAGTGGAGGATAACCCCGCGGGGCCGCTTGCGCCGCCAGAGCGCCATACGCAGGGCATCGCAGGTGAGTTTGGCCGTCATCCGTTCGGACAGGACTAAGCCCACGACTGTGCGGGCATAGAGATCGAGCACCACGGCCAGATAGAGCCATCCCTCGTCGGTGGCGATATAGGTGATATCCGAAACCCACTTCTGGTTCGGACGTTGCGCGCTGAAGTCCTGATTGAGGAGATTGGGCGCCACCGGCAGATTGTGATCGGAGTGGGTCGCAGCCGCAAACGTGCGGGCGGCCTTGGCCCGCAGCGCGTTTTGGCGCATCAGGCGCGCCACACGGTTCTTTCCGACCCGCTACCCCTCGTGACGTAGCGCCCAGGTGATGCGCGGCGAACCGGCGCCCCCCTTGTGGTCGTTGGTGATGCGCCGTATGGCCTCAACAAGACTCTCATCGGCCTTCGTGCGCGGTCGGGTGGGACGGTCCCGCCACTCGTAGTAACCGCTGCGAGAAACGGACCTCAGGCCACACATAAGGGCGATCGCATGCTCCCCTTCGTGGCATCGGATCAGGGCGTACTTCACTTCGACTGATTCGCTTACCGTACGCTGAGGCTTTTTTTAAAAACGCGTTCTCCTCTTTAAGGCGCGCCCTATCCCGCGCGCTAGGCGGACGACCCAGGCCTCCTTCAACCGCTGTGCCTCGGTGACAGTGCCCTCCATCTGGCGCTTGCGCCGCCAGGCATAGATTTGGGTCAAGGCGATCCCGAGATCCTGGGCCACAAGGGCCACTCCATCCCGCTCGGCGCGCTTCAAGGCTTGGTCTTTGAACTCGTCGCTGTAACGCTTCCGAGTCGTCTTCTCGGTTGGCTTCTTGGTTTTCATCATCTCACCTGAGGTCAAGAGTTTATTCTCTTAACCGGGTGTCCGGGAGACCGGGGAAGGATCAAAGCTCCTGGCGGTAAAGCGCAATAGGTTGCGGTCTGTAGTTGCTTCCGTTAGTGAGCAGCTGATAATGGAGGTGAGTCCTTGCCTAGCGGCGTTTTTGGGCATCACACATTAGCAGGTTGTCGCCAACCTCGGCATTTGTCAACCTGAACGCTCCTTTGCCGTTACGATCATGGTGATCACAAGGGGTCAGAAAACACAATTGAGCATTTGGAGGGCTCGACCTCCCTTCCCGCCGCTATTTCTTATGCCAAACCTGCATCTTGGGCGGCGAGGCTACCTATGGCCGACCAATCCTGCGTTTCGCCCCCTTGCGCCGCCAAGGCGATAAAGCGGTCACGCAAAATACTTGCAAAGGGGAGGGGTACAGAGAGGGCCTCTGCCGCTGTTAGAGTGAGGCGGATATCCTTTTGTCCTAATGAGGAAGAAAAGCCAGGGGGCGTGAAATTGCGGTCTGCTATGAGTGAACCATAATTCTTGTATAGTGGTATATTAAAAAGACTTGAGGTAAGTATATCCAGATAGGAATGGCGATCAATTCCCCCCTTTTCAACAAGGGCCATAGCCTCGCCAAGAGATTCAATGACTGCGGCAATCAAGAAATTGCCACTGAGTTTGACAAGATTGGCCTTTTCCTGTTGTTCTGCGACGACAAACGTGCGTTGACCTACAGCATCAAAAATCGGTCGCAGACGATCTATGACATTAGGTAGACCGGCCGCCACAAGAAATAACTTACCCGCTGCCGCGGCATCAGGACGCCCGAATACAGGACACGATACATAGTGTTGCCCGGCACCCGCATGCGCAGTTGCGAGTCGCGCGGAGAGTGCGACGCTAATAGTGCTACAGGAAACATGGATAGCCCCGGCCGGTAAATTCTTTAGTAGACCATCATCGGAGAATGTAACATGCTCAACTGAGGAATCATCCGCCAACATACTGACAACTACTTCGGCGTCGGTGAAATCCCTCATTGATTTAGCGGCGCGCGCGCCGCAGGAGACGAGCGGCTGCATTTTTTCTGGAGATCGATTAAAGACAGTCAGCGCATGCTCCGCTGTCAGCAGGCGGCCGGCCATGCCCGAACCCATCTGCCCTAATCCGATAAAACCGACCTTCACGGACGTCTCCTTGCTGACCGTTCATTACGTGAGCCCATTGGTGGAAACCCTAACCCGAATCAAACAAACGGTCAAGGTGCCCAGTTGCGCCTTGACAGGAAATGTGCCAATGGTTTATCAAGCCGATCACTAAAGCCCAGGGACATCATCCGTCGTCGTGCGCGTGTATGAAGGGGGTAACGCATAAGGCAGAACGAAAGGGGTAGCGCTTTTCACAAAAAATGCCGCGCACTGTTCTGCTCGGCACAGCAAGCTCACGTTCTGTCATTGTAAATATATCTCGACTACCATAGAACCAGGGTGGCCTATTGGCGTATCTTGGATACGCTTCTGTATTTCACATGGGCACGCAAATGTCCGCGATAAATGACTGTTAGGGCATCCGTGAGGTACGGGATAGAGAACTGCCACAGAGCGTGGATCGTAACTACTTACCAGGTTCCGCACACAGCTCCCAGAAAAGCGCTATCTGGATGGCGATCAGGGGATTTGTGCCTAGCTCGGCCATGGATCATAAATCAGACACTTTGCAGCTGGCGTGTCCGACACAGAGCGGTCTGGTATTCATTCACAATAGCCGTTGGTGGTCGATGACACAGCCACCATGGGCCTTTATCCGGCATAGCGGCTTCGGGAGCCTGGAAGGATGCGCAGTACAACGGCAATGATGTCCGGCAACGCGCGCCAATGGGCCGTGCTTGTTCTTGGCAGCATCTTGATGAGCAGGGTTTTTGCGGCACTGCATATTCCTGCAGCGCCGCTATTTGCCGGTATGGTCGCTGGAATCTTCGTCAATATCGATGGGCGCCTCATCTATTCGCCTCGCTTATCGCGAATTGCGCAGATTATTCTTGGTGTAGCTATCGGTATGCTCTTTAGCTACAAGGCCTTCTCAGCGATTGACGGACACTTCCTAGTCGTGTTACTTGTAGCGTTTAGCACATTCGCCATAAGCCTGTTGTCTGGGCTACTGTTTAGTCGTCTCGCAAATATCAGTCGCACCACGGGGCTTTTGTCCATGACTTCGGGCGGCGCCACTGGAATAACTGCCATTGCCCAAGAGCTTCACGCCGACCTCCCGCTGGTAGCTATAGTACAATACCTGCGCGTCGCTTTTGTCATGGCTACCATCCCTGTAATCGTCATGTTTGTGTTTCACGACTCAGTAAGCCTGCCAACAATTGCCACGACCCAGCCTTTGGGTTGGTCGGCATGGGGAGAGGCGCTTCTATTCGTCGGTTTTTGCGGACTTAGTGGGGCTTGGCTTGCCCGTCTCCTTCATATTGCCGCACCGTACTTACTAGGGCCTTTGATCGTCTCCCTACTGCTAACCATCGGCCACGTGTCCATATTGCGCAGTCTTCCTAGACCGATCATAGAAATAGCTTATGTTTTGATTGGCTGGCAGGCGGGCCTACAGCTGTCCATTGCGCGTTTGCGCTCGCAGGTGAGACTAATCCCGATCGCCTTAGGTCTCATAATCGTCATCAATCTGCTTTGCGCAATTTTGGGATACGTGCTTGCCCACGTAGTGGGCGTCAGCGATCTCGACGGTTACCTCGCTACCGCTCCCGGTGCCCTTTATGCGGCACTCGCTATCAGCATGGCCGCCAACGGTAATGTTCTTTTTGTTCTGGGAGTTCACATGATTCGCCTATTTATGATGCTACTGATCATCCCGCCTCTTGCGCGCTTCGCTGCAGTTAAACCTCCCTCCACCGCTTGATCCAAAAACCGGACCCTACCGGAGCACACTGACCCCCGCCTGCTTTGGCGGATCGGTCAACCTACGCGATGGCGCGTTCCCCGGCAACCTCGTTTAACCTGACGGGAATGCCGGGGTTATGGCATCGATTTTTTTTGCGCAAGATCAGCTTGGCCCCTCGAGCGGGCCTGCATGGCCACCAGCATCGAAGGCCTGACCTTCCACGATCGGCGCCATGGGACGACCTCCCGGCTCTTTGAGACGGGGTTGAACCCTGTGGAGGTCGCGGCGATTACCAGTCACAAGATTCTGCAGATGCTGAAACGGTATACGCGCCTGCGGGCCGAGGATCCGGTAGGGAGATTGGGGTAGGTAACCGGCGCCATAGGGCTGGCACCGGTTGTCGTAGTGGGTTATTTGTGCTTGTGGCCGCGATGATTAAACCAGGCCAACGCAAGGCCGCCGCCACCAAAAACCAAAATCACCAACCCCCAAGCAATCCACAACTGTGTCGTTGTAATAGTGCTCATGAGTCTCGATCTCCTAATATCAAGATAGCGGCGAACTCAATAAGGGCAAAGCCAATCGCCGCCGCTCCCATAAACCACCAATCCTTTCGCGCAAGTCCCGCCGTATACCCAAAGAAACCGAACTGAGCGATTGCGACAACCCGTAAGGTGTCCGCCGCATGCTTGGCCTGTTCGTCGTTGAGTTGCATCTCGTATATGTCCCAGCATATCCGCCCTTTCTGTCATGCTCAAGCCTCGCCCATTGCGGGCCGAATGGGCCGTTCGGCCCACAATGCGGCCTATCCCCGGCGTGCCGGTATGGCGGAGAGATCTATGAGGGTGGGGCGAAGCGGCTGGCGCGGATCCTGCCGCGCCTCCTTCTCCACCCTCTTGCGCGCCCTGTCGCGCCTCGCTGCCTCAGTGTCGCCGACACGATGCAGGATCGGGCGGGCTGGCCGCGTTGGGGGCGTGGTTTTGGGGTGGCCGGCCCGGTTGCTCATATCGTCGCCCCATATGCCGTTCCTGTGATCTATTATCGGTGACCGATCCTATTGAATCAGGATATTTCAGTGATGAGTCATCGACAATAGGGGTTTGGGGGGGATGGTGGAGAGACCGCTTCCATCTTTCGCCCCCACCACCGCCCCGCCAACCCTGCACCCTTCGCGTGGGGGGTTGGTTTTGACGCAATCAAGGCCGTTAAGCGTGCGACTGCCTGCACCGCTCGGCATGGCGACAGCTTCAGACCTTCGTCGAGTACAAGGCAAGAGCGCCGGGCATCGCGGTCGCATTGCGGGTCAGGTCGCAAATGTCGGCGGTCTCAAGCCCTGGGCGGCGCGTCATTTCCGAACCACGGCGCGATCCCGTAGCGCGAATCGCACTCAGCACGGTTTGGGGAGCGTCTGGCCAGGTGCTCCCTTCTAATGGGCGATAAAAAAACATGGTTTTAGGAACGGTACAAACTGGCGATGCAAGACAAGAGGCCGGAGCTCAACAAAATACGCGGCGCAAAGCCGGGGGCTGCGCCGCCATGGGCCGGAGGATCTGGGCCTATCCCGCTCTCAGCATCTGCAAAAGTTCCTGCTCCTTAGCATAGGCATCGGGCAGGTGACCATAATGGAGCGATGCCGCGCAGGCCTTCAGTGCGCGGTGCAGTTCATGGAGGTGCATCTCGTTATAGCAGAGATTGTTATAGGCCAAGGCTACGGTCGGCGCCCCCACATACCGCGTACTGAAGAGATAGGAGTAGGTCTTCAGTGATTTCAGGGCCCCCTGAAGGTTGCCTCCCTGATCGTGGATGACACCAATAGTGATCGCCGCATAGCTACGGTACACGCTTTCCGAACCGGCCACTAGACGATACGCCCGCAAGGCCGCCGCTTTTCGGTTCATGACCGCATACACCCGCCCGGGCCAGTAACGCGTCTGAAGACTACCGTCATTGCGAACGATGGCCCGGCAGGTGTGCACCGCTCCGCATACAGCCCGAGCCGGAAGAGCGCATTACACTCCACAGCGTCATACCCGGGTCGGGCCCATCCCCCCATACAGGACGCTCGCGGCCTTCTCGTAAATTACCACCTTGCGATACGCATGCAGCCGATTGTAGGTCGAGGCAAGATCGGTATAGATCTGAGCACGCGCCGCATCCTCTGCATCAGGCCCTAAAAAATGCGTATTGACAAGATCCGCCAGCGCACGCCGATAGAGAGTGCGGGCATTGGCAAGCTGGCTCTCTTCATACCAGACAAGCGCTGCAAGCCGGTCGATGACATCATTATTGCCCGCGGTATCCGAGGCGACCAGTTGCGTACCGCTGCCCAGGGCATGCGCGGCCCCCTCGAGGAAACACCCCGAGAACCGCCCTCCACCTGTTGTCATGATCATACTGGAGAGAATCGGCCGGACGGCGGTAGCAAACGGCTGGCGCCAAGTACCGCGCACGAATCCAAACACTCCGAAGGCAGCGGCATCCAAATGGTGTGTGGCCACTCGGCCCATGAGGATGTCGACGCAGGCGTTCATCGGGACACGCCCGTTGTCGCTGCAGGCATCGGAGACCGCGCTCAAGACGTGGGCATACATCTGCAGATAGAGAAGTCTGCGCGGAGAGCTCTGCGGCGTCCGCCTCGCATAGCGGTGCACGAATGCGTACATTGCATTCAGAATCCCGAACCACTTAGGCTGCAGCGCCGCAAGACGGATCTGATAAACGGGGTAATAATCCGGAAATATCCGGATCGCCTGCTCGAAGAGATCACGCTGTGCGGCGTTGCCGGCGGCATAGCGCATTATCTGAAGTCCGAGCGCCCAGGCCGCTGGATCCCGGGGATTTTCAGCAAGGGATGCGCGTATGTCCTTGCGGGCCAGATCTACCGCGTAGGCGAAAGCAGCGGTATTTCGCGGCCGCGTATCCACCACCCGAGATGGAGGTAATAACTCGCGCGCACGAGATGCGCCATGGCCGACTTCTGGTCCGCTTGAACCCAGGCATTGCGCCCGCGCGCAAACCGCGCGCCCGCAGGCCTCGTAACTGCAGAAAGAAATCTAGTAAACGGCGCAAAGGCCCAAGGACCGACCCGACTTTGGTGCAGGACAGTGCGCAGGACCCTGTCGCCTTTATGAAAATCTCCATCGCGGATCGCCTGCCGCACGGCGAGCACCTGCGCAAAGGGAGCCGGTGGGACGGGCGGCTGCCCAACCAGTCGCGCTACCGCCTTGGCGATCGCCGCGAGCGTTCTTTTCTGGGGAACGCTCGCGCCGGGCACCGGCGCGACACCCGATGCGACCGTTGGTCCCGCCGAGATCCGGTACACAAAATACGTGCCGAGCACGCCGATGGCCACGACGGCGACGAAGCCATACCAGGGCATGCGGCGCGGCATGCCTACTTCGCTAATTTTCTTGCCCTCGGCCACCACCATACCCTGATTTTATTGCATTTATTCGGTTTTCTGACGCGGACGGAAGGCATATCCATGCCTGTCCAGAGGATCTGCGCCTCCCAGTGCGCAGATGATGGTATTGCAAATATAGCATCCGTCCGCGACGTGCGCGAGACGCACCCCCCTGCGGCAACCCCAGCACGCGTGGCCAGCGGTACTTCGGGGCGCATGGGATCCCGGCCTCCGAAGCCCCCATAGGCGGATTCGCTCAGGCTACGATCAGAAAGTCCACCTTAAAACCAAGGGCAGGAGGACCGGGGACCATCCGGAGGATCTCTGTGGCATCAATGGCCGCTGTCGGTTGGCCCACGAAGATCCAGGCCACATGAGCGATCTTCCCATAACTGCTTTGTGTGACCTATAAAGCCCTTCCGGTTTTCCGGATATTTTTGACATGTCGGATCGATTTTTTTGTATACTTTGTATCATAGGTTTTTTGGTAACGCGCCGCGCTCGCGAGAAACAGCGGTATCCAAGGAAACGGCCCTTCACAAGAGCGGCCGCCAATCCATCCCCGCAGACGTCTTGGCAGGTCGTCTGGTGACAACGCAATAATCTGGGAGAAGGTGTTGGAAGGGAGGAATCTGGCCCATTGTGCGCCCCCACCCGCAGACCATGCGGCGGCGATTTTGTGGCCTCGCAAAACCCGCGGACAACCTGATGCGGGGCGCGACCAGCACATGTGGGTCCCTCGTTCATGAGAACCGCATTCCGCTATCTCATCGCGAGCAAACTCTCCCTCTTCGGGTGGCTCGCAATCTGCATCTACCTCGCGCCGCGGAGCCTTACCAACAATCGGGGCCTTAGTTACTGCGGCTACAACTGGCCTACCTTGGTCCCTTTCGTTGGCACCCTGCCCCTGCTCATGGGCGCCTACTGTCTCTCCTGCAGGCAGCCACTTCAACCCGACTTTACGGCCTGCGTTGGCCGCTGCCAGGAGCAGCTAAGGCGCCGCAGATCGTGGCACTGCTTACCCCCTTCGTGCTGCTGACGCCCTTCGATGACCTGGGTCTGGTACATAACACCCATGCAATGACCAGAAGCGCAGTGTTCATTCGCCTGCTGCGCTTTCGGAAATCCTTCGATCGAAGGCCGCAGCGCAGGCGTCTGGCCACCTATTGGACCACCCCAAGGCTCGGCCGGGACTGACCGCCAGGGCCGTGCGACTGATCCGCCTCCGATTTTTTGCCGTTCAGGGCCTCCATGGTCCGGTGGATGACGGCATTGGAGGTATGCCGGAGTGAACCGACGGTATGATCGTTTTGGCGATCGGCCGCACGCGATGGGGACTTCCGATCCCGCCCAAGATCGTGCGGCAGATGGCAGTCTATGACCCTTCTCGGAGTATCCAGAAGAACGCATGCTGTGCGCGGCGCGCAAGCCATCCGACGGAGGTTCCCGGGCCAGTCGTGGCCCTGAAGGCGCGCATCAAGGTATCGCTTAGAATGATCCCCCGTCCCGGCGCGCCCCGCCCGATACAGGCCGCCGCCGGTCTGTCGAAATCGCTGCGCTCACGCAGACAAGGCAACCTTATGGTCAGCGTGTTGATGCGACAACAGAGATCGCCGCGAAACCGCCCGGCGTCGACCTCTGGCGCCACTGCGGCCCATGATATGTGTCCCTGTGCCGCGAACCCAAATGGCCCCGGCGCACCTCTTAGTCGTAAAGGTGCCCCTTAAGGCACCATGGTGAGGAGCAAGAGATGATCTACATAAAGAACCTCCCCGTCTGGGAGCGGATTGCGCGCCTGATCGCCGCCGTCGCCGTCGCGACTTATGGAGTCGTCGACGTCCGCGACCCCTGGGGGTGGGTAGCCGTAGCCGTCGCCGCCGGTCTTGCACTGACTGGGGTATTCGGGTTTTGTCCGGCCTGCGCCCTGGCCGGTCGCCGTCTGGCAAAACAGGCCGGCAACGCATCGAGGCCGCCCCACCCATGACCGCCCTCAAGTCGCTGATCCCGATGGTCGAGGCCGCCTGGCAGGGCGAGCCGGCAGCGCTGGATCGGCTGCTTCGCGCCTGTCAGCCCGATATCCGCCGCTACGCCTACCGGCATTGCCTGTCGAGCGATGTCGACGATGCGGTCCAGGAAACCCTGCTCATCGTCGTCCGCCGCTTGCGCGCGCTGCGCACGGTGGCGGCCTTCTCGGGATGGCTCTTTACCGTGGTGCGGCGCGAATGCCGCCGCCTGGAGCGGCGCGTGTTTGGACTCGATGCCCTTGAGGAAATCCGGGTAGAGGAGTGGCTCGCCACCCGTTCCGACGAGACGCTGCGCATCGACCTCGTCCAGGCCCTGGAATCGCTGCCCGCGCATTATCGGGAGGTCGTGCTCCTGAGGGATTTCGAACAACTGACTCTGCACGAGATTGCCGAGCGCCTTGCGCTCACCATCGCGGCCGCGAAAAGCCGTCTGCATCGCGCCCGCGAGTTGATGCGGGAATATCTGATCCTTTCTATTGCACACATCTTTGGCGATTTTCTCTGATTGTTTGACGCGCCTAACGAAAGTGCTGGACACACGCGCCGAGATTGCGTAAGGTGGCGGTTGTCGCGGCGTGCGACAAGGACAGGCGGACGGCGTGCAAAAGTCGAGGCGTTGTGGGGATCCGGATGTGCGGGCGATCATGGAGGCCGGCACAGAGTCGGTCGAGTGGGTGAGACAAGAGTTTGCCCGCGCCGACCTCTCCGATAAACGCCTGGTGCGTATTCCGATGAAGATGACCGCCGATTCCGGCGGATGGTGACCGCGGATTCCGGTCGAAGGTGACCGATCAATCCGGGCGAAGATGACCGGCCAGAGAGCCGGTCGCGCTGAACGACTTTTACACTACATAATCACAGACCGTCAATGGTCTTGGCCCCCTGTGTGTGGGTGTTAGGGAGATCAGGCCGGGCAGACGGAGAGCGCCCCGGCTTCTTGGTTTGATCAGAGGGTGCAAGCGCGGCGTACACCGCGAGCTCTCCCCGCAGTCTCCCGCATTCCTCGGCGCGCTGGTCGTTATGGAGTTGCGCCGCCTCCAGTTCCGCCTTCAGTTCCGCGATACGCGCCTCCAGTTGAGTGATCTTCGCGGCGTGCGCGGCAAGATGCGTCTCGGCGGTGGCCAGGGCCGGCTGCAGGGTCGCAATCCGGCCCTCCTGGTCCTGTACGGTGCGCTCGAGGCGCGCGATCTCCTGCAGGGTCTCCTGCGCCTGCGTCTGGGACTCCGCGATCTGGGTGTGGGCGGCGCTACGGACAGCCTGGACCTCCTGCTGGGCGAGCTCGGACGCGGCGGTCCAGACCCGGGCCAGGGCCTGGTGCGCGGCGGCCTCGATCTCGGGCGGTAGGGGCGGGAGTGGGTGGGTTGGGATATGGCTCTTCCAGGCACGCAGATGCTGGGAGAGGGTCGTGAAGCTGCCGTGGCCCAAGGCCTCGCGGAGGGCCTGGACGGTGACGGGTTGGGCGCGGTCGGCCAGCGCCTGCGCGGCGGCAAAGACCTGATCTTGGGTAATACCTGTGCGGGACATGAGAACTCCTGTATTGAGGGGGTGGTTCATGGCGTCCGTAATTACGTATGTAATTACGTAATGCCGTTCGGGTACGCTACGCCTGGGCCTGACTCTTGCGCTTGCGCATCGACTCGCCTTCGAGTGTCAGGGTGCGGGCGGAGTGCAGCAAGCGATCGAGGATGGCATCGGCGAGCGTCGGGTCGCCGATGTACTCGTACCAGTGCTCGACCGGCAACTGGCTCGTGATGAGCGTGGCGCGCGCGCCGATGCGATCATCGAGGATCTCCAGCAAGTCGCCGCGCTCGCGCGCGCCCAAAGGAGAGATGGCGAAGTCATCGATTACCAGCAGGCTCGTCTTGGCGAGTGCGGCCAGGCGTTTGCGGAAGCTCCCGTCGGCGTGCGCGAGGGTCAGTTCCTCGAAGAGCCGCGGGGCACGCACGTAGAGGGCCGACAGCCCCTGCCGGCAGGCCTGATGCGCCAGGGCGCAGGCGAGGAAGGTCTTGCCGCAGCCGGTGGCGCCCTGGATGAGGAGGTTCTGCCCCACCCGGATCCAGTCGCAGGCGGTGAGCGTCGCGATGTGCGCGCGGTCGAGACCCCGGCGGGCGCGGAAGTCCAGATCCTCCAGGCAGGCGCGCTCCTTCAGTTGCGCCTGCTGCAGGAGGCGCGTGAGCCTGCGGCTCTCGCGGAACACCGCCTCGCGCTCGACGAGCAGCCCAATGCGCTCCTCGAAGGACAGGCCCTGGGCGGCGCTTTGGGTCATCTGCTCTGAGAGGGCCGCGGCCATGCCGTGGAGCTTCAGGGCGTTTAAGGCATCAAGGGTGGGTTGGATCAACATGGTTCCGATTCTCCTTCAGTACGGGTTGAGGTTTGGGTGGTGGACTGGAAGTACGCCGCGCCGCGCACGTTGTCGTGGTGGACCGGCGGGATGGCAGACGCCCCCTCAGGGGTCGTGCCGGGCGGGGGTTGCTGATCGAGCCGCGCCTCGAGGATGGATTTCACGCTTTTGAGCACCGGCGAGCCGATCGCAAGCGCCCGCTGGCAGGCGGCCTCCAGGCGCACGTTCCCATACCGCTTGCCGAGATTCAGGAGCCCCAGACAGGCGCGGTAGCCCTGCTCGGGGTGCGGGCGGTGGTCGAACTGCCATTGCACGATGGCCTGGGTCTTGGGGCCGATGCTGTGCGCCCAGCGTAAGAGCCGCCCGGGCGTCCACTCCCGGTGCCGGCGATGGGCCTCGGGCATGTGTTCGGCAAGCGTCGTGAACTTCCCGCGCGCGAGCGCGCGGGCATGGACGGCCACACGCTTGCTCTTGAAGAAGAACTCGACGGTTGAGGCGGTCAGGCGCGCCTCGATCTTCTGGCGCACCAGCGGGTGGGGGACGCTGTAGTAGTGGCCGTCGACCTCCACGTGATAGTCGATCGACACGGTGGCGACCTTCCAGGTCGCGAACTCGTAGGGGGTCGCGGGCAACGGGATCATGGCCGGTCGGTCGATGGTCTCGAAGGCGCTGCGGCGCGACCCCGGCAACTTCTTGAACGGACGGTTGTTCAAGTCGGCGAGCAGCGCACGAATGGCGCGATTGAGCTCCTCCAGGGAGAAGAACGGCTGGTTTCTCAGGCGCGCGAGGATCCAGCGCTGCACCAGGAGCACGCCTGCCTCGACGTGCGCCTTATCCCGCGGGGCGGCCGGTCGTGCCGGGAGGATGGCCGTCCCATAGTGGCGGGCCATGTCCGCATAGGTCGAGTTGGCTTCGGGATCGTAGCGGCAGGGGTGCTGGATCCCGCTCTTAAGGTTATCCGGGATGAGGAGAGCGGGCACCGACATCAGGTGTGCGAATAGGCGCACATGGGCGGCGATCCAGTCGGGCAGTTGCTGCGTCCAGGTGGCCTCGGCATAGGCGTACGCCGAGGCCCCGAGCACGGCCACGAAGATCTCGGCGAAGCGCATGGCGCCCGTGGCGCGATCGATGATGGTGACCTTGTCGCCGCTATAGTCGATGAAGATCTTCTCGCCGGCCGGATAGATCTGGCGCATGGAGCGTTGGAGGCTTTGGCGGAAGGTCTTGTAGAGCAGGCAGAACTGGCTATAGCCGTAGGCCTGCCCCGGATGGGCGTGGGCGTACTCCTCCCACAACAGCATGAGGGTCACCCCGGGGCGCTTCATCTCCTGGTGGAGGTAGCCGCAATCGGGCGGTGCGTGGGCGGCCACGAGCCCCGGGGCGCGCGGAAAGAGCCGCGCCTCGAGCGCCGCGTCGTCCAGGTCTGCGGGCAACGGCCAGGACAGGCCGGCGGCCTGGGCGCGCTCCACATACTTCGCGACCGTGCCCTTGGCCACCCCACAGGCCCGGGCGATCCGGTCGTGGGTAAGCCCCGCTTCGTATTTCAGTCGCAGAACGTCTTTGATCTTACGCATGGTCTTCCTCGGGGCGGGCATGTCCTCTCCTGTGGAAAAATCAGGGAGGATAGCCCGCGGAATTGGGAACCCGGTGCGCTCTCGGACTTATCAGGCGGGATGATCCTCGGCCGACACGACGTCGGTCACGATGGATCGGAATCCGTGGTCATCTTCGATCGGAATGCGCGGTCAAGATGGATCGGAATCCGTGGTCACGTTCGATCGGAATCCTTGGTCATCTTGCTTCGGAATATGCACCTGGATCGTCGCTTGGTGAAAACTGCGGAATATCTCGCCCAATCTCCCGGCTCGCCGATCAATGAAGCGTGCGGCAATTGGGCCAGTACGCAAGCGGCGTATCGGCTGTTCAATAATGCCAAGGCGAGCGCGGCGGGGATCCTCAAACCCCATTGGGAAGCGACGGCCGCGCGCATGGCCGGCTGCGGGGGTGCGGTGCTGGTGATGCAGGACACGGTCTTCTTCTCCTACGGCCGGCACGTCAGGACTCGGGGCCTCGGACCGATTGGCAAGAGCAACGCCGCGCATGACCGGGGCCTCATCATGCATAACGCACTGGCCTTCACCACCTCGGGCGTGCCGCTCGGGATCGTGAGCCAAAGCATCTGGGCGCGCGGGGAGATCCCGGAGGAAGACTATCAGGAGAAGATCGAGCGCCTGCAGGTCACGGCGATCGAGGAAAAAGAGAGCGCGAAATGGCTTATTGCGCTCAAAGAGACGGTCGAGCGGGCGCCCGCGGGCGTGCCGGTCGTCACCGTGGCCGACCGCGAATCGGACTTCTTCGAGTTCTTGACACGCGCCCAGGACCTGCAGGCGCACTATCTCATCCGCGCGCGCACCGACCGCAAGCTCGTGCCCGAAGACAGCGCGGGCTGCACGCGGATGCTCGAGGCGTTGAGCGATGCCCCGGCATGGGGGAGCATGACGATTGAGGTTCCTGGCAACGGCAGTCGTAAGGCGCGCACGGCGGCGATCGAGGTGCGCACAGCCGAGGTCACGATCCAGCCCCCACCGCGCCGTGGGGCGGCCCAGACGTCCGGCTCCAGCGAGCCTGTGACCGTCACCCTGATCGGGGCGACCGAGTCGTCCCCGCCGGCCGGGGTGGAGCCGATCAGCTGGGTGTTGCTCACAAATCTCATCGTCAAAGACTTCGCGTCCGCCACCGAGAAGGTGCGGTGGTATGGGCGGCGCTGGGGCATCGAGATCTGGCATAAGGTGCTCAAATCCGGCTGCAAGGTCGAGGACTGCCTGCTCGAGGAGGCCTTGCGCCTCAAGCGCTATCTGACGCTTTTCAGCATCATCGGCGTGCGCCTGATGCATGTGACCTACCTGGCCCGCGCGCACCCGGATCGGCCGGCCACCGAGGTGTTCTCCGAGGAGGAGGTCGAAGCGCTGCATATCCGCGTCACGCGGGCATTGCCCCCCGCAGGTCCTGCCCCGACGCTGCGCGACATGGTGCGCATGCTGGGCCGGCTCGGCGGCCACTTGGGCCGCAAGGGGGATGGCGAACCCGGCGTCACCGTGCTCTGGCGCGGCTGGACGAGTCTTTACGAGACGGTCGAGACACTGCGTGCCCATAAACATGTCCTCAGCCCGCGCGACTCGAGCTGAACGATGCGCTACTGCGGACGAGAGTTTACACCAGCCGAGATCGCGCTGATCCGCGAGTGGCTCACGACCCCCCAGATGAACCGTGCTCGTTTATCCCGGGAAGTCTGTGAGAGGCTCGGATGGCGCCGGGAAAATGGCGCTCTGAAGGATATGAGCTGTCGCGTGGCCCTCAACCGCATGCACGCCGATGGGCTGATCACACTGCCCCCGCCGCGCAACCCCAAGCCCGTCACCTACCGGTCCTATCCGGACATCGAACAGGCGGTTTGCGAACCCGCCGTCATCCCGGCCATCGATCTCGCTACGCTCACCATTGATCCGGTCCTCGGCAGAGCCGAATCGCGGCTGTGGAACGCCTATATCGAACGCCACCACTACCTCGGGCATACCCTCATGCCCGGGGCGCAACTGCGCTACTTCGTACGCGCCCAAGGCCAGATCGTCGCGGCCCTGGGCTTCGGGGCCAGCGCCTGGAAGGTCAAGCCCCGCGATCAGGCCATCGGCTGGACGGTCGATCAGCGGCAACGCAATCTGCACCTGATCGTCAACAATGCCCGTTTCCTTATTCTGCCGTGGATCCATTGCCCAAACTTGGCCTCACGGATCCTGGCCTTGGTCAGCCGCCGACTCCCCGACGACTGGCACGCCCGCTACAGCTATCGCCCGGTTCTGCTCGAAACCTTCGTCGAGAAGCCGCGCTTTACCGGTACCTGCTACAAGGCGGCCAACTGGCAAAACCTTGGGGATACTCAAGGGCGCGGTAAGCTCGACGTCTTGCATCGCCACGCAAAGCCCGTCAAAAGTATCTGGATCTATCCGCTCGTGCGGGACTTTCGCCGGCATCTCTGCAACGCATAAGACAGGCCATTCGATTACCTATCGATATTCATCGATGCCTCATGCTTTGTTGACAGAAAGATGTGTGTAATAGAAAGTATCTGATCACCTAAGCGCGAATCCTGGAAGGGGGGGTTATGACGGGAAGAGGATTTTGGTGGCGGGGCGGCCGGCGATCACGCGTTGTCATTGCCGTCTCCGGCAAGGAAGTGGAGATCCGCTGGTCGGCGGCCGCGGATCGGGCGCTGGCTGTCCGCGAGGCCCCGCTCATCGTCGAGCTCGAGCTGGCATTCGCCTGTTTTGCGCGCAAGACGGTGCGGTTTGCCGAATCCTCGACCGCGCCTTCCAGCGGTCATATTCGGGTCACGGAAACCCTCCTATTACGGATCGTGACGCGGATCCCGGATGCTTGTACGCCCGATGCGCCGTCGGGGACGGTTCCAAACCTGGCGCCGCGCCCTGTCGTGCCTCGCTGGGTAGGGATCGACCGCGTGAAGGGCGCTTGGGTTGGCGAATCTGGGTGGTAAACCAAGCCCTTGAGGACCGGATCGAAGATATTGGTCCGTTATTAATTGATGCGGGGTCTCGCTCCGATCTTGTCCTTGGGGCCAGATCCGGGGCCGACCGGCTAGGGGCGAGCACAGCGGTCCCGCAGAGCGCAGCTCGAGCCCGGGCGGCAATCCGGCCTTGCAGGGAAGACCCCCTCGCAGCGAAGAGGTCGTAAGCAACGGCCGAGACCGGAGGCGCGAGGGCAGCTCGCCGTCTTCACGCGGCGAAAGCCCGCACTCCGACGTGGGGCGGGGTGGCGTACAAGGGATCCCGGAACCAAGGACGCCTTGCGATCCTGGGAACCGCGCGGATCATGGGCCTATAATGGCGCTCGACCCGCCGGCCCGCATGGCGAGGCCGTCAACCCGGGTTCAGCGTATCCAGCCATCCATGCCAGGACAGGGTCGCCTGGCTCCTCAATAGTGATACCTGCATAACAGGCCTCGCGTTGAATTTTATTACAAGCGGTTGATTATGGTTACGCCCCGCAGACCCTTGACGGGAATCGCAGGCGCCCTACATGGCTTACGCCCCATTGGCGCGCCGTTTACCCCGGCGTGCCGGCGGTGTGTTCCACGTATTCGCATATCGTATCGTCCGGATGCCGCACGCGCATATTCCGCCCTGTGGGGACGTGGCGCGGCTCTTCGAGGATCATGCCACCCGCAGCCACGACCGTGTCCCGCGCAGCGTCGAGGTTATCGACCAGAAAGGTCGCCTGCGTGGCTCGGACCTGCGCTAAACGTTCCGGTGGTCCCGCGATCAACAGCACGGCGCTCACTGCCGTAACTTCAAGCCCCGCATCGGGGTGCGTAAAACGTAAGGCGCAAACCTCGCCTGTGACGGCCTCGTAAAACGCGATTGCGCCGTCGAGGGCTGATGGCGCTAGGTAGATCCGCACATACACGCGCAGGACTCGCATGGTCGACCACTCCGCCGTTCATGAAGAACGTAGACTAACAAACGTCGAATCCGCATGCGCGTTACTCGGCGTGAGGGCTAACAATACCGATGAGGCAGGCCTGATCGGGGGACCCATCACGGCAAGCTCGGCCTTCTTCGGCCCCAGGGTCACTATAAAGTGATCAAGGTTAGCTCCTTGCGCCCCCCGCCAACGCGCGTGGTACGGCCCCGCTCGCGGTCGCTGGCTATGCCCAGGTCATTAAGTCCTTTGCGAATGGAGCCCTCGTCCATCGAGCAAGGCGGACGGCACGATGAAGCACTCGAGACTGACTCAGGCCGGAGTATCCCCTTACTGCTCTTTGAATCCCTGGGTACCGCCGTTTGCCGTTGTTCATCCATCATCCTTCGATGCCGCAACGCCACATATCAAGGATCTCGCCCGGACCCACCCGCCTAAAATCTCACGGTCGCGCTTCCGTATATGGAAAACGGCATGCCCTCAAACACGGACAGGTAGGAATTTCCGTAGTAATCCGTGTTGCTCACGGCCTTTGGAATATAGTGTTTATTGAATACATTGTCGATGTTCAATGCCAGTTTAATACTCTTCACGTCTGTCTCGTGAAACGGTATGGTATCAAAGACACCGATATTCGTGACAGCATAACCTGGAATCGTCAAACCTCCGGGCACCCCCGCAAACTGTTGATTGACATACTGGGGCCCCACATATTTCTCATCAATTCTCACATGGACCAAACCTCGCATCCATCCGATCCCAAGGTTCACCATGTTCGTAGGAACATCGGCAAGAGGCTGGCCCGCCGAGACCTGCCCCGCATACGCCGAGTTGAACGAAGACGTGAAGACCGCCTTGTTATACGAGTAGTTCCCAAACACACTAAAGCGTCCCATGGGAATGGCCTGGAAATGCTGTACGAGGCCGAGTTCCACACCCTGGTAGCGCGAGCTCCCGCCATTGACGGTAGTGCTCAATCCGGAAATAGGGCTGGTCGTGTTGATGAACGTATTGGTAAAGAGTTCCCTGTAGACATTCACGGTCCCCGCGAAGCCATACCCTTCATACCGCGTTCCCAGCTCGTAATCCGTGGCATATTCTGGGCTCAAATGGACCGGCACTACGACATACTGTCCGGCCGCATTCTGCTCGGCGATATTACTATAGAAGGCGCCGATATTTGGAAACTTTATATTCCGCCCGTAGGCCCCGTAGATACTAAACCCCGAGAGCGGCGCGTAATTGATACCAAGGGTCGGTGACACAAAGCTTTCGTTGTCGGAAACTGTGCCGCCGATCGGGTAATAAAATCCGACATTATCGGCGGACGTGGTCTGGGCATCCAGATATTTCACGCCGGGCGTGATATGAAGCGTGCGGCCAAAAAGGCTAATGTCATCTTGCGCGTATACCGACGAGTAAATGCGCGAGTCCCGCTCATTCCAGGCGTTATTATAGCCGGATTGCTGGGGCACCGGGGCGCTTCCGTACCAATATTCGGCAGAGTGCAACACCCCATAGGTGACGTTACCGCCAATTTTTACTTCATTGTCCGGGAGTAAGAATGTCAGGCTAGGACTGTAGCCTAGATCTGATGAGACATCCTCATATAGATGATAGTCCGTCCCATAGTGCGTCGACCCAAAGATCGCCGCTGGGTCGTATGTGGGACCGGTCGGGTAAGACAGCCAGAACGGATAACCAGTCCCTTGGTTCGGTAAGTAATAGGGTTGACTCGCACTCTGTGCGAACGCCGGGTTACTATAAGAGGTGCGGGTATAATCGTTATTTTGGAAAAAGACCTTATTGCGCAGAATCGCCGTCCGCGTCAGCAGGCTGCGATCGGCGAGAATGCCTGTGATCTCTCTGTCGTTATTTCTAGTGGAATCATAGTTCAGGGGCCAATCATAGCTGGTCCCGTATTTTTGAATGAGCGGCAAAGGCACGCTGTGGGGGGTATAACCCACGTTGTGATTCACGATAAGGTAGCTGGAGACTCGGGACCGGCCATCGTTATAGGGCAGGATTCCGGCGTAATAAAAGTTGTTGTTCTGATCGCCGGAATTATTGACCCATCCCTGGCTAATTTGCCGGTTAAAGGCGAAGAGAGAGCGCAACCCTCCCAAAGATCCGGTATTGGCCGCCGCATTCCAGTCAACGGTCCCAAAGCTTCCATATCCCACCCCAAGCGCGCCGCCTGGATGGCGACTTGGCTGACGGGGAACGAAGTTAATCGTACCCCCGAGGGAGTTATAGGCGTTGACGGCGGGATTGTTGACGCCGTTATAGATCTCAATGCCGGCAGTGTCGTTCAGGGTGAGAGGGATGGCGTTCCGGTTCGACGCCTGATTGGTAGTGCCACCATTGAACATGTCGTTCAACGGTACGCCGTCGAAGGTCTCCGAGAACTGGCCGCTGTTGAAGGCACGGAACGTGATCGTGCTGCGTACGCCGTTCGGCCCCGTACTGAAGGCATTGATTGAAGGCTTGCGGGCTAAAATAGTCTGGGCATTCTGGGCCAAGGACGCGTTATGAATCGCCTGAGCGCCGATAACGTGCTCCGAGTAGGGCGCCTTGAGAGGCACACGCACTTTACTTTTACGGTGTGCTGCGCTGGATACAGCGCCCACCTCACCGATATTTACGGCCCCATTCGACGTCGTGCCGCCGTTCTCTTGCGTCGCTGCCGAACCTGCGGTCGCCGCCCAGACCTCCAGAGGCGTTCCCGCTAATACTAGACTCAGCGCCACGGCCAGGGCCGTCTTCGTTGGCCGCCCTGCGACGCCGTTTTCCTGCGAATGTCTTTCCTTCATACGCCCCCCTAAATATTAAGCAACCCCGCGCGAGCCCAGTATCATGTCTTCGGGCCCACTCCCGGACGCCGTTTCACTCGGCAGCCTACGTCTTGCGATTACCTCAGACCGCCGAGATTATGGGAAGGGATTATTGCGGTAATGTGAATGTATGCAGACAGGTTTGTGTAGCGGATGTGACAGGGTTGATGTTATCCGAATGACCAGAACGAGATGTTTATGTATCTCCGTCGTACATAGTTATACCATTCCGCAACCGCGCTTCGAGAACAAGCGATAGACAGCGCCTCATGTCGGGCCTTTCTCATGCAGACAGACGATTCGTCGCTCGGTAGCGTCAAGCACGGTATATCTCTGATGCCGGAGTCGTAGGATAAGTTGGATGGGCGATGGGCCAGGCAGGTATGGGTCGGGGTTATGGGGAGTGGCGTATGTTCGGATACGCACCTATGGGGACTCTGGTACGGTGCGTTGTCTTTATGGATCCTGGTAATAAGCGCCGCGTTGTCGGCTTCAGAAAGGCCAAGGCAAGAGAGGTCAGATATTATGCCAGTCTAATCTCGGTCGGGGCGGATATTGGATCTGCCGACACCTGAATAAGAGTCAGCTGTTCAAGCGGAGACTGTCCAGGATCCTGCTACCTGCGAATGGACATATACTTTGAAGTTCGCCACCAACAAATATTGGGCCGCCCACCGGCCACAGAGACGGAAAGGGCGCGTGATCATACGCCTATCTCGCGAGGTCGCAGCCCGATTTCGCGCCGCCGGTCCGGGATGGCAGGCCCGCCTGGATGTGGCCTTTCAGAAATGGCACGATACACGCGAGCTATCATGAATTTTGGTAACTTTTTGGGTAACTGTATAGTGAAAATGGCACCGACGCGTGCGCCGTACATCGCGATAGGACACCACCCCGTCAAGTGGATAAGGCATCGTCTTCCATGATCCCTCACACCTCCTCCCTCTGGCACCGCTCCAGATAGGCGGCCGCCAGCTCCACAGCCACACCGTAGGCGCGTGGAGGCCGCTCCAGCGATCGAATATACTCGCGCATATCGCTTAAGGCCCCGCGCACGCATCCAGAATCTCCCGGACCCAGAATGCTGCGCGCTGGGCATAAGACGCTCCTTCCTCGTCCGCCACCAAGAGGATGGCGACCATTCCGATCGCTACGCTGATATGATCCGGCGAGACCGGAAATGCCCTGCCCGGCACAAGTATGTCTGAAGTGGTCCCTACGCAGCGGACCTCATAGACGGGTCTTGATCTGGGTGTTGCATTCTGCGCGCATACTCGTTGGGCGACAAGTATCCGAGTGATGAGTGCAGGCGGACAGGATTGTAGAATCCGTGGATGTATTGCGCGATCGCTCTGTGGGCGTCCTGTTTTGTCGCATACGGCTCGGTCGCTTCTTCGGTCTTCAGTGTTGCGAAGAAGCTCTCCGAGACCGCATTGTCCCAGCAATTTCCCTTGCGACTCATGCTGGCCACCATGCCAAGTGCGCCGAGAGCGTTGCGGAAATCATCGCTGGCGTACTGGCTGCCGCGGTCGGAATGAAACACCGTACCGGATGGCGGTGTCTGGAGATGGCAGGCATTGCGCAGCGCATTGAGCACCAGCTCATCGGGCATGCGATCCGAGAGGCTGTAGCCGAGCACCTGGCGTGTCTGTAAGGCGATAATCACCGCCAGGTACAGCCAGCCCTCACGAGTGGCAACGTACGTGATGTCGCTTGTCCAGGCCGGCACGGCTGTGTCGACGCTAAATCGCCTCTGTAGGACGTTCGGGGCGATGGCGCGCTGATGGGCACTGTCGGTCGTGCGCGGCACGAAGCGCCCTTTACGCACGCCTCGCAAGCCTTCCTCGCGCATCACTCGATGCACACGTTTGGGGTTGATGCGCATGCCCTGTGCGCGCAGGGCATGCGTGAGGCGCCGGCGACCATAGCGGCGCCGGCTTTCCTCGTGGACCTGTATGATCGCTGCACGCAACGGAGCGTCCGCGTCGCTCTGTGGCGCACGTTCTCGGGCCTGCCAGGCGAAGAATCCCGACGTCGATACCTCAAGTACCCGGCACATGAACCCGATCGGGTAGTGAGTCCGCTGCGAGGCGATATAGGCGTACTTCACTTGGACTCCTTCGCAAAGTACGCTGCGGCTTTTTTTATGAAATCGCGCTCCATGCGCAGCTGAGCATTCTCGGCTCGAAGCCGTGCATTCTCAGCTTCCACATCGCTCACAGGACGGCGCTTCCCGTCCTTGGCGAACCCTGCTCCATCACGCGAAATGCGGATCCAATTAGCCAGCGTCTTGACCGAAATACCGAGCTTGCGGGCAGCCTTTGCCGCTCCGAGGCTCTCTGCCAATGACACTGCCTGCGCCTTGTAATCGGCGGTATATTGAGCACGAACCTGACGTTCCATAGTGACCTCCAAGTGGTTGGTTTAATCCATCCATTAGAGGTCCGTCAACGGGGGACCACTTCAGTCTTTTCTCCACGGGATGTCCATAGCTGCGGCAAGCGCCGCCAGGTCCGTCACAAAACCATCCGGGGACCGCCCCCCTTTTCATGGATGGTGGGAAATGTAAGGGCTTATATGATCATGCGTAGGGATGAGAAAGAGCGCCTCGTACTGGCTCTCGAAGTTGCCGATTTGCGCACCCTGATCGCGGGGCGGGCAATCCTGTATCCGCCATAGCGGCGGAATGGTATCGTGCAGCAACGCCTCCGCCACCGCAGGCGGTGGCGGTCCATCGAACAGGCCGGAAAATATCCGAAGCACTTCAGAAGTCGCCTGTCGTTCGCCGGGCCGAGCCATCGAAACCCCCGCCATCTTTCAAAAACGGGCCGAGCGGCCCCCATGACCAAGGGCCGCAAAACGCCCCATCACTTCTGATGATAAGGGCTTTCCCGCGCCAGATCAGATACGCGCCTCCCGAATATACATGCCTTCCTTGGGCACCATCGTCTTCTCGATCTGGACGCGCGTATCGTAGTAGCACGCACTACCCCCGTACGGATCCTGCAGACAGGTGCCCCAGCCGCCCTCGGCAGTAATGCTGGGGTCAAGGCGCATAAGATGATTCATGCGCGTACGGGCATTCTTGGCGTCGTCGCCACGATGCGTCTCCCCGTTTACAGTCCAGTGGCCGGAATTGTAAGGCCAGTGGCCGAACGCCGCTGGAAACGACACCACGCTGGGCCGCACGGCGGGCATAATCGGCACCTGGGTCTTATATCCCTTGGGATAGGTCGCGCCGACCGGATGATGACCCAATCGCTGTCTTTCACGCCGAGGTTGCGCGCATCGAACGAATTCATTTCCGCGAAGGGCTCGGGCATCAATTTGACCAGCCATTGATCCGCCCAGGTGCAACTCTTGCTGTGGACCGGCTGTTTGTAGGTAATGTGCGCGAACGGATCTCTATCCTTAAACAAGGCGCCACCGTTGGTCATCTCGTCGGTCGGCTATTCCCAATTTATGGTCTTCCGCTTGCTGGAGCTGCGGGCTGCCACGTTATAACGGCTAATACATTCTGTAGTGATCGTACACCGTTTGCCGCCCGGCTTGGCCGCGTGCGCACACCGAGCGAGCTACCGGCACCATGCGCGCCTTCGCGGCCGGTGTCGCGTAATATACGGGTACTGTCTAGGGTGACGAATCGAATGGCTGCGACCCGAACCTTACAAGACGCGCGCAGTCGACCCCTAGGTAATAACGACCGCCGCGCCCGCCTGAGGGGGCGCGCACCCCTTGCCCTATCACGCGCGGCCTTGCCAGGACCGGGGCCGTGGCACCAAGCGACCAGGGCCCTAAGCAAGGCATCCCGACTATATAAGCGGCGCTTGCCAACCTCGTCCCAAGACACCCAAATTTCCGTATCGGGTTCGCCCCAGACAGGTAGGTCTTTCGGGCCACGCAAACGCGTTTTGCACGCGCATTGGCCCATCGCTTAAAGCACTGTGGGGCCGTCTGCCGTTTGCGCCCGCGGCCAAAAAATGGCCCCGGGACCATCCCGGCCCCGGGGCTTGCGCGAACACTCACGCGTCAACCACATACTCCAACTGCAAAGCGTCAATGGCGGCCCGGTTGGGCGAATCTCGGGCGGCTAGGCGTGTTGCGCCCAGCGTTTGCCCCAAGCCCTTGTTGGAGCGCGCCGCGATCAGGCGCTCTACTGATACGCACCCATATCGTAGGAACCCGTGGACGGCCGCGCCACTCCATTGATATCGTGCGTCACCGAAGGCAACACGACACCGGCGTTTATGGCCGGGCTTGACGGGCTCAGGGACAGTAGCGTATTGCCGGTGATCGACGGCATTACCGCACCCACCGGCGTGACATTCGCGTACTGGGGATTTGCCACGACACTGTTCAATTCGAGGCCCGTGGTCTGCTGCCATGTTTGGAATGGCATATTGTAGATGTTCTTGTCATCCCACTCGAACGTGACGCCCGCCGGGTCATAGTACATGTTGTGGTTTATGTGCAAGGTCGCATAGTTTGTCATAGCATGGGGAGCTATGACGACCATAGGAAGCGACGAGGAATCCTCGATGATATTGTTGCGTATATAGACGTTCGTCCCAGCCTGGTGGAGTGCCGACTCATTGGAAATAAAAATGGCGCCGTGGTGTACAATCGCCGCATTGTAGCACGAATTATTGTAAATCTCTGCGTCGTAGGACGAGGATTCAGACAAACACGCACTTTGATCGTTTGTAATAACGTTGTTTTTGATGATGCTATTGTAGGACTCGTATGTTTTTCCAGGCTGCAGGAACTGTACGCCCGTAGATTGGCCGAGCATGATTCCGCGACTGCCGATATTGTTTAGGGTGTTGTCAGCGAACGTGATGTCCGTCGCATTTCCCTTACAGTAAAGCCCGATGTCAGATATGTTGTACACATTGTTATGGGCCACCAAGACATTGACCGCGCCTACCATGTCCACGGCCTTCGACACATAGGCCTGCGCCGATGCATGGTTGTTGTCATGGAGCTGGTTACCCCATATGACTATGTTATGTGCCGTGCTAACCAGCTTTATGATCGAGTAGTTTGTGTAGTAGATGTCGTTGTCGACGATCTTCACGTCCGGTGTGTCTATCTGGACGCCATACTGGAGCGCGCTGCGCAAAGTAAATCCCTTGACTTCCCAATAACTCGGGGCGTTGCTCGAGTTTGTGAAGAACAGATTGTTCATAGCCGACCCGCCGTCGATCACGACCGGCTGATTTTGGTAAGGCTCCATAGTGATCCATGCGGTCGCCGTTCCGGGATTGCTTATGGTGATACCCCCGGCGTAAGTGCCACCCATTATTTCTATCGTGCCACCTGGGCGGACGATGTCGACGGCTTGCTGGATCGTCTGCAAAGGGGTCTGTGGCGACAGGCCATTATTGCTGTTGGACCCCGTGGTCGACACATATATGGTCTGGCCCGTGCCGGCGCCTGGGGTATTCAAGGCTTGGCTCATGGGGATGGTGCTGCCGGTGATGGGTATCGCGGCGTCGGTGTTGCTATTGGCGCTGGTGCTGGCCGGGGCACCATTACCGGAAGACTGGGATCCCGGACTTACCGAGGTCCCGGCGCCCGCGCCACCGCCGCCGCTGACACATGCGGACAGGGACGCTGCGATGGCAATCGGTAATACCAACTTTCTCAGTAAATGCACACGGTTTGTCGGCTCGGTCACGTTTACGCGCTCCTTCGATACGCCGCCATGCGGGGCGGTGAGTGTCGTTACACACGATGCTGTGCCGGTAGGGCATGCGCATCTTGCATGGCGTGCGCATGGTGCTTTGGGATCGCCGTTTCAGGAAAGATGTTTCTGATAAGGACACGACCCATCAGGATAAATGGAAGATTATGATGCGTTTACCAGGATGAACGGCATGAAACAGACTCATCTGTGGAATTTCGGTAACGGACTTTTGTGGGCGCGTGACGCGCACCGTTAGCACGCCTCGCTCAGGCCTTGGTCCCGTTGGAGATCGAGGCCGTGCGACCAGTACGCCGAGCATGCCAGCCGTTCATCGCCTTGCCGCGGATAATATGGCGCCATGCGCACTCTCGATCGATACAATCACCCTGCGCTTACAGTTTTCTTGAGCATCCCGGGCCTCAAGCCCTTCTTTGGGGTGTGCAGACCTTAATGGGCAGCCTTGCCGCCAGCGGTCTTGGGTGATCGCGCCTAGAGATGGACCCCAATTCTTGGACACTAGCTTAGGTGATTATCTGCCCTTACAGTAACGCAACAAGGAGCAGAAATCCTATGAGCAAGACACGACGCAATCACGCCCCGCAGTTCAAGGCCAAGGTGGCCCTTGAGGCCCTGGCCGGGGAAAAGACTATCCATGAGATCGCAGCCAAACACCAGGTCCATCCGAACCAGGTGACCCAGTGGCGCCGGCAGTTGATCGACCAGGCGGCGAGCATTTTCGGCAAGCCCACGGGGACGACACCCACCAGCGATCGCGAGGCCTTGCTGGCCAAGATTGGAGAGCTTACGGTCCAGAACGATTTTTTCGCACGAGTGCTCGGCAAATGACCACGGCTGAGAGACTCCAACGGGTCGAGCGCGAGAATCCGGTGGTGCCGATCGCACGCCAATGCGCGTGGCTTGGCGTGCCCCGCTCGAGCGTGTATTACCAGGGGAAGCCTGTGGTCTCCGAGGACGATCTGGCGCTCATGAAGCGGCTCGATGCCCTCCACCTCCAGCACCCCTTCCTGGGCTCGCGGCGCCTGCGGGACCGGCTCGAGCGCGACGGCGTGTTCGTAAACCGCAAGCGCATCCAGCGGCTCATGCAGGTCATGGGGATCAAGACCCTGTACCCCAGGCGCAAGACCAGCGCCCCGGGTCCGGGTCATCGCATTTATCCCTATCTTTTGCGAGGCATGACCATCACCCGGCCCAACCAGGTCTGGTGTGCGGACGTGACCTACATCCCCATGGCCCGGGGCTTTTGCTATCTCGTCGCCATCATGGACTGGGCCACGCGTGCGGTGCTCGCCTGGCGGCTGGCCACCACCCTGGAGGCCGACTCCTGTGTCGAGGCCCTGGAGGAGGCCCTGGAGCTCTATGGGGCCCCGCAGATCTTCAACACCGACCAAGGGGCGCAATTCACCTCCGAGGCCTTCACAGACGTCCTGAAGGCCCACACGATCGACATCAGCATGGATGGCAAGGGCTGCTGGCGTGACAACGTGTTCGTCGAGCGGTTGTGGCGCTCTGTCAAGTATGAGGAGGTGTATCTCAAGGCCTATGCATCGATACCTGAAGCACGGGCCTCTCTTGCAAAATACTTCCATTTCTATAATCATGAGAGGCCCCATCAAGCACTGGATCGACGGACACCGTGGGAGGCTTACACCACAGCGTCCTGGGATCTAGCCGCTTGACCAACCCGGCAGATAATCCACCTAAGGATCGGGAGATTCTGTCCAGGGGTTGGGGTCCATCTCACCTCTTGTGCCGAAAGCACCCTTGAATAGCGGCGTGGCCGGTGATCTTTTGGTGTGCTATCCAGGCGGGGAAGGGACTTCGGCGCGCGAGGTCGGATGGGGGTGCGTAAAAGACCTCTTGTAGAGCTTTATGATGTGCGCCCCATGGAGCCGTTGCGTTCGCGGCCTAAAAGCACCAGTCCATTCGCGCCGTAATGGCGCCAGTCGATCCGCGGCCTAAAGAGGCCATGTCAGGGTGCCGGGCCCCGTTTCGGGCCCCTTGGTGCGTTACCCGCTCGGGCCTCTTTCGAGAGCAGAGGCGATGGGCAACAGGAGGTTTGAGAGGTACGAGATCCGGCAAGGGATAACGCCTGCGATGGGGCGAGTCCGATCGCGAGGCGGCCTGCCCTGAGCGGGTGGGTCCAAGATCGCAGCCTGGGTGCACCGACAGGCCTCTGAACGGGTCTGGCCCCAAAGACCCCTGCCCGACGATTGCGGTGAGGGCTGGCGGAGGTGTTGGCCCTGACACGCCGACGAACCGCTCGGCGACCCTGCGTGGGGCGGCCCTTGCCGGACGCGGTCAGGGGGTTCGGCAACGGCAACCCGCAGGTCCCGGCACGCAAGGTCCGGCGCGCCGGCCAGACCGGATACCCGCCCCCTACCGCCGGCTCGATCGGGCCGTCCACGAATGCCCTCCTGACCCCGGTGATCCGGGATTTCGTGGTCGCCGATACCGCCCAGGCCCCCTCCAGTCAGGGACCAAAGCTCGTCGACCGCGCAGCCGGCGAGGTCTCGAAGACCATTCTCTTGGAACCCATGCGAGCCTTAAAGCCGCCCCCACACACCGCGCTTATCACCCGGTCGGCCTGCGATAACGACCGCTCGGGGCGTCGGCGCCGACCGCGCGGACCCGGCCGGACCATGGCGTGCGCCGCGCCCGCTCCGGCTCGCGGCCCCCTCCGGCATCCCTGCGGGGCACCCCGGCGACACCCGCCTCACCGTGGCCGCCCGGGGTGCCACTGATGGGTCGGTGCCGATCCGGGTCCTACCACAAGGCTCGACGCCATCCCGAACCGTCCGAGTCCGGTCCGCGGCCGCACGCCGGCTGGCGTAACCGTACGCGGACGTCGGCGCACGCGGACCGCTGGCGTCGCGCCGGCAGATGGGCGACAATAAATCGCTTACGGCCACGGCCGGCCATGGATACGACAGGTCGCCATCATGCTTATCGCGTATTTGATCGCAGTCACCATCATAACCATCATCGCGACCTTCCCGACCTTCTGGATTCGTAAACTCACGTCGTGGATCGCGCGCATCGAAACGAAACGCCGAGATGAGACTGATGGCGGAAACATTACCTAGATGCCGGACACTGTGGTGCGTCGAGCGCCGCCCTTAAATCCCGCTATCCTGTCCGCACCCATCCCGCAATCGCTAGGGCCGCCATCAGGCGGATAATGGTATTCACGGCCCGCAGCACCGACTGGCCGCAGGTCCTTGCGGGCGGCACTCCGATCGGGGATCGCATCACGCGCAACGTGCGAAACTAGCGCCAGGATCCGCGCAGCTGCCCGTCCACGCCATCCGCCGCCGCACGTATGCCTGATAGCCTAATGGCCGAAAGCGGGGGCATGCATCAACGTTGGGATCATGGTGCGCGTGTAGAGAGTCGCAAACATCCACGCCGTAAGCCCGATGGTCATGACGAAAAGCGGTACGAAAAGCACGAACGCCGCGGTCATCCAACGCTGCGTGGGAGAGACATCCAGCCGCAACCAGAAGTAACCCTGAACTAGCGTGAGCGCCGCGGCTGAAGCCACCACAACAAGCATTAGGCGAAGCCTTGTACCCATATGATCGACCACGAGCCATAAAGGCAGGGCGGTGAGAATCAAAGACAGAACAAAGCCCACCACATACTGCCCACCATGAGCCAATTGCACCTCAGGGTGCCGCAGAGGATCGTCGTGTGTGCTAGTGGACATGGAGGGCCCCCGTGAGATAGACGAAACTAAACACATAAATCCAGAGAAACCCCTGGAAAAACCAGAACAGCTTCAAGTTCAGGAGCCGATAGACGACATTCTGTGTAAACCCCTCGCGTACCACCTGCACCATCATCACTGCCGTCCATAGAATCGCGAAGACAAGGTGTGCGCCATGATAGAGTACCAGCGTATAAAACGCTGATAGGAATCCACTGCGTTCTGGCACCATGCCGTGCAGCGCAAGCCCTGCGAAATCGACTCCCTCGACCACAAGAAACCCCGCGCCCAGAACGATGGCGCCGGCAAGCCCGGACAGTACGGTGTTTTTGTCCCCGCGCTTTAATCCCACCATTGCGAAACCATAAGCGAGGATTGCGGAAAACAATAGCACGGTCTCAAAAAAGGCCACCACAGGGTGTGTGACCGTGCCGGCCGTTGGGCCGGCCGCGGCATTGACGCGATGATTCAATACGAGATAGCTCGCAAACAGGCTCGATACGATCATCGAATCACTAAGTAGATACAGCCAGAACCCTAGAGTCTTCGTTGAAATGCTATCATGCTCATGGGGATGGCGCTGCCAGAGCACGGCATTCGTCGGATCGACATAGACCTCTTTACTCACAGCACCTCCTTGACATTCATAGGCCTCGCATGCATAGGGCGCTATCGTGAGGGCTCGCGTTACGGCCCCTGCACCGGGCTGCGCGGCGTCACGGAGGCCTGAAAAGCCACTGCTCCCCCCGCCACACCGGCAACCGGCGCCTCTCTGCCCGGATCTGAGAGCAGGCCTTCCTCGACCTCACGGATTCGCGCCCCAGGAATGGTGTGCCCGGGATCTCCCTCGAAGGATCGGGCAATCACCACCGCCACGATACCAAGGAGGCTCAAGCTCGCCAGCCAGTACATGCGCCACACCATGCCAAACCCAAGGCCGAAGGCGAGCGCCCCGAGCAGGACGGGAACGAAGGTATTGCTGGGGAGATGGATGTCCTCGTAGTGGTCTGGGCGTAGGTTCACGAGCCCGTGCTGGCGCCGCCATGCCCACTCGTCACGGCTGTTTATATAAGGCAGCAGGGCAAAGTTATAAAATGGCACCGGGCAATGCGTGAGCCATTCGAGGCTGCGCGCCGTCCGCCAGGGGTCCGGGCCTGTCACACGATGTTGCCCCCGGTCGCGAATGCTGACATACATCTGCTTGAACATGTAATAGGCGGCGATCAGGAACAAAAAGATACCAACCTCCTCACTGATCAAAAGCGGTCGCCATGACACGAAGGGGATGTAGTCTATGCGCCGTGGCATGCCCATGAACCCCAACGCATACATGGAGCCAAACAACACTACCGTGCCGGCGCTGAAGAACCAAAAGGCGCGCTTACCAATGCGCTCGTCCAACTTGAATCCAAAAACCTTCGGGAACCAGAAATTAATGCCCCCTATGGCTGCGAACCCCACGACGTTTAGCATGTTGTGGAAGTGCGCTACGACAAAGACGCTGTTATGGACCGTGTAGTTGATCGCCGGCATAGCAAGCATCATGCCGGAAAGCCCCCCGGTGAGGAGCAGGACCAGGGCCGCCAGGGCCCACAGCATGGGGAGATCGAAGCGTATGCGTCCACGGTACAAGGTGAACGCCCAATTGAAGACCTTGACCCCCGTGGGAATCCCCACAAGCATGCTCGCGATACTAAAAAATGAGTTTACCCCGGGCCCCGCCCCCATTGTGAAGAAATGATGCAGCCACACCGACCACGACACGCCTCCTATGGCGATACTTGCTGCGGCCATGGTCATGTAACCAAAAAGCGGCTTCTCGGAAAACGTCGGTATGATCTCCGACATGATGCCGAAGGCCGGCAAGATCACGTAGTACACCTCGGGATGGCCCCAAATCCAAAAGAGATCGGTGTAGAGCATCAGATTACCGCCGAGGCCGGGCGTGAAAAAGTGCGTCCCGGCATAACGATCGAGACTTAAAAGCGCCACCGCCGCGGTAAATACCGGGAAGGAGCTCAAGCCCACGACGCTCGTACTGAGCGCGGTCCAGCAGAATATCGGCATGCGCGTCCAGGTCATGCCGGGCGCACGCAGTTTAAGGATAGTTATGATGATGTTGATCGAGGCAAGCGTGGTACCGACGCTGCCGATCTGCACCGCCCATATCCAGTAGTCGACCCCCACACCCGGACTGTAGGCAAGCTCGGTAAGCGGGCTTAAGCCCACCCACCCAGCATGGGAGAAGTCGCCTACGAAAAGCGAGATCATAACAAGGCCTGTGGCCGCCGCCGTAAGCCAAAACGATACCGCGTTCAGATAGGGGTAGGCCATGTCGCGGGCGCCGATCTGCAAGGGGACCACGATGTTCATAAGCCCAATTAGGATCGGCGTGATGGCAAACAGGATCATGATGGTCCCGTGCGCGCTATAGATCTGCCCGAAATGGTAAGGCGGCAGGTAACCGTGCAGGGCCCCGAGGTAACCGGGTGACTGCGGCCCCACGGCCATGACCTGCTGGGTGCGCATCATGACGCCGTCGATAAAGCCGCGGAAGAACATCACGAGCCCTAGAAGACAGTACATGACACCGATCTTCTTGTGATCGACAGTGGTCAGCCACTCTCGCCACAAGTAACCCCATGACCGATAGTAGGTGATCGCCCCGAGAATCACGAGCGTCGCGCAGGCCACCAGTACGAAGGTCCAGACGAGGATCGGATTCTGGTACGGGATCTCCTTTAAGGCGAGTCGTCCGAGAAGCGGACTCCAGGGACCCGGGTAATGAACGAGCATCAAAACACTCCTTTAGCTCACTTAATCAACCGCACCTTCATGGGCTTGGTCATGCTCTCGGTCATAGCCAATGGCGTTCGATAGACACGGCCTTCCATGACCTGTTCAATGACGTGATCGAAAAGCCCCGTCTGCACATGGGAAAAATGCCGGATCTTGTCTACGAGATTTATGGTCGGTTGGGCCACGCGCGTGAAACGGGCATATGTCAGGCGATCCTTGGCGCCCTGCACGTGTCGTACCCAACCCTTGAAGCGCTCCGGACTTGTCACACGCGTGACAAAGCCCATCCACGAAAACCCGCCGCCACTAAAATCGTCGGAATAGCCGTGATAGGTTCCGGTGCGACTTGCGATCATGCCCTGCTTCGTGCGCATCCCGGGCATGATGTCGATCTCGCCTACAAGCTCAGGAATGAAGAAGTCATTCACCACGGTCGCAGAGGTGAGTTGGAATTTCACCGGCGTCCGGACCGGGACCACGAGCTCATCTACGGTCGCAATCCCCTGTTTTGGATAGATGAAGACCCATTGCCAATCGGTGGTCACGACATCGACGCGTAAGGGGCGTACGGGATGGGCCGCGGGGTCTATGGCATTGACCCCGGACGGGTCCGCGCGGCGCGTGAAGGCCTCGTTCATGTGTCCCTCCCGGGCCACAGCACGGCGCACCGCAAGCGGATTGTAGGGGTTTGTCGCAAACACGCTCTTTACGGAAAAATACGACAGGTACCCTACGATCATGAGGGGCACGCCCCATACCAACACCTCTATGACGAGCGACGCCGTGAAGGTGGGATCGTAACTCCGGGACTTGCCGCCGACCCTATATCGCCACAAGAAGGCCGCCACCAGACCGCCGGCCACAAGCACCACGCCCCCCATGACCGCGGCATCCAGGATGGTGGTATGCCACTCCGTGCGCGCGATCGCACCCTTGGGATGCACGAGCCAATATCCCTTTTGCGCGCATCCGGTCAAAAACGCGACAACCGCGAATATAAGCGGTCGAAGGCGGCGTCCCTTATGCGATGGCATGAGCGTTCCCTGCAAATAGACGAGGGCATTGTAGCGCCGCTCAAGTACTAGCTGATCGGCCCTTCGCTTGATAGCCCACCCTATGAGAGCCACGGTCCGCTCCGCGGACGTCGGGGACGTGGCACAAACGACGGAAGGGTTTTGGTGCATGTCGCATAGCAAAAAACAGGCGCCGAGGGCGTCCCGACCTGGCGCCTGCACCGGGCCCGCACAAACAGCCCGCCGGATTGACGGCGCGCACTGCCTGCAAGGTAAGTCGCGATCATCAAGGGACTGACATCGCCCTCCCCCAGGATTCGTAAGGCCTGTCACCCCTTGGTGCCTCAGGATCGCGTCCTGGGCGGAAAATGCTGAGCTTGCCTCGCGCCATGCGGCCTGCGCCACTATGTAATACGAGACGATCGACACGGGCCGAAACCGCTCGCGCTCGCTGGCCTTAGCGGTTTCAGCCAATATTTCTTTGATCGACATGTAGACACATGCTCGCCAACCTCGTCACCGATCACGAGCGCCCCATCGATCTTGGCCGCAATGCCTTGCGGGTTCTCATCATCGTCCGTCTCCGTTGCGGGTTCGACGAATACGGGTTCGTGGCCTGAATTTCGCTATCTGACAGTATTATCCCTAGGCGGCAGGGCCCGCCGGCCTCAGCATCGCTGGCCGCGGGCCACCGCCAACGGATGGAGGCTCGCCTGGGCGGCGGGACGGGTGGCGATGGCGGCAAACCACGAGACGAGGTTCGTATGGCCGGCAGACCAGGAAAATCCCACGCCCTGCGCAAAGTCGAGGGCCGCGAACAGGGCGATATCGGCGACTGTGTAGCGACCGGGGACGATTGTGGCGCGTCCACCCATCTGGCTGTCCAACCAGCCAAGACCATCGTGCATGAGGGCCTTGAAGCCGTCTACGCAATCGGGAAGGATCACCATGCGCGACCGGTACATGGCCGCCGCCGGTCCATAATGGAAGGCGGCATAAAAGGGTTCGGTGACGCGCCGCTCGACACGGCGCAACCACATGCGGGTCACGGCCCGCTCCTCGGCCGTGGCCCCTATCAACGGCGGATCGGGATATTTTTCCTCCAGATACTGCATGATCGCCGCGCTCTCGGCAAGAAACGTCCCGTCGTCAAGCACGAGGACCGGCACCTGTCCGCTCGGGTTACGATCGACAAACGGCGCCCTGCGGTTTTCACCGCCGTCGATGTCGAGATCCACCCGTGGGATCTTAATGCCCTTCTCGTGCATCATCATGCGCACTGCGCGCGGATTCGGCCGCGGACCGTCATAGAGCTGCATGCTGTCTCTCCTTATGATAATCATGGAAATGAGGGAAATTTGACGTGCCACGGACCGGTAAGCGGCCGCGCCCGCGGGTAGTCGGCATTGATGCGCGCCTGTCGCACCGCGGTGTCCGGTACGGGGAGTGGTGCCACGCATCTCGCACCTATGATAAATGGCCGATCCCAGCCGGCCGTCTAATGTGTTACCCTTGTCATTGGTACCTGGAAGGATACCATCGACATGGCGGCGCACGACCATTACGATCTTATCGTCATAGGCAGCGGCCCGGGGGGCGGCTCGGTGGCCCGCGAGGCGGCCGCGCACGGGAAGCGCGTCTTGCTGCTGGAACGCGGCGACTACCTGAAACGCTCTCCGCAAAACTGGGACGCCAAGGCGGTATTCGTCGAGGCCAAATACCAGGCCAAAGAGACCTGGTACGGGGCCGATGGCCGAACCTTCCACCCGGGGCTGCACTATTTCGTGGGTGGCAACTCGAAGGTCTACGGCGCGGCACTGTTTCGTCTGCGCGAATGCGATTTCGAGGAAATCTCCTACCCGGACGGCCTATCGCCACCCTGGCCCCTGCCCTACGCGGCCTTCGAACCCTACTACACCCGTGCCGAACGGTTGTTCCATGTCCATGGCGTGCGCGGCGAGGACCCGAACGAACCACCGGCGAGCGACCCCTACCCGTTCCCACCGGTCGCGCACGAACCGGAAATCGCCGCCCTCGCGGAGGATCTGCGCCGCGCCGGCGCCCACCCCTTCCACCTCCCGCTCGGAATTCTGCTAGACGAAAAGGATGGGGTGGCATCACCCACGAGCCCGTGCATCCGCTGCGAGGCCTTCGACGGATTTCCCTGCCCCACCAATGGCAAGGCCGACGCCCAGGTCATTTGTGTCGATCCCGCCCTGGCCGCCTACCCGGACCATCTGACACTCCTCACCGGGGCCTATGTGTCGCGACTCGAGACTGACAGCTCGGGACGCACGATCGCCAAGGTCCACGTAACTCGCGAGGGGCGCCATGAAGAATATGGCGCCGATATCGTCGTCGTCGCCTGTGGGGCGCTGTCTAGCGCCTTGCTGCTGCTACGTTCCGCAAGCGACCACCACCCAAACGGCTTGGCCAATGGCTCGGGGCAGGTGGGACGCAATTACATGCGCCATAATCAATCGGTACTCATGGCCCTCCTGCGCCACCCCAACCGCACGATTTTTCAAAAGACGCTCGCAATCAGCGATTTCTACGTGCGTGGTCCCGATCAAGACTATCCGCTCGGCCTCATCCAGATGCTCGCCAAGACCCATCCGGCCCAGGTCCAGGGCGAGGTACTCCCCGAGTGGATGAATTGGCTGCCGAAGGCACCCTTCGAGGCGCTTGCCGAACGCAGCTTGAGCTTTTGGCTGTCGAGCGAAGACCTGCCGCGCCCGGAAAATCGGGTGTTCTATGACGGGGAGCGCACGGTTTTGGATCTTACGCAAAACAATATGGAGGCCCATCACGGCCTGCGCCAACAGCTAAAGCGACTCCTTAAGTCCGCTGATGTCCATCCGCTCCTAATGGAGCGCAGTCTCTATCTCGGGAAGGACATCCCTATAGCCGGCACGGCCCACCAAGCCGGGACCTTGCGCTTTGGGACCGATCCTGCGACCTCGGTCCTCGACATCGACTGCAAGGCGCACGAGATCGACAATCTTTATGTGGCCGATGCGAGCTTCTTTCCCTCTATAGGCGCGGTCAACCCGACTCTTACGATAATCGCCAACGCCTTACGCGTGGCCGATAGCATCATGGCGCGGCTGGGTTAGACACGATGTCGATGCGTATCCCTACCCACAAAGTCATCCGGAGACGGTCATGAGTGCACTTGCGATCGTGGCGCGCGTATGCCTCGTCGTCTTGTTCCCATTCAGTGGGCTCGACAAGATCGTGCACTGGGACAAGGCCATGGAGCAAGCCGAATCCTCGCCCCTGGGGGGTGCGCGGGCCATGCTGATTGCCGGCATCATCATTGAATTTACGACACCCGTGTGCATCGTCATTTTGTGGCATCCTGTGATTGCATCCCTGGTGCTGTCCGCCTTTTGTGTGGCCACCGCTATCCTTTTTCATCCCTTCTGGAAATTCCCCGGGTTCTGGTCCGGTGGAAATGCCGAAGGTGCGGCCCATTTCTGGGATTTCCTGAAAAACTTTGGCCTCGTTGGCGGGCTCTTGCTGGTTGTTGCAGGGTCCCTGGCCGCGCCCGCACCGGCGCATCACGCGATGCCCGGCGCGCACACCGCGGCACAGGTCGCCCCCAAGGCAAACACGCGCCACGGCCCTTGAATGGAGGTTGCCATGCCACCCTCAGCCCCTGAAAAACAATCCGCCCACCAAAGCCCCACGGACACCAGCGACACACCACAGGTCGGATACTGGCATATCTGGACCGATAAACAGGGTGTAAGTCATCAGGACCGCTGCGTCCTCGATCGTTTCTCCTTGAAGGGTATAGGCGGGGCGGCGGCGCAATGGAACGATGCCCAGCCCGAGGAGCGCGCCACTGTCGTGTTCACCGTCCAGCCGGTGGGCTGGGTCGGTGAATGGCATGAGAATCCGGCCCCACAATGGATCGTTCCGCTCACCGGTCGCTGGTGGGTGGAATCCATGGACGGGACACGTGTCGAGATGGGGCCCGGTGATCTGTCCCTGGGCGAGGACCAGAACTGCGTGACCGACGCCGAGGGGCGCAAGGGCCACCGGTCCGGGACGATCGGATCCGAGCCCGCGGTGCTCATGACCGTGCGCCTTGGCGACCGGATACCATGCCGTCCCTGCCACAGGCGTTGATGACATGGCGCCTTACGATATCATCGATCCGTCGTTTCGATCATTCGTGCTTCCCAATGCCGCGATCGAGACCCTGGGCACAGGCTTTCGCTGGCTCGAGGGGCCGGTGTGGTTCGCCGATCATGACTGCCTCGTGTTCAGTGACATCCCCAATGACCGCGTCCTGCGCTGGTCGGAGACCGGCGGGGTCAGTGTATTCCGATCCCCGTGCGGGTTCGAAAACGGCCATGCGCGTGATCGCGAGGGACGCCTCATAAGCTGCTCGCATCGCAACCGGTGCGTGACGCGCACCGAGTGGGATGGCCGGATCACGGTATTGGCCAGCCACTATCAGGGGCGGCGCCTCAACGCGCCAAACGACGTGGTCGTGAAAAGCGACGGCTCGATATGGTTCACAGACCCTCTGTATGGCATCAATACAGACTATGAGGGCGGCAGGCAGGTCTCGGAGCAGCGGCCCGCGGTCTACCGCCTCGATCCGGCGCGCGCCGAGCTCGAGGTCGTGGCCGGCGACTTCGAGGGCCCAAACGGTCTGTGCTTCTCGCCGGATGAGCGCGTCCTTTATATCGTGGAGACCGGTCAGCAATTCGCGGCCGACCCAGTACGGCATATTCGCCGGGCAGTGCTCACCGAAAACGGCACACGTCTGGGGGCGACCATGGTGTTCCACGAGGTGGTGCCGGGCGGTGCCGACGGCCTGCGCTGCGACGAGGACGGAAATGTCTGGACAAGCGCCGCCGACGGCGTCCATTGCCTCAACCCGCAAGGCGCCCTACTTGGCAAGATCCGGACGAATACCCCGGTGGCGAATCTCGCCTTCGGCGGGCGCCAGCGCAGCCGCCTGTTCCTGTGCGCGGGACAGACGCTATTGGGTGTCTATGTGAACCGCCGCGGGGCGGTCCGGCCATGATCGGCGCGCCCCTGCCGGGACCCGGCATACGCATCGCGCGGCTTGCGTTAAACGTCCACGACATGGCGCGCGCCGCGGCCTTCTATCGACACGTGCTCGGTTTTAGACCCCTCGGCGCCCCGTGCCCGGCGACACCCGAGCAGGCCGCGCTCCTCGGACGCCCATTCGAGTCGCTCACCATGACACTTGGCGACACGCGCCTCGAGCTTGCGCGGTTTTTCACCCCCTCCACGCCCTACCCCGCGGACAGCCGCGCCAACGACCTCTGGTTTCAGCATTTCGCCATCACCTGCCGCGACATCGAGGGCCTTACGCAGCGCGCCGTGCAGGGCGGTGGGCGGCCGATCACCCGATCAGGACCGCAGACACTCCCGCCCGCGAGCGGCGGCGTGACCGCCTACAAATTCCGTGATCCCGATGGCCACCCTCTGGAGCTGCTGGTACCGGCGGACATCCCGTCGCAAGCACCTGGACCGCGCCCGGCGCAAGACCGTGCCATCGACCACACAGCCTTGAGCGTAAGCGATTGTGACCGCGCGATGGCCTTCTACCAGGAGGTCTTCGGCCTTACGCCCGGCACCCGGCAGACCAATTCCGGCCCTGAGCAGGAACGCCTCGACAACCTCTCGGGAGTACGCGTGCGCGTGGCCACGCTCTTCGCCTCGCCTCCGGGGCCACATCTCGAGCTGCTCGGCTACGAACAGCCGCGCGGGCGCCGGCAGGTGCTGGCCGCCACCGACATCGCCGCGACGCGCACCGTGCTCACCACCACTGACCTTGCAACCCTGGAACAGCGCCTGAGTTCACGCGGGCGGACCCCTCCCCGACGCATCGCCGATGCCGTCTTGGGGCAGGATGAGGATGGCCATTGGCTTATGATCGAGCAGGTGCCCTGAGCCCTCGGGCGCGGATCCGGACCCATGGATGGGGCGGCGTCGCGCACGGCACGTGCTCGCCTCGAGGCATTCAAGGGATATGCCCATGGGTGTGCGGGCTTGAAGCGACCGGTGCGCGAGGGCGTATCGCGGGCGCACTCAACCGCGTTGCACGCTCCAGGGACGATCACGAGAACGCAGTCGGTCTTAAGGGCGGTCTCGTATTCGAGGGCACTCTTTTTGGAATGCCGGGGCCATAGAGTCCGGCGCCGAACACCGACATCCCGTGAACGACTACGCCGCCGCCCGCGAACGCCGAGATGGTCGCAGCTGCGATCGGCCGCCGGCTGCGAGCACCCGGACACCGGGGCTCCACAAGAACGCCGCAGCGATCAAAAGCCCCCATGATCCGCCCCAGAACGCCCCAAACTTTTCCCAATATTTCCGGGAGATACAGCGCGATGCAGGGTCCTGCGAATCCATGGTGCCTCCCGCGTTTCGGTCCGCGATGGGTCGCATGGAGATCCCGGCAATAGGAGGTTCACCAACAGGGGGCCCGGGCGCCATGGTTGCCGAGGACCTGGCATCGGCGCACGCGAGGACTAGCGGTCGACGGCCCCCTCCGTCTGGACGCGCGTCGCGACGTCCGCGGCGCGATGGATAGGCGCGATCCCGGCATCCGGCGGCGATGCGGCATGCGACGCGGCCGCCCAACTACGCCGAAGCTCTGGCAGCGGCCGCCCCAGTTCGGTCTCGAGCGCCACAAGTTCGGGCCCATAGATCGACTGAAGGTAGGCTACGGCACGCGCATCGATGGGCGGCTTGGGGGCATCCTTCTGCATCCAATGCTCCCATATATACTCGCCGAGGCGCCGCGGCATGACACGTTCCCCCAAAAACCGGCTCACAGGGTGTCCGGCAAGCCATCGCGCCCACTGGCCCTTGGGCTGCTTGTAGTGGTTGTGGGCTTCGGCGATATCGACCATCGCCATGGGTCCCTCGGGGATGTCGAGAAAATGTGCGATGCGGGTCAGTACGCCGCGCGCATCCTTCTTCAAATCCTCGAGCAACAGCACCAGCACCTGGTCGCTGCCAAACAGCGCGCGGTAACGCTGAATCTGTCCCGTATAGAGCCCCAATTCAACATAGAGCTGCGACACCCCCCAGCCCTTATCCGGGCGCTCCCAATCGTGCTGCAAGGCCTCGAAAAACGGCCGATCGATGGCGCCCTCCGAATAATCCATCAGGTACTGCGCATAGGCGCGCTCGATAGGATCGCGCAGGATAATGATGATGCGCGCCTCGGGCGCTACCTCGGCAATACGCGCCGCCGCCGGCGCGCTCCAGAGATAGGAGGGACTGGCGTCGCCCCGCCAACGGCGGTCGCCGCTGCGCTCATAGAGTCGCAGATACCCCGCCTGATCGCCGACGAATGTAATAAGATGCCGCTGCTCCGGCGAGGGCGCGGGCTGTGCAAAGAAATGCGGCTCCTTCATCTCCGGAAAAAAGATGTCCGGATGCTGCCTCAAGTAGGCATAAAGCGAGGTCGTACCGCTCTTTACGGCCCCCACGATAAAGAGGTTGGGCCAGAGCACCTTTGTCATTGGGTCTCCTTGCATGGGTCCTGCGCCCGGCGTGGACCGGGGCCACGATGCTACCAGTCCGCGGCGCGCCGCGCATCCACTCGTTTATTCATTCGGGACGGGGATGGGGGTGGACCGGTGGCACGCGGCTGGCACGCAACCACAACAGGAGCACCGGCAGGGAAATCCCGATCTGGCGCACGCGCCGCACCGCCGAGATCGCAAGCGCGGTATCCGCGGACAGCCCGGTCGCGGCACCGATGGCGATAAGCCCGCCTTCCTGAACCCCCAGGGTGCCCGGAACCATGAACGCGGCGCTTTGCAGCGCCTGCACCAACGATTCGAGCAGGACGGCCAGACGCACCGAGGCCTGCTGATGGAGCAGGTGCAAAATCACCCAGAATTCGCCGGCCCCGCCCGCGAGGCTTAAGGCCTGCCAGAGGGCGCAATAGACGAGCGCGCCGGTGCGGCGATATAAGGACACGATCGCGTCATCCACGGCCGCGCCGTCAGTGGCCTCGGCGGCGAGTTGGCTATTCACACGCCCCAACGCCCGCTGAAGACGGGCAAACAGGCGCGATCGGCACTGCAAAAACACAAAGATGAGCCCCGCGGGCAGGGCGATGGCAAGCCCCCACCAGAGACGCTGGATGAGCGGCGCGCTGCCCATGTAAGACAGCAACAGGCCGATACCGAGGATCGCAAAACCCATCTGCACGAAGATCGACACGGTGGTCTCGACGACGATACCGGCAATCGCCACCGGCGCCGGCACCCCGCGCCTCACCAGATAGCGCGCGGCCGCCACCTCGCCGCCTACGTGCGCGACCGGCAGCAGCGTATTGACGGCATTGCGCACAAAGGCCATCCAGGTAAGAAGCGACAAGGAGACCGTCTGCCCTCGAGGGAAGAGCGCGCGCCACCCTTGTGCGTTCAGGGCCAGGACGATAACACGCACCGGCACAAGCCACAGCATGCCGAACCCGGCGAAGGCCACAAGATCGAGGATGCGCACAGGATGATGGCGCGCAAATAGCAGCGCCGCGCCCGCCAGGCCCAATAGGCCGGCGGCAATCGGCACGACACGCAGCCACGCGCGCGGTCCCGTCTTGTGCGGCATAGCGGTCATGAATCGTGGTGCATGCCGTTACCCGCCATCGGTCAGCCGCGACGAGGCGCGGCCGCGGGAAGGCCGGCCAGTCAGCGCGTCGGCGGCACGCGCCAAGGTCGGTCGCGCCTTGGCAAAATCGCGGCCAAGACGCCAAAGCGCGCGCCACTGCCGCCCATCGATGCCGAACGCCGCGAGCAGCGCGCCCACGCGCGGCCGCCCCCAAGCATCGAGCCCTTGCATAAGGCCTTCCGGGACCAACGCATCGAAGGGATCCACGACCACGCGTACGGCCAGGAACGCGAGATCGCTGTCGTGTGCGACGCGGGCCAGCGCCGCGCTCTCCATGTCGACGGCCGACGCGCCGTAACGACGCAACAGCTCGGCCTTGTCGGCGACACCACCGACCGGTCGTGATACCGACACCAGCGCATCGATAGGCGCAGCCGCCGGCAAGGCATCGACGAGTGCCTGCGGCCACGACACCTCATAGGCCCCCTGCTCATCGCGCACCACGCGCGGACACACCAGGGTGCCGGCGGCAAGACCCGGGGCAAGGCCCGCGCATGTGCCGAAACTCACGAGTCCGCGCACCCCGCGAGATACGAGATCGAGCGCCATGCGCCGGGCCCGTTCCGCGCCCATCCCAGACACCCCTAGCCACTGTCCGGCGGCCAACGCCCGGGGCCGGCCGAGGGCCACGGGTCGGCCGAAGGCGCGGGCCTCGGCGGCCAGCGCGACAACAATGCCGTAAGGGGCCTCTAGCGGGCGGCCCGATTGCGGTAGCACGCCAAGGCCCACAGTGGGAAATACCGGGCGTACCCGTGGTACTTGAGGTAAAAGACCCGCGGGAAACCGGGGGCCGTGAACTCCACATCCTCCCATAGCCCACCCGGTTCGCGATGGGTCAAGAGATAGCGCACACCGCGGTGCACCGCCTCGCTGTCGACCTCGCCAGCAACGATCAGCGCCAAGATCGCCCAAGCCGTCTGAAACGCGGTGCTGCGCGTACCGATTCCCGCGGTCTCTGGGTTGTGATAAGAGTCGTTGCTCTCACCCCAACCGCCATCGGCACGCTGGATGGACACAAGCCAGCGTACCGCAGCGCGTATCGCCGGGTCATCGCCGCCGATTCCCGCGGCACACAGGCCCACCAACACCGACCATGTCCCATAGATATAATTCGTCCCCCAGCGGCCGAACCATGCGCCATGCTCCTCCTGCTCGGACCGCAGATAGGCGATGGCCCGCTCTATCGCCTCGCGATAGCGCCCATCACCAGCCGCCCGCGACAGCAGGGTGACGCACCGTGCGGTCACATCACTCGTCGGCGGATCGAGCAGGGCCCCGTGGTCCGCAAATGGGATCTCGTTCAGATAATAATGGGTATTATCGACATCAAACGAGGCAAAACCGCCGTTGCGCGACTGCATGCCCGCGACCCATTCGGCGGCGCGCTGGATCGACTCGGCATACGCCGGATCACACGACTCCTCCATGGCCCAGGCCACGACGCTGGTGTCGTCCAGGTCCGGATAATGGCCGTTCTCGAACTGGAAGGGCCAGCCGCCCCCGCGCAGATCGGGCCTGCTGTCCCGCCAGTCTCCAGGGGCGTCGAGCAGCTGACGATCACGCATCCACGACAGGCCGCGCGACACCGCGTCCTTTGTGCCCTCACGATCGACCTCCATAAGCGCCAAACAGACAAGTCCGGTATCCCAGATCGGCGACACACACGGCTGGCAATAGGCCTCGTATTCCCCCACGAGCAACAGTTTCTGAATGGCGATCAGGGCGTCGCGCCGATAGGGGTGTTCGGGCCCATAGCCACGCACGGCCAAAAACTCGTAGGCATTCACCATCGCCGGAAAGATTGCCCCAAGCCCCCCGGTCCCATTTAAGCGCTCTATGATCCACGCCTCGGCGCGATCCAGGGCGCGCGCCCGTAGCCGGCGCGGAATCACGCCCTCGAGACGAAATCCGACGCGCTCAAGCTTGCACAAGACATAATTCATGAACGACCGCACCGGAAAGTAATTGCGCTCCTCCTCGGCGGGCCGCACGAACAGCTCCGATATCCCAATGCCGCGTGGGTTGCGTGCACGCACCTTGAGACTGCAAAGCCCGAGCAAAGGCACCATGACCGTACGCGACCAATACGAGACCTTGGCGAGCGTAATCGGGAACCACTTCGGGGCCATGACCAGTTCCACGGGCATGAACGGGATCGCACGCCACGGCACCTGACCGAACTGCGCGAGCGCGATGCGCGTAAACACATTGGCGCGTGCTGCGCCGCCTCGCTCCAAAATGAGCGCACGCGCTCTTACCATATGGGGCGCATTCACATCGTCACCCGCAAGCTTCAAGGCGTAATAGGCCTTGACCGACGCACTCATATCGAAGTGGCCGTCATAGTAGAGCGGCCACCCACCATCCGCCATCTGCCGGGCACGGATATAGCGCGCGAGCTTTTCCTCCAGCGCACAGTCGATCTCATCCATGAAATGCATCATGAGGATGTATTCAGACGGGATGGTACAGTCGGCTTCGAGCGGCCAGCACCAGTACCCTTCCGGGGCCTGTTCGGCGAGGATACGGTCCCGCGCCTGCGCAAGCACCGCGTCGAGAAAGGCCGCCTGCGCATCCTGCACCAGAGACTCGCGGCTCTCCCGGCTCTTTGCCGAAACCCTCTGACTCTTCATACGGCGTGGTTCCTCGGGCAATGACGCGTTTCGTCAGACGCCGCGCGGCAAGGGCCGCGGCGCACCCGCCAAAAGCGCGAACAAGAGACGCAAAAGCCGGTTATGGCCGGCGGACAGGCGGCTCACCGCAACCGTCGCTTTGACACTGCGGCGTGTGATCTTCACGTCCTGACCGCTGGAGAAATTCCGCCTGCGATCAATCTTGCGCAGTGTCAAAACCGCCATACCAAGCGCCCACAAGCAGAAATTCCGAAGGCCCGCCTCTTTAGGTGGGATCAACAAGACATACTCGAGCGCACCGCGTGCATGGGTGCGCGCCACGTCGATGAGTTCGCCAAGGCCGCGACCGAATCCCTCATCATCGGGCCCGTGATCGAGATCGGCAAGCGCAAACCCATGACGCGCAAACACGTCGCGCGGCAACCAACAGGCCCCGCGCCCATGGTCCTCCCATATATCTTTTAGGATGTTGGTCATCTGGAGAGTCTGCCCAAACGAGACCGCGAGCGCCATAAGGCGGTCTTCATGACGACGCATTTCCGGAGAGTATTCGCAGAACAGGCGCGTGAGCATCTCACCCACGACCCCGGCCACGTGATAGCAGTAACGATCCATGTCCGCCAGGGTCGGCAGACCCGCAGGATCCTTGCGCTCCTGAAATTCCGCCATCCCGTCGGCCATGACGGCCACGCAGGTCTCAAGCGCCTTGCGCTGCGTGGCCGTAAAGGTGTCCCCGATCGCGATCACGCGCTCGGTCTCGCGCACCAACAGGCGCTCGGCCGGCGGCACTCCGGGGGCGAGCACCGCATCGAGACTGCGCGCAAATTCCCGCGGATCGGCGCGGCGCGCCACGACGTGCGCGAAGAGCGTACAGAAACGCCGTTTCTGGGCGCTGCTGAGATCCGGATCATCTTCTATGGTATCGACGATACGGCAGAGCAGATAGCCGTTGCCGACGACGGCGCGCAGCGCCCGCGGAAGCTCGGGGATAGTCAGCGCGAAGGTCCGCGACACATCCTGCAACATAGCCGCCTGGAAGCGCTCGTCATCCGCGTCCCCTCTCGTTGCTGTCGCATCTACTGCCGATACGGACATGTCCCTTTTCCCTGATGCGTCATCGGTTGGCCGATCTGCGGGCCGTGCCCACCGCGCTCGGCGCTGGCGGTCGGCACCTTAACATAAAGTGTAACCTTCTTGAACTCGTTTGGCGCCCCTAACCGCTGGTCGGCGCGGCGTGCGCGGACGAAAGGCGCCGTAGGCGCCACTCGTGCCATTGCCATGAGAGCAGCACAGGAAACCCGATGGCCAGCTGACGCAACCGGCGTCCGAGCGCGAGACTCAACGCCGCATCGGGTGCGACGCCAAGCAGCACGGCCAGGCCGACAAAGCCGCCTTCCTGGACCCCGAGGGCCCCGGGAACCACGAACGCTACGCTATGCACGGCCTGGATCAGGGCCTCGAACACGAATACCTGAGCAAGGGTCAAGGGGATGTGCATCAGCGCCGCCAGGAGTGCGATCTCGGCCGCGCCGCCCGCAAAACCCACGAGCTGCCAGAATGCGCAGCGCGCCAGCACCGCACGGTGCCGGTACAGGCTCATCACCCTGCGGTCCAGACCGGGGGCGAGCGGCAGATCCCGGCCGCCGATGGCGCGCAGTGCGCGCCCGAGCGTGCGGTCTGCAAATTCCGCAAGGCCGATGCGCACCTGAACCGCCACGAACCCTGCTACCACGACCACTGCCGCCCCGACACCCGCCAACAACTCCGGCAACGGTGTCTGGATGCCCGCCAAAGGGAGCATCAAGGCAATGCCGCAGAGCGTAATGACGATCTGCAAGGCGAGCGTAACGCTGGTCTCGACGATCACGCTCGCCGAGGCCGTACTGGTATTCACACCGCGCAGACGCAAAAGCCGGATGGCGACGAGTTCGCCCCCCACGCGTGCCACCGGAAGGAAGGTGTTGACCGCATCACGTACCATAGCAAGCCACACCAGCAACAGCCAGGGGATACGCCGCCGGATGCCGAGCAACGCCCCCCATCCGCGGACCTCGGTGGCGACCACCACGACACGCAAAGGGATAAGCCAGAGGAGACCCACGCCGGCGCGCGCCAGAAACGCCATGACCGGCGCGAACCCCAAGCGCTCCAAAAGCCACGCCGTAAGCGCGATACCGCCGGCCGCCATGATCCCCAACACCCCCGCCGTCCACGGCCGCTGGGGGGTGCGCGGCGGGCGTCAGGCCTGTTGCTCATGCGAGGCCTGACGCAGGCTTAAGATCGCAGGCAGCACCAACAAAATCGTAATGAGGGCCGCACCCATGGCGATAAACAAGGTCTCCCCCAGGACGGCCATCCCGGGATTGGACGAGACCGCAAGGCTCCCAAACGAACTCATGGTGGTGAGCGCGCTGAACACTACGGCCTCCGAGGTGCTGGTATCGAGCAGGAGCGCGGTCCCGACACCGCGCCGCCAACGCACGACGAGGTAGATGCTAAACGCCACGCTCAGACCGATAAGCAGCGGCAACACGATGATATTGGCAAGGTTGAATGAGATCCCAAGCACCCACATCACCGCCACCGCGGCCATAGCTGCCAATACCAGCGGGGCCAGGATCGTTAAGGCATCGGCCACGTTGCGCAAGGTCAGCAACAAGACCGCGGTGATCAACACAAACGAGATCGCGGTCGCCTCCTTGAAGGCATTGACCACCGCACGGCCGCCCTGCACGAGCAGCACGGGCGGACCTACGGCATGGGGGGCCACGCGCGCCACGTCATGGGCAAATCGGACGATATTGCGATTGTGGTTGAGATTGAGCGACGAAAAGACCTCGACCCGCGCCTGTCCATCGGCACTAATGAATGACTTGCGCAGCGAGGCGGGCAAGGTGCGCAGGGTCACGGGACGCGCATTCAGCGCCTTTTGCAGACTGGCAAGCTGCCAGGGCAGGGTGCCGATAATGCGCCGCTGCAAGACCAAAAGGGCGGCCTGATCATGACCGAACCGCGCCAGATACGAGCCCAGGGCAACATCCAGGGCGCGCGCCGCATGGACCGTGCGGCCATGGCCGCGCTCGGCGGCGAAGGTCTTCAAGCTTTGACGCAGACGACGCAACGAGCCCCGGATGCGGGCCGCTGACGGCGGCCGTGCGCGCCGGGGATGGATCGAAAACGGCGGCACGATCAGGGCCATTTGCGCGATCACCGCAAGCTTGGCGCGCTGATGGGTGGGGACGAAACTTGCGGCCGTAAGCACGCGTCCCACTGTCTTTAGGCGCGCAAGGCGCGCGGCCATCGCCTGCGCGGCGGGGAGATTGGGTTCCAAAATATCAATGGGGTAGGGCGAAATGCGGCTGTTTTTGAGCAACGACTCGAAGGTCGACACCGCCTCGCTGTGGGGATTTTGGAGATGCATGGGATCGAAATCGAAGCGGCTCGCAAGGATCATGGGAATGAGCCCGATGGCGATCACCGTGGCACCGGCAACGATCGCACGCGGATGGCGCGCCACCGGGATACGCGCCAACAGGGCGCGCAGGCGCCCGCGTGGCCGCCCCTGCGCATGGCCATTGACGAGGATCGTGAGCAGCGCCGGGGTCACGGTCAGATTGGCGATGAGCGCAAAGAACATCCCAGTGCCGGAAATGATCCCGAGATCGACGATCCCGGCGTAACTTGTCGGCACGAAGGAATAGAAGCTGATGGCCGCAGCTACGGCCGCGAGACTCAACGCACTGCCGGCGCCACGCGCGGTCGCGGAGATCGCCTGACCGTTGTCGCCATGGGCGCCCTCCTCCTGATAACGGATGCAAAACTGGATCCCGAAATCGACGCCGAGACCCACGAACAGTACCGCGAAGGCCACCGAGATCAAGTTCATGGGTCCGGTGGCGAGGAGCGCGAACGCCGCGGTCCAGGTCAACCCCATGAACAGGGTCACGAGGATGATGATGACATAGCGCGGGCGGCGCAAACCCAGTACCAGCATGACCAGCACCAGGGTGAGTGACAGGCCAGTCGCCACACCCGCGCTCTGCGACACGGTCTTGACCTGCTCATTGTCGAGCGCCGCCGATCCGGTAATGCGCACACTGACGCCATGCGCGGCATCGAGCCCGAGGGCCCGGGCCCCGGCCCGTATACTCTGCAAGGCGGTACGGACCGGCGCGCCCCCCTTGTAGTCGTAACGGGGCTTTGCCACCACGAAACTGTCGCCGGCCGTACCCCCACCGGGGGCCGCGACCCCCATAAGGCTCCCCCAAGGCATCACCACATAGCGACCCTGCTCCTGACCCTGCAGGGTCTTGCGCCATCCGTCGAGCACCGTCACAAGACCGGGCAGCGACCCGCCCGGGGCGCGCGCGCGGGCCAAAGCGGCGTCCAGGAGCGCCGTAAAGCGTGGCAGGGTCGGGTGCGCGGCGAGCGTCGCCATGAACGGTTGCGCCTGCGACAGGCGGTCGGACAGGCGCCAGAGCGCCTTTTGGGACAGATACAACAACCCCTCGCGCGCAAAGAACCGGCCACCGTCGGGCTGGCTGACCTGCGTAATGCCCTGGCCGTGACGCCTAAGCCAGTGCGTCAGGCGCTCGGCGCCCTGCCGCGAGAGCGTCTGCGAGTCACTATGGACTACGATGAGCAAGGTCTTACTAAGCCCCGGGAAGGCCTTATTGAAACGCTGCTGGGCGCGCTCGAACGGCAGGTCCTGGGACAGCATCTTGCTCATGTCCGTACTGATGGCAAAATGCGTGAGCGTGTAGGCGAGCGAGCCCATACTCAGCACAACGGCAAAGATCAGCACCCACCAGGCCCGGCGCCGCGAGAAATCGGCCAAGCCGATGAGGGCCCCGTAATACCATCGATCGAGCCGATCAATGCTGCCTGACTGGCGCTTGTCGCGCATGACGCCTCTCTTCCCTTAAGCGAGATCACCGAAGGCGACTGGCATAACGCCACCTTCCCGCAGGGCGCGCGCCACCTCGGTACTCATCAGGGCGGCGAATTCATCGGCCTGCCGATATCCCAGGGCGCGCGCCGCGGCCTCATCGCTGATCGCCGGATGACAGTAGAGTTCAGTCACCCCGGGCGGGAGCCGCCGCAGGAGCGCAAGAACCGCCGCCTCGTCCAGGCCCCCAGACTGCAAGAGCCCGAGGACCCGGTCATTATGCGCAAGACCCGCGCGGTCGAGCCGCCAACGCATGAGCCCTATCCATAGCCCGACCACGCCCATCGTCTTGCCGTAGCGCCATGCCCCACCCGCGGAGCGCACCACCGCCGGAGGTTCGTAAGGGAGCCGCACCGCACGCATCCCATACTGCCGGCCGATCTTCAGGATCAGCCCGAGGACCGTCGGGTGGAGATGCATATGCTTGTGGGCATTGACGTGATCCAAGGGCAGGCCGGTGCGCGCGAACGCCGCAAACTGCGCTGCAATCTCGTCTTCCAATTGGCGCGCCACCGACGGCCGAAAGAAAAACCGGACCCCGGCACGCACCAGGCGGCCATCCAGGCGGCCGTGACGATCGCACAGGGCGGGGATGCGTTCCGGGGGCAGCACCGGACGACCGTCCGCCACCACCACATGCAGGCCCACACGCAACGCCGGCAGACGACGCGCGCGCGCCACGGCATCGTCTGCCGCATCCTCGCCAACCATGAGGCTCGCGCACGTCAAGATCCCCTGACGCGCGGCGCGCTCGACCGCCTCATTGACCGCAGACGACAGCCCGAAATCGTCGGCGGTGACGATCAGCCGGCGAGACGCCCGCGACACCTAGCGCTGCCTGAAAAACCGCAGGAACTCGACCCCTTCGCGCAGACGCCGGCCCATCATCTGGGGGCTCTTGACCATCTCCCCCAACATCTCGGCGACCTTTCCCGACCGGAAATAGAACTGCTTGTAGAAGGACTCCACGGAATCGTAGATCTCCGTGTGGTTCAGGTGTGGATAGCTTAACGCACTCATCTGTACGCCACGGTCATTGACGAGGTGCTTGCTGTTTTCCTCCTGGAGCCAGCCGTTCTCTATGGCCTGTTTGTACAGGAAGGTCCCGGGATAAGGGGCTGCCAGCGACACCTGGATGGTATGAGGGTTGATGTCCTTGGCGAAGCGTATGGTCTCCTCGATGGTCTCACGGGTCTCTCCCGGGAGCCCGAGAATGAAAGTGCCGTGCACGGTGATGCCGAGCTTGTGGCAATCCTTGGCAAACTGCCGGGCGATATCGAGGCGCACGCCCTTCTTCACGTTGTTCAGGATCTTTTGATTGCCCGACTCGTAACCGACAAGCAGCAGGCGCAGGCCATTGTCGCGCATGACCTTCAAGGTCTCATAGCGCACATTGGCCTTGGCGTTGCAAGACCAGGTCACGCCGAGCTTGCCGAGACGACGCGCGATCTCTTCGGCGCGCGGGGCATTGTCGGTAAACGTATCGTCGTCGAAGAACACCTCGGCGACCTGCGGGAAATACCGTTGGATGAGCTTGACCTCTTCTACAACGTGCTCGGCGCTGCGCACGAGATAGCGGTGGCCACCCACAGTCTGCGGCCACAGACAGAAGGTGCAGCGCGACTTGCATCCCCGCCCGGTATAGAAAGAGACATAGGGATGTTTCAGGTAACCGATGAAATAATCCTCGACGCGCAGATCGCGCTTATAGACCTCGGTGACAAACGGCAGCTGATCCATATCCTCGATCGGCGGCCGATGCGGGGTGTGCACCACCGCCCCCTTCTCGTCACGGAAAGTGAGCCCGTCGATCTCCGCATAGGGACGGCCCTCGGCGACCTCCTTCACCGTGAAATCGAAGTCCTCGCGCGCCACGAAGTCGATAGCCGGCGAGGCCGTGAGGGATTCCTCGGGGGCCACCGCCACCTTGGCGCCAACCAGACCGATCTTCATGTCCGGGTAGGTCTTCTTCAAGGCCTCGGCGACCTGGACGTCGTAGGCAAACGACGGCGAACTCGTATGCAGGATCGCGAGTTCGTAACCCTGCGCCATAGGCAAGACCTCCTCGAGGCTGAACCCGGCCGCCGGGGCGTCGATCAATTTGCTGCCCGGCACCAGGGCCGCGGGCTGCGCGAGCCAGGTGGGGTACCAAAAGGAACGCACCTCGCGCTTGGCCTGGTACCGCGATCCGGCCCCGCCGTCGAATCCCTCATAAGACGGCGGATGCAGAAAAAGAGTCTTCATCATTGCACTTACTCCCGATTCGCTTTAATGCCCCCATCGTGACCCACAGCCAGGATCGTGCCACGCCACCTGACCTTGCGCCCCACGAGCCCGAGGGCCCACAGCCCGCAAAGCAAGACATCCGCCAGGGGAACGAGCCCGAAGCGCCGGGGCGCTTGCAGGCGCCTGCAAGCGCGTGAATGTAGCACGAGGCGTACGATCAAGGCCAGAAACGCAAGACCCCATACCCAGGCCTGCCCGGTGATCACGGCCGCGATCATCGCCAACGGCAGACCGAAGGTGATACCCGAAAAGGCATAGCCCCACGGGTTGATGAGGCGGATGGTGCGCAACCAACGCAGCTGGTGGGCAGCGAGATCACGCAGGCGCGGTTCGCAGACCACGGTGTCGACGCAATAGGACGACAATACCGTGCGCCAGCCGAGCGCCCGAGTACGGGCCCCGAGCGCATAGTCATCGGCAAGCTGTGAACCCAAGGCCTCGAATCCACCGCACGCCGCCAACACCGGCCGGCGCAGCGCGATCGTAGCCCCGAATGCGAAATCCGCAGATCCCAAGGCATGGGCCAACAACACCTGGGGTACGAACCAATCCTGAATGAAAAGCGCGCCAAGACGTGACCACCGCCCAGGTGCTGGCAACCCCCGGTACAGGCAAGTCACGATACCGACGCGCGCGTCCTGGACCGGACCGGCGAGGCGGCGCAGGTAGTCCGGGCCCACGCGGATATCGGCATCCGCGAGCACCAGGATGTCGTGATGCACCCCCACCATCAGATTCATCAGGTTATCGATCTTGGCATTGCCACCACGCCGCGTGGGGTCGATGACAAGCGTTAAGGCGCGCTCCGGAAACTCCGCCTGCAGGCGGTGCACGACCGCGATCGCCGGATCCTTAGCATCATGCACCCCGAACACGATCTCATAGGCCGGGTAGTCCTGGCAGCAGAACGATCGCAGACACTCATAGAGGCCTGCACCCTCGCGATACAAGGGCTTCAAGACCGAGATCGGCGGCAGGCACGCGGGCGCAGGCTCGCGTGCCGGCCATGTCCCCAAGGCCCACACCTGCGCCATCAAGACCGCAAGCCCGAGGACTGCGGCGACCGGCGCCGCGATCGCGATCCAGCCGGCCATCACACTGCGTCCGCGGACGGGCCGGCCGCGCGTCCGGCCGCGAGAAACCACGCCACGGCGTCGGCCAGCGCCGCCTCGGCGGGACGCGGGCGGTAGCCGAGCTCCGCTCGCGCCTTGGCGGAATCGAAGAACATGTACTTGGACGCCATGCGCAGTTCATCCCAAGTGACGAGCGGCGTTGCCGACTTGCGCACGCGCGCGTAGGCCTGCGAGGCCAGCGCCACCGGCCACAGCCAATGCCGTGACAGGCGCAACGATGGCGGCCGGCGGCCGGCGATATCGGCGATGAGCGTTAAGATCGCCGCGAGCGTCAGGTTGTCCCCCCGAGGATGTAGCGCTCTCCGATGCGACCGTGGGCGTAGGCGAGCAGGTGCCCCAGCGCCACATCGTCGACATGCACGATATTGAGGCCGGTATCGACGTACGCCGGGATGCGTCCGCGCGCAGCGTCGCGCACGAGACGCCCGGTCGGCGTGGGCTTGATATCGCGTGGACCCACGGGCGTCGAGGGGTTTACGATCACCGCCGGCAAACCGAGACGGATCAGGCGGTGCACCTCCTCCTCGGCCCGAAACTTCGATTGTTTGTAAGGGCCAATCATGTCGCTATAGCAGACCGGCGTCTGTTCGTCGGCGACACCCCCGGTACCGACCCCAGGGTGGCCACGCTGCTGGTGTAGACGACACGCCTCACCCCCGCCGTCAACGCCTCCTCCATGAGTGCGCGCGTCCCTTCGACGTTGGCCCGAAACATGGCCTCCCGGTCCGGGACCCACAACCGATAGTCGGCCGCCACATGAAACAAGGCATCGCAGCCGGCCATAATGCCGCGTAGCGAGGTCGGCTCGAGCAGGTCGCCCTCGACACGCTCGACCGATAGGTCGGCGATATTGGCAAGGGTGCTGGTCTTGCGCACGACAACGCGCACCTCATGCCCTGCGGCCAATAAGGCGCGCGCCACCGCCGAACCGACAAAACCCGATGCGCCCGTCACCAATGCCCTCATCACTCCTCCTCGACCGCTATCCGGCCGGTACCGCCGGGCGGATAGCGACATCCGGCCGCCCGGGGACCGTCATCACCACCCGTGACCGGGGCGGTGGATCGGCAAGCGGCGGAGGGTCGGCCGGTGCCGGAGCGGGCGTCGGCGGCAGCATCATCTGCTCGACCGCCTTCAGCGGCAAGTGCCCGTCGTCTTGCAGGTAGTCCCGGTGCTGGAGGTAGGCATCGCGCGTAAAGACGTATTTGTCGACGGCATTTTCACGCACATAGCGCAGCGAGGCACTGGCGTTGGCGCGCGCGTTTATGACATCGACGACTGTGAGGGGTACGGTGAGCGCCGGCACGCCGACGTAATACAAGACGTTGGTGAATATCCCCATCACCAGGCTCGGGGTATTGCGCAAGGTGTCGGGGCCCACGAACGGTAGCACGAGGTAGGGACCCCGACCCACACCCCAACGCCCGAGGGTCAGCCCCGCATCCTCGACATGGGCCTTGAGCCCGAGCGGGGTCGCGACATCGAAGAGACCGAAGAGCCCGATGGTGCTGTTGACGACAAAGCGGCCGATATCGTCGATACCCTGCCCAAGCCGCCCCTGCAAGAAGTCGTTCACGATGACATCCGGATAGGCCACGTTGTGGAAAAAGTTGGTGAGCGAGGCACGTAGCGGCTTAGGAGTCACAGTCTTGTAGGCGCGCGCCACCGGGCTCATGATCAACCGGTCGGTCGCGCTATTGAAGGCGTAGAAGCGGCGATTCATGGGCTCGAGCGGGTCGGGCCCGCCGGTCGTCGCGCACCCTGCAAGCAGCAAGAGACAAGCCAGAGCAAGGACCCGCGCGACCGCCCGTCTCATCCGACATCGGGCATCAGCCGCCATGAAACCACGCCGCACTCACCCCGCCCCTGCCTAACCCTTGACGGCGCCGTGACTCAGTTGCGCCACCTTGTCGCGCAATGTCGCAAGCAGCGCCGGAAAGCCTTTTTTACGAATAATGGCCGTGTATTGCGCGCGCTTCAAGGCCAGATCGCTCACGCCATTGGCGACGATATTGACGATCTCCCAGTGTCCCCCGGTGGGCGCCACGAGATAGTCGATCGTGGCATCCTTGCGCCCATGAGTCGTAAGCTCGGTCTCGACCAGGACATCCCCCTGCGCCACCTCCTGCGAGGTCACGCGGCGAAAGGCCTGTCCGGAATAACGCCGGAACTGCGCGGCGTAGGTGGCCACTGTAAGCTTGGTGAAAGCCCGCACGAAGGCCTGCTGCTCGGCGGGCGTAAGCCGTCCCCAATAGGGCCCCAGGGTCAGCTGGGCGATGTAGGCCACATCGTGGCTCTTATGCACGGCCGGCATGAGTTGTCCATAGCGGCCCTTGAACCCCAGGGACTTGCCCACCTTCATGACCGCGATTAGGGTATTCTGGAAATGACGGACCACGGCTACTGCCGGCCCCGTCTGTGCGGCATAAGCAGGGGCACTGACAGTCGTAAGCCATGCTACTGCCACCCACACGCCAGCCATCCGCCACCCTATCTCTTGCCGTGTCATAGCCTCTCCTTTTGCCGTTTCGGCAGGTCTCGCCCGGCCGGTCACGCCGATCCCCGCCGGTAGTCACGACCTTTCCATCGGGACCGGAGGCCGCGAGCATACCACAGGGCCGACGTGAAGGTCATAAGCAGGAAGGCGACTCCGGCCGCCGGCAAGGCGGCCACCGTCCACGGGGATTGTCGATAAAAACGTGCGGTCGGCACGTAGCTCACACCCATGAGCCCCCAGGCCGCGAGACCCAAGGCGCACGCCGTCGTGTCGCCTGCGACGATCGCGGCAAGCGGGGCCACAAACACGATCGCCATGATCACCGCACAGGCCACGAGCAGGGTATATGAGTAGCGCAACTGGGTGAAGGCGGTGCGTGCCACCATGCGCCAGAAGCCCCGCAGGTCGGTGGCGCGCAACATGACCGCCGAATGCGTAAGTCCGATCCAGGTCGCACCCCCCCGCTGTCTCTTCACGAGCGCCGCGAGTGTGCAATCGTCTATGACAGCGCCCTGTAGGGCGCCAAAACCCCCGATACCCTCCAAGGCCTCGCGGGTCACGAGCAGGCAACCGCCGGCGGCGGCGGCCGTGCCTGCCGTAGGCCGATTGGCCAGACGAAAGGGGTAGAGGAGCTTAAAGAAGTAGATGAATACCGGCATCCACCAGCGATCCCAGAAACCGCTCATGGCCGGGGCCGCCATCAGCGACACCAGCGCCAGACGCTCGCCCCGGGCCTTCTCCAGCAGGGTCGCGACAAGACCGGGGCTTAGCGCGATATCGGCATCGAGCAGTAGCGCATAAGGGGTAGTGACCATCTGGCGCCCGTGTTCCAGCGCCCACAGCTTGCCGGTCCAGCCCGGCGTCAGTGGCGGGGCCTGGATGACGGTAAGGTCGGCAAGCCCCGCGTGCCGCGCGATGTCCGCAGTGCCATCGGTCGACCCGTCGTCGATGAGGATTGTCTTCAGAGCCGCGCCTTGACTCGCAAGCCCCGCCAACGAACGCGCGATGACCGGCGCCTCGTTACGCGCTGGCATGAGCACGGTGACGTCACCCAGCGCCACCCGCGCGGGCGACGTCGGATCCGCCTCGAGGCGCTCGCTGGTTCGCCATGGTTGCCACGGCACCAAAAGCAGCGCGCACCACGCGCCGGCGGCGACCGCCGCAAGGTCGGTCCAGACCATCCCCGGCGTAGACGGTTAGCCGGCGCTCTTCGGCGAGGCCCGCTGCACGGTCACCACCACGCCCGGATCCTGGTAGGACGGCTCCGGATCGGGGGCCATCGGGCCATCGACCCGCGGCCCTGCCAGGTAGACCTTGAGGGCCTTCAGGGGGTGCGCAAAGGTGTCATTGACCGCCGTACCCTCATAGCCGCAATGGACCATGCAATTGTCGCATTTGGGATGGCGCCCGACGCCATAGCGCTCCCAGGGGGTGGTCTCGATCAGCTCGGCAAAGCTCGCCGCATAACCCTCGTCGCTCAAGAGATAGCACGGCTTCTGCCAACCAAACACATTGCGCGTCGGATTGCTCCACGGCGTGCATTGATAGGTCTGGTTGCCGGCCAGGAAGTCGAGGAAAAGGCTCGACTGATTGAAACGCCACTTGGCACGCCGTTGGCGGCCGAGCGCAAACGTCTTCCGGAACAACATCTTGCTCTGGGCGCGACGCAGGAACACGTCCTGGCGCGGGGCGCGCTCATAGCTGTAGCCGGGCGATACCGTGACACCTTCCACGCCCAGGCCCGCCACAAAATCAAAGAAGTCGGCGACCTCGGTCGGGTCCTCGTCCTGGAACAAGGTGCAGTTGACCGTCACGCGGAAACCGCGGTCGCGGGCGAGTTTGATGGCCTCCACGGCCTTGTCGAAGACCCCCTCGCGACATACCGACCGGTCATGCCGTTCGCGCAGCCCGTCCAGATGGATGGAGAACGTGAGATACGGCGACGGCGTGTAGTCGTCGATCTTCCGCGCCAACAGCAGGGCGTTCGTGCATAAATAGACAAACTTCTTGCGCGCCACGATGCCCGCGACGATCGCCGGCATATCCTTATGAATGAGTGGCTCGCCGCCGGGAATGGATACCACCGGCGCACCGCACTCATCGACCGCCTGCAGACACTCATCGACGCTCAGGCGTCTGTCCAGTATCTCGTCTGGGTACTCGATCTTGCCGCAACCGGCACACTCCAGGTTGCAGCGGAACAAGGGCTCAAGCATCAGGACCAGCGGATAGTGCTTGTTGCCCCGCAATTTCTGCCCCAGGATATAACGTCCGATGCTCCACTGTTGTCTTATGGGCACTTGCATAACACTTCTCCTACTCCGTGGACCCGTTCCTAAAGGGGGCTGCGGGCCTTCTTCAGTAAAGCGACTGGCAGGCGAAACGTCGTCGTCTCAGGCTCGGCCGGCATCTCCGTGACCTGCACCACGCCAAAATCCCCGAGCCTCTCCAATACACCCCGCACCAGGATCTCGGGGGTCGAGGCACCGGCTGTGATCCCGACCCGCAACGGCCCCTGAAACCAAGTCCGATCGAGCTCGCTCGCGTCCTGCACGAGATAGGCGCGCGTCCCCGGCTGCTCGCCCACTTCACGCAGGCGATTCGAGTTCGAGCTGTTGCGCGCGCCGACCACGAGCAACACATCAACCTTGCCGGCCAGTTTGCGTACCGCGTTCTGGCGGTTCTGCGTCGCGTAACAGATCCCGCTCAGATCCGGCCCCTGGATATACGTAAAGCGCGCGCGCAATGCCGCGATCACATCCTTGGTGTCGTCCACACTCAAGGTGGTCTGGGTCACATAGGCAAGCCGGGTCTCGTCTGCGACCGCCAGACGCGCGACATCGTCGACATCCGAGACGACATACACAGGTCCCGGGATACGGCCTCGGGTCCCCTCCACCTCGGGATGCCCGGGGTGACCGATGATGATCACCGCATAACCCTGAACACTGTAACGCTGGGCTTGATAATGAACCTTGGTCACCAACGGACAGGTCGCGTCGAGTACATCGAGGCGCCGGTCGGCGGCCTCGTCAACCAGGGCGGTGGCGACGCCATGGGCACTGAAAATGGTCGGCGCACCCTCGGGGACCTCGTCCAAGCGCTCCACGAATACCGCCCCGCGGGCCTTCAGGTCCTCGACTACGTGCTGATTGTGAACGATCTCATGAAGCACGTACACGGGCGGACCGTATACCTCCAGGGCCCGCTCCACGATCTCTATGGCCCGCACGACACCGGCACAGAATCCACGCGGCTGGGCCAGCACCACATCCATTTCGGATCTCGATTCCATTTCTGGTGGTCTTCTCTTTAAGTTGCGTCCAGGCCTAGGCGACCCAAGCCGCCCTGATCCTGATACCTTAGCATGCTACTGAACGGCGAACCAGGGTAGCAGTGCGGCGATGCCAGACACTATAGGTTGGGCCTCAAGTAATCCAGCTATCCACCAGTACGAGCGCGGCGGCGGCCATGACTAGCGTGGCCGCCCATCCGACTATGAGCGAGCCGGTGGTGATGACGAAACGGCCCATCACGCTGCGTCGTCGGGCGAGGATCATCATGCAGGCGAGAAGCGGGACGGCCACCAGTCCGTTCAGCGCGGCGCTCAAATAGAGCGCGCGCATGGAGTTGAACGGCAACAGCACGATACCAAGACCGGCCGTGCACACCAACACGAGCACCAGATAGAAGCGCGGGGCGGCGTGGATCGGCGCCCCCAGGCCTTGCGGCCAGCGCAATATGCCGGCCAGCGCATAGGCGCACGCGGCGGCCATGGCCGGGATCGCCAAGAGCCCCGTGGCCACGAGCCCTGCCGCAAATACTGCCGAGGTCCACGGCCCAGCCAGGGGCGCCAGCGCCGAGGCCGCGGCGCTGGCGGTGTCGACGCGCACGATACCGTGGGCGCCCAGGGTCGCGGCGGCGGTGACGATGATGAAAAACGCCACGATCTGCGAGAGCGCCATGCCGATATAGGTGTCGAAGCGGATGCGGCGCAACTCGCACGGCGCCTGGGCGGGCCGCGCGATCAGTGCGGCCTTGGTAGAATCTCGTTGCGTGATCTCAGCCTCCTGGCCGGCCTGCCAAAACAGCAGATAGGGACTAATGGTGGTCCCGGCGATCGCCACCAGGGCGGTTGCGTAGTGATGACCCGGCATGAGCGTCGGCACAAAACCCGCAAGCGCCTGGCGCCAATCGACATGCACCGAGAACGCCGTCGCGACATAGGCGAGTAAGGCCAAGGACAAGACCTCCAGTACCCGCGCATAGCGTTCGTAACGCACCAAGACCTCGAGGGTCACGATGATGACCAGAAAACCGGCGGCATAGGAAAGACGCAGGCCACCGAACAATAAACGCGCCGCACCCCCCATCGCCATGAGATCCGCCCCGATATTGATGACGTTGGCGACGAGCAGGATGGCCACCAGGGAGTAGCCGACCCATGGCGGATAATGATCGCGCAGGTTGGCGGCCAGCCCCTTGCCCGTGGCCCGCGCCATCTCCGCGCTCACCTGCTGAATGACGGCCACCAGCGGGTAAAACACCCACAGCGTCCAGATCAGCTGGTAGCCAAAACGCGCGCCGACCTGCGAGTATGTGGCGATATTGCTCGGGTCATCGTCCGCAACTCCGGTGAGGAGCCCAGGACCGAGATCTCGCAGACCCATGCGCCGCCTCACCCCGCCGTTTCGTGCCGGACTGTCCGCCATGAGAGAGAGCCTAGGGACCGTGACCAGCGGCCGCCAGCGACCATCAGGGCCTAAACCCTGCGCTGGGCCGCGGATCGCGGCGACGCGCGGCCCAGCGATCTCTGCCCAATGAGATAGGTCTTATCAGCAGGCAAGGGCCCTCGCGGGTTACAGCAGCCATTCTCACCATGACACCGCCATGAGCATCCAGCAACATTCCGCCTACGCGGCAGGTGCCCGATATCCAGTGCCGACGCACAACAGCAAGATCATGTGCGCACCCCGCCTCCATACCGGCCTGATCTTCGCCCCCCGTGCATGACGAAAAACTCGCAAACCGGGACACCCGGACGTCCGCAACGTATTGCCCAGAGAACCCATATCCCAGCCCATCCATCTTGTACTCCGGCCCCCATCTCGGTAGGGTGCGACATGCGCGCCTCATGGCCCGTGAAGCGACTGGCGAGGGTCTACCCCGCGCCCGCCCGTGGCGACCGCCGCCGCAGCCGTACCCTGGCAACGGACCGACCATGACCGACGGCCGCAAACCCCACAGAATCCTCGAGGAACGACCATGCGAATAGCCCACACCATGATACGAGTCGCGGATCTCGACCGCTCCCTGCGCTTCTACGAAAACGCGCTCGGCATGCGCGTCCTGCGGCGCACCGACTACCCCGACGGACGCTTCACACTGGCATTTGTCGGCTACGGCGACGAACGCGATACCGCGGTCCTCGAACTCACCCATAATTGGGACACCGCGAGCTACGAAATGGGTACGGGCTTTGGGCATATCGCGATCGAGGTCGCGGATGCGGCCGCGGCGTGCGCGCAAGTCGCCACCGCCGGGGGTCGCGTCACGCGCCCGGCGGGGCCGATGAAACATGGAACGACGGTCATCGCCTTCGTCGAGGACCCGGACGGCTACAAGATCGAATTCATCGAACGACACGGACCGCGACGCGCATGAACAAGTCTGCCCAGGCCGCCCTCCCGCTTTATGATCTTCAGGTGCGGACCGCCGAAGGCGGCGTGCAGGATCTGGGCGCCTACCGCGGACATGTGCTGCTCATCGTTAACGTGGCGAGCGGTTGCGGATTCACGCCGCAATACATGGGGCTCGAGCAGCTCCACCGCCGGTACCGCGAGCAGGGCCTAGTCGTCCTGGGCTTTCCGTGCAATCAATTCGGGGGTCAGGAGCCGGCGGCCGATGCCGAGATCCAGGCCTTTTGCCGACAGCGCTATGACGTCACGTTTCCGGTGTTCGCCAAGATCGAAGTCAATGGCGCGCACGCCGACCCGCTCTTTCAGTGGCTGACCGCGCGCGCCCCCGGCCTGTTCGGCACGCGCGCCATCAAATGGAACTTTACCAAGTTCCTCGTTGGTCGTGCCGGCCAAGTGCTCGGACGTTACGCCCCGCGCACCCGCCCCGAGGCCCTGGCGCGCCCCCTCACGCGCGCCCTGAGATCATCATGAGCCCTCTCCCGCAGCGACGCCCCCCACAAACAGAAGGGACGCCCCTCACATGCGCGAGCCGTCGGTCCGCGGCACCCACATCGGGTAGTCCGTGTAACCCTCGGCGCCGCCGCCGTAGAACGTCCGGGGGTCCGGAGTGTTCAAAGGCCCTCCGTCCCGCAACCGCGCCGGCAGATCGGGGTTGGCCAGGAACAAGCGGCCAAACGACACCAGATCGGCGTCACCGGAGGCCACGACCGCCTGGGCCTTGGGCCCATCATATTCGCCATTGACCATCAGGATACCCTTGTAGAACGACCGGAAATAGCCAATGGGAAGCTGCACCCCGCCGTGACGGATGTCGGCCTCCAAGGCCTCCATGATGTGGATATAGGCAAGCCCATACGGTTCGAGGGCCTTGACCATGGCGGTAAACGTCGCCTTGGGGTCTGAATCCCGCATATCGTTCATAGTCCCGCTCGGCGACAGCCGTATCCCCACCCGGCTGGCCGGCCACACCTCAAGCACCGCCTCCAGGACCTGGAGCGGGAAGCGCAGGCGGTTTTGCAGCGACCCGCCATAGATATCGGTGCGCCGATTCGAGCCGTCGCGCAGGAATTGATCCAGGAGATACCCGTTGGCGTTATGGATCTCCACCCCGTCAAAGCCCGCCGCCTGCGCCTTGCGCGCGGCCTCGCGATACTGCTCGCGGATGTGCGGTAACTCGTCTGTGGCCAGCGCCCGCGGCGTCACGAACTCCTGCGGCCCTTCATAGGTCGCGGCCTGGCCTGCGGGTTTGATCGCGCTGGGCGCAACCGGCAATTGTCGCCCGGGCTGGAGCGACGGGTGCGAGATCCGTCCGACATGCCAAAGTTGCAGCACCATATGGCCGCCTTCGGCATGCACGGCGTCGGTCACCCGTCGCCATCCGGCAACCTGCTCATCGGTGTAAATCCCGGGAGTATCGGGATAACCCAGACCCTCGGGCGCGATCTGCGTGGCCTCGCTTATGATCAGACCCGCGCTCGCCCGCTGGCGGTAATACTCGACATTTAGATCGTGCGGGACGAACCCGGGACCAGCGCGATTGCGTGTAAGTGGCGCCATCACGATGCGATTGCGCAGAGGCCACGCGCCGACTTGAAGTGGCGAAAACAAGGTCGGCGGCTCGCGCCCCGGGCGGGTCTCGGCTCCCGCCCCCGGCTGCGACCTGTGGGTCTTCTGGTCCATGCACTTACCCCCTCTTCATACGCATTCATGACAAATGAAACGGGTGCGAACGCGCCGTTACGGTGGTCCTTTTGCATCCCGGGGAATAATCCTCATGATGCCACCCGACCCACGCATCCGCCAAGGCCTTTGGACCGGGAGCACACCCGGCCCATGGCCCGCCGCCGGGGATTGTGGTTATGGGTCGCGACCAGTATGGGCGGCATATCCGGGGATGCCCGAAGCGCGGCCATGCACCCAAAATGCCCGCGTCGCGGCGGCCACGCCACCCCTTGGTGCAAACGGCCACCGCGCCTCGCCCGCCCATCCCACAGATCGCGTAGCACCGACTGATCACGCCCCTGGCGTGGATATTGCTTGGGCGTTCGGGGACCCGACCGTCAGGGACGGCGGCGGGTCCTCTTCCTGAGGGATATGCCCATGCCGGATCTACGCCATAAGGAACATACGCAAGACGCGGTCTCGGACCGTGAACGCCTCAGTGCCGGGCGCCTGGCGATCACCTGGATGGGCTTCCCCTTCATTCTTGCCATCACCATGACCGGATCGGTCCTGGCCTTGACCGCGGGCCTGCGCACCGCGGTCCTGGCTACCATGGTCGGCAGCCTCGCCATGTTCGTCTATGTCGGGACGCTTGGTGAATGGGGATGGCGCTCCGGGCAAAGCTTCGCGCAGATCGCGCAGGGCGTTTACGGGCGGCGCGGCTACCGTATCGTCTCCGGCCTCCTGTCAACGCTGGTCCTCGGATGGTTTGCGATCAACACCGCGATGCCCGCGGAGATCCTGGCGTCGGCCTACCACATTCCCTACCCGGTCACCGCCGCGGTCCTCGGCATCCTCTATGTGGCCATCACCGCCACCGGCATCGTCGGCTTGAGCCGCCTGTCGCTCTCGGCAGTGCCTGTCTATGCCGTGCTCCTCGTGTATGGATTGGCGCACCTCGCGCTTCGCACCGCTGCGGGCACGCCGTCGGCGTGGCCTGTCCCCACTATGGGCTTTTGGCCGGCCCTGTCGGCGGTCCTCGCAGCGTTCGCCGACTCCGGTACCTTAGCGCCGGACTTCAACCGTTGGGCCAAGACCCGCGCCGCCTCGTGGATCGGAAGCGCCTGTGGCTTTCCGCTCGGCTTTGGACTGGCTATGGGGGCTGGCGAACTCTTCACCGGATTCCTGCGCGCGGCCCATGCCTCTTATCTTCATCCCTTCCAGAACGGTAACCCGGTAGGGTACCTCCTTGCATTCGGCGGCCTGCCCGCGGCCTTTGCGGTTGCGGTCGCCGTCATCAACCAGGGATCGAACGCCACCCACTGCCTCTACAACAGCACCGTCGGGGCCGCCAAACTCATGAGCTTGCGCTATCGCGCCACGGCGCTATGGCTGGGGCTCCTCGGTGTGGCGCTGGCCGCAAGCGGCGTATGGAAATACCTTCTCGACTGGCTGCAGGTGATCGGTTTCGCGGTCCCGCCGATCGGTGGGGCCTTGATCGCGCGTTACCGCGCCGTGCTCAAACAAGACGGCGCAGCCGAACTCGCTGATCGCACCCCATACGCGCCCTGGATCGGCACGGCTGTCGGCTGGATAGCGGGCGGCACGATCCTACTTACACACTCCGACGCTACGGCACCGCTCGCCCTCGTCACCTTCGCAGCCGGCTTTCTCGCAACCTCGATACTGGATGCGCGCACCGCCGCACGCCGCCAGCCGCAACCCGCGAAGCCCTAGGAAGCCGGGTAGCGGGTACGGCGACTCGGCGTCTCACCAGGGTCTCGGCGACGCGTAGACGCACTGCCGATCGGGGTCGGGGTCAGCCGGTAGACCGTGGGCTCGGTGTGCACCTAGGCGGTCATGCCATCAGGGTGTGCACCGCGACACGCAAAAAGAAGCACACTATCGGCAACCCCGGCGCCGAGCACAGCCCCGGCGTCGCTGGCATCGCCCGCCAAAAATGGCGGATGTCGCCTAGGCGCACGATCACCGAGACATGTCCGGGTGTATACCCAGGGGTCGGGGCCATCACGGCATCGCGCCTTGGCGATGACGCCGGTGGACGCGAAGGACCTAGGCCGGACCGGAAAAGTCATGGCGGCCGCGTCAGGCCCTCCGGCCAGTGGTGCGCCCCATAAGCGCAGCACCGCACCCCATGCGCACGCCAGGCACCACTCGAGCACCAAGCCAGACGGCGCTGCGCGAGGCGGCAAAGCCCGCCTGTGTGGTCAGTAAGCAGATGGGCGTGCAGGACGGTTCGCGCATCCGGGACGCGCACGCCCAGGTAGGCGAGCGCCGGTAATCGGGATGCCGTCGCGGGAAATAACGCGACCGGCCGACGCAGCTCTACCCGACGTCGGCCAGGATGGTCCCCTCCGATGACCTAATGAACCACGCAGCGATCGGCGGCCAATCGCTCTATCGCCATCACCCATGACCCGCAAAGGCCCTCCCAGTGTGCGCACTATCGGGCCTCCGTGAGGCGCACACGGCCAGCGCTCATGGTGAACCGTCGTTCACGGTGCGGGCAAAAGTCTCTACGTTCACCCCCCAGGCCCCTGGCGGGCGCCGCGCGTCACGCCCTCAGCCGACATCACCCGCCCCTGCGCTGGCCATGATCCGTTCGACGCCGCGCCCGAAGACTCGCACACCATAGCGCATGGCGGCGGATTGGGCCGCCAGCCGCCCCTCGCAACGCTCAAAGCGATAATGCGCCAGCCCGGCGGTACGCACGATCTCGCATTGCGCAGGCACCTCATCCGGGGGCCACGAGACAACCGATGCCGACATCATCATGCATGGCACGAGGTTACCGGTTGATAACCTGTCTGTCACCGGCCGGCCCGCGGGCCGGCCGCGCTTCGTGCCAACGGGACAGTAGGCAGGCAGCGCGTGGGCGCGGCCAACGACTGCTAGTCACATGCCCCGTAACGGTGCATGCTGGCATCGGGCAGCGCGCCACGGGCGAGCGCCGCCCCTTGAATCGGCGGCGCCGGCCGGATTGGCGGGTCGGCGGCGAGTACGCCCCGGATGCGCGCCGCCGGGGATACAGGGCCATGCGACCGCGACCCGCCGCGCCGATCCTCGACCATGACCTATCGATATTGTTGCATATTTAAATATCTGAGAAAGGCAGTCCCTGGCCGCGGAACCATGGCGGCACATGCCGGGTGCGTCGAGGTCCAGGGCACATTGCGTAGTAGCGAAGGTCATGGGCCTGCGTCACCAGCAAGGCGGCAGCAAGGGGCCGGGCAGGCCCTGAATAGGGTCCCCCTCCCAACTCCGGTGTCGGATGGCACGAAGTATGCTAAGGGATGGCGCTCAAAGCGGCACGGAGGCCCTCGAACGACGGAGATCGCAGAGACCATGGCATGGTCACAGGCGCAAGGACGAACCTTACAGTGATCAGATACATGGACCGGCAAACTGCTTAAGGCAGGGGAGGGGCTGCCGGGGAGACGAGTCGGACCAGGGAGGGGGTGTGGCAATGGACAACAAGAACAGCGGATCTATCGACGTCGAATTTTTGCACCGCCTGGTGCGCGAGCTCGATATCGGCCGGTTCTTTCATATCGCCGCCGAGGGGCTGGCCACACACCTGGGTGCCGACGGCGCGGCGCTCATCGTCCGCGAGGAACCCGATCGCCTGCGCTACCGCTTCTTCCATGGTCTGCCGGCGCGACATCAATCGCTTGCCGCCTACTCGTTCAACGACCGTCTCGGGGTGGCCGGCGCGGCACTCCACACCCGCAAACCGATCCTCGTCACCGATTATGCTGCCAGCCCCTACGCCCTTCCCGAGTACGTCGAATCAGGCCTCACCGCGAGCCTCTGCAGTCCGGTCACAGCCGATGGCCGGGTGCTCGCGATCCTCGCCATCTCATGGTTTCATGTCCCACGCCGGCTCCCTGATCCGGAAGACATGCGCATGATTGCGCTCGTCACCGACTTCGTCGGCGCCGCGCTGCATCGCTATCACACCGAACAGCGCTTACGCGAACTGGCCATGCACGATCCGCTTACGGGCGCTGCCAACCGCAACCTGCTCTACGATCGCCTGAACCACGCCATGACCATGGCGATACGACGCGAGCGGCTGATGGCGGTCATCACCTTCGACATCGATAACTTCAAGATGATCAACGACAAACTCGGCCACACCATGGGCGATGCCCTACTTGTCGAGGTGCGGCAGCGGGTCCAGGACCTGATCCGGGTCGGCGACACCCTGGCACGCCTAGGCGGCGATGAGTTTGCCCTGCTCCTCGAAGATGTGAGCCGCTACAGTGAGATCGAGGTGGTCATAGAACGCATCCGTCAGGCGCTGCGCATCCGTTGGGGTACGGCAGCCCTGCAGATTGCCGTCAGCATCAGCCTCGGTTATACGGTATATCCGGTCGATGCCGGCGCCGACCAGGCGCTTTTGCACAACGCCGATATCGCCATGTACGAGGCCAAACGCGCCGGCGGCCATAGAGGCCTGCTCTTTACGCACGCCATGGCGCTGGCCGCCGCCCACAGAGGCGATCTCATATTGGAGTTCGGCCGGGCCCTGGAGCGCGGAGAGCTGGTCCTCTATTATCAACCGATAGTCGACATCAGGACCGGCGAGATGGTATCCGCCGAGGGCCTGCTCCGCTGGCGCCATCCAGTCCATGGGCTTCTGGCGCCGCCCCAATTCATGGGGGCTATAGAACACACCTACAACAGCCTGAAACTCGACGCCTGGGTGATAGCCGAGGCCGTGGCGGTGCTGGCACGCTGGCAGAGCCGAGGGATCTTCAAGAAACTGCACATCAATCTGTCGACCTCGTCGATCGAGAATCATCGGTTCTGCGAGACCCTGCGGCGTACGCTGGCGGCCTCCTCGGCGGCCATAGATCCGCGCTACCTTGGGGTCGAACTCGTCGAATGGAGCACCATTCAGGACCTCGAGTCAGCGCGCGCGCTCATCATGGACTGCCGGGCACTGGGTATATCGGTGGCCCTCGACGACTTCGGGACCGGCTACGCATCACTCCAGCACCTTCGGTCACTGCCTATCGACAGCATCAAGATCGACAGCAGCTTCGTGTCCGGACTGGCGCGCGAGCCCGCCGACCGGATTCTGGTGCAGAGCATGATCAGCGCCGCGCAGGCCTTCGGCATCGAGGCGGTGGCCGAGGGCATAGAGACCGGGGAGCAGAATCAACTTCTGATCGCCATGGGCTGCGTATGTGGGCAGGGGTACCTGTTCGCGCCTCCGCTTGCCGAAGAGGCCCTATGGTTGATATCCTCCTCGCCCTGAAGGACAAGGATTCCTTCCTGCCAGCAGCAGCCCTACTTCAGCCGCTTTGATTGACCCATCCCCTTTGGTTTGGGCCAACTTCACGGCTTACGCCGCGAAACAGGCTACCCCGGCGTGCCCCGCCGTTATTCCCTTTGCAGGGTGCAACCCTCTTGCGAGGATGTTCTGTGCCGCATTCCCATCGGCATGGGCTTCATACCCACAGTGCAGGCAATGGAACACCGCCTGTACTTTACGGTTTCCGGCGTCCACCACACCGCAAACCGAACAGGTTTGCGAGGTATAGGCTGGGTTCACCAGGAGCAGCATGCCGCCGGCCCACTGGAGCTTGTAGCCCAGCATGTGTTTGAGCATGCCCCATCCCTGATCGAGGATGGATTTGTTCAGCCCCGCCTTTTGCCGAACGTTGTGTCCGTGTTGCTCGACCGTTCCCTGTGCGGAGCCGGTCATGTTCCGTACTTTCAGGTCTTCTAGCACCACGACCGCGTGGTTTTTGCTGACATTGCCGGCCGCATGGCCGGTGGTAGTGCTGATCTGATGCAGTACGGTCTTGCGAATCTCCGCGATGCGCTGATGCAAGCGCGCGATTGTGGCCTTCTGTTGCTTCCAGTTGGCCGAGAACTTCACTTTGTGCGCGAGCTTTCTTTGCTCCCGCGCCAGCCTCTTTTGCAGATCCCGATAAGCTGTCACCGGCAGGAACATGGTGCCATCGGATAACGTGAGCAGGTTCGCCACGCCCCGATCACCGCCAACGGCGGTAACGGATGGGTGCACGGGGTCCGGGACTTCCTTCTCGGTCTGAATGGAAGCATACCAGTGTCCGCCCGAGCGACTGACGGTGACATTGCGAATTTCCCCACCGATGATGCGGGACGTGCGGAACTTCACCCAGCCAATGCGCGGCAGGAAGATTTGGGGGAGCACGCTGCGGCCATCGGCATCCTGGGGCCGGAGGTCGATTTTGATCTGCTCCGGGTCGGGATAGCGCATGCTGTCGCGCAGCCCCTTCTTCTTGGGGGTCGGGAATCGCTTGGGGTTGCTTTTGTCAAAGGCCTCCTTGAGCGCCCGGTCCAGAAACTTCCGCGCCCATTGCTGGGGGTGGACGGGGGATTCGGACAGAAAGCCGAAAGATTCCCCGTTCCGCCAGGTGGTCAGGTGCTTGGCCATGTCTCTGTAGGACAAGATGCCGCAGCCGTGCTCCAGATAGCTCTTCTGGATAGCGAGAGCGCGATCCAGACGAAGCGCACGCAACCGACGGCGCGTGACAGGAGAGGCCCCTGTTCCGGTAACGGTTCCAGTCGGTAGCGCACGGCTTTGCGAATCAGCATGGTTCTATCGTATGCTTGGCCGATGACGGATGCAACTGAGATAAGACACGGCAGGCATTGCGTTTTTAACCTGCATGTTCACTTGGTCTTTGTGACCAAATACCGCCGTGGCGTATTCACCAGCGAGGTGCTGACCGACCTGCGCGGCCTATTCGCCGGCGTCTGCCAGGATTTCCGCGCGGAGCTGGTGGAGTTCGACGGGGAGGACGACCATGTGCATTTGCTGGTGAACTATCCGCCCAGGGTGGCCGTCTCGGCGCTGGTGAACAGCCTCAAGGGCGTCTCCAGTCGAATGATCCGCAGGAAGAACTATCCCGGCGTCCGCAAGAAATTGTGGGGCGGGGCACTCTGGTCCCCCTCGTACTTTGCCGGTAGTTGCGGCGGTGCGCCCATATCCATTATTCGCCAGTACATCGAGCAGCAACAAACACCGGATTAGTGTCGCACCTTGCTAGGGCGGGAGCGGTGGTATTGAGCCACCTCCCCGTCGCGCTCTTGACCTCCCCCTGAACGGGGAGGTTGGCCGCGCAACTGATCAAAGCCCCCTGACCGTTTTCCGGGGTCGCCGGCGCCTCCGCTAGGTCTCATACTGGCGGCCCACCGGCCGAGCGCCTAAGCTAGCGGCGGAACTTCGGAAAATACCGTGGAGATAGGGACCTTACTTGCGATCCTGGCGGCAGCGGCCCTAGCCATTGAACTGTCGTCCATGACCTTTTATCTGCTCGCCGTGGCCGCGGCCCTGGCGGCGGGGAGCGTGGTCGCGTGGATTGGCGCGCCGGCGGGCTGGGCCTGGGCGACCGTAGCCCTGGGGGCGGTGGCCGGCCTGCCGGTGGCCCACAGGATCCGCGTGCGACTCGTGCGCCCGACACCGGAATCGATGCAGCTGGCCGATCCCGATGCCGGGCATGTCGTGCGCGTGGAGTCGCTGGCACCCGACGGGCTGCGTGTCGCCTACCGGGATACCTCGTGGACCGGGCACCTGGCCGACGAATACCGGGATATCGCGGTGTCAGCGGGCGATCTGCTGACCATCGTCGGCCGCGAGGGCAATGATCTGCGACTCGCGCCGGTCGCCACCCAGGCGGCGCAATCCGCCGATCTGGACTTCGGACATCTCGTGCGTGTGGAGTCGGTGGCGCCCGATGGGCTGCGCGTCACCTACCGGGACCGCTCGCGAACGGGTCGGCTTGCCCATGAATACCGGGATATCACGGTATCCGCGGGCGATCTGCTGACCATCGTCGGCCGCAACGGCCCCGACCTGCTGCTCGCGCCGGTCCCGGCGCATGCTGCGGCGCGGCCCTAATCGAAGAACAAGGAGGCGGCATGGGGGCAGGCATCGTCATACTGGTCGTTCTGGCGTTCATCGCATTGTTCGTGGTGGTCAAGGGGATACGGGTCGTTCCGCAGCAGCATGCCTTCGTGCTCGAGCGGCTCGGGCGCTTTCATGGCGTATTGGGCCCAGGGCTCAACATCATCTTCCCGCTCATCGACCGCGTCGCCTATCGCTTCGATCTGCGCGAGACCCCGATCGATGTCCAAAAGCAGGTGTGCATCACCAAGGACAATACGCAGATCGCCATCGATGGGGTCTTGTACCTGCAGATCACAGACCCCAAGGCGGCCGCCTACGGCACCACCAATCCGACCATGTCGATGATCCAGTTGGCCCAGACCATCCTGCGCGCGGACGTCGGCAAACGCGCCCTGGACGAGGTCTTGTCGCAGCGCGCCGAATTGAATGCGACCGTGGTGCAGGAACTCGATCGCGCGGCGGTCACATGGGGGCTCAAGGTGCTTCGTTACGAGATCCGCGACATCACCCCGCCCGCCGACGTTATACGCGCCATGGAGCTCCAGATCACCGCCGAACGGGAGAAACGCGCCACCATCGCCACCTCCGAGGGCGCCAAGCAGCAGGCCATCAACATCTCCGAGGGCGAGCGCCAACAGGCGATCAACCGCGCCGATGGCGCACAGCAGGCCCAGGTCCTGCGCGCCCAGGGCGAGGCCCAGGCGATCCTGCTGGTCGCCAAGGCCACTGCCGAGTCCCTGAGGGTGGTCGGCGACAGCCTGAAAGACGAGAGCGCCCGCCAGGCAATGGCCATGCGTGTCGCGGAATCGTTCATCGCCCAATGGGGCGCGATCGCCAAGGAATCGAACGTCATGATCGTGCCCGCCGACATGGGCGATCTGTCGCGCGTGGTGGGTACCGCGTTCCGCATGGCGGAAGGCATCAAGGCCAGCGCCGACAGGCGCGCCACCGGTTGACGCCGCAAGCGCGCCGCGCCCCAACCATTCCGGTGCGTGTCAAGGCAGTTGCCGCCTAAGTTATGCACTCTTGCGTTTTTCGGTTAAGGGATCGAGGGCCGCATTGATTGCTGCCTCTCGCTCCGGATTTAAAGTGACCACCGTTATCGGCGACCAGTTGCGGGTCGGTCCCGACCAGCGACGCGGGTGTCGTGCCTTGGCTTCCTGATACAGAGCATGACGGGCGGTGAGGATCGCGACATCCTCTCCGGCGTGGCGTTGTGCCGGGCTTACATAGCGAATCCCGCTGTGGGCATGGTCATGGTTATACCAATGGACGAAGGTAGCCGCCCAGGCACGCGCGGATTCCAGATCCGCAAAGCCTCGTTCCGGGAATTCCGGCCGGTATTTGGCGGTGCGAAAGAGCGATTCCACGAAGGCGTTGTCGTCGGAGACGCGCGGACGGGAGTAGGACGGCTTCACGCCCAGCCAATGGAGCATGGCAAGCACCGTGGTGGCCTTGAGCGTTGCCCCATTGTCACCGTGGAGCACGGGCTTTTCGTGAAGACCGTGGATTCCTTCGGCAAGAGCGGTGCGTCGCGCGAGATGCGCCGCGTGATCAGCGTCATCGGTGTCGGCGACCGTATAGCCCACGATCTTGCGGCTATAGAGGTCGAGGATCAGGTAGAGATAAAACCAGAGCCCCGTAACCTCGGCTGGCAAATAGGTCATGTCCCAGCACCAGACCTGGCGGGGGCCGGTAGCCACATGAGTGGTGGGCGGTCGCGAAGGCCGCGGGGTCTTTGCCCGACCCCGGTGGTGGGTTTGCCCTGCCGCTCGCAAGACCCGGCTGAACGTGGATTCGGAGGCGAGATACACGCCTTCATCGGCCAGTTTCGGCACGATCCGCGCAGGCGGCATTTCCGCAAAGCGCGGTTCGTTGGCCACCGCCAGAATCCGCGCGCGTTCGGCCGCGGACAAGGCATGCAAGGGCGTCTTGCGCACAGCCTCTGGACGTCGGTCTCCGTGCGTGAGGCCCAAGCCCCGCTCCCAACGTTGCAGGGTGCGGCTATCAATGCCGGCGAGCGCGCACGCGGCGTGCAGGCGGGCCCCTGCGGCCTGCGCTTGCCGGATATTCTGGGCGAAAGTTTGGCGATCGTTCAGCGGAATCATTCGTCCGCGCCCTCTCGAAGGATCGCCGAGAGTTTTTTTGAGAGCACCAACAAGGCCGCGGTCTCGGCTAAGGCCTTGTCTTTGCGCCGCATCTCGCGTTCGAGCTCCTGAATGCGCCGCCGATCCTTGCGGGTCTCCTCGGGTCTGGCCCGGACCTCGGCCGGGGTGGCCAATGCCGCGATGGCCTGATCCCGCCAGGCTTCCAGATCCGAGGGATACAGGCCCTGTTCACGACACCATGCACTGCGGGCCGTCTCGTCCAGCGCGGCGGTGGCGATCACGGCCTCCAGACGGGCAGTGGCCGTCCAGGTCCGCTCCGTTCTCGGGGCCCCCAAGGCCTCGGCTCGCCAGCGCTCGAGCGTGGCGATGCCTACCCCCAGCTCGTGAGCCACTGTATCCACTGAAGCGCTTTCTGGCGGCAACAGCCGGGCCACGGCCTGATCCTTCAATCGTTGTGCGTATCGTGCCATCGTTCTCTCACCTCGCCCCCCAGATTAACGATTAATGGAGGCGGCAACTACTGTGACACAGGGGGATTCCCGATGCGGCGCCGATCACGGATATCCGGTGGCGCGCGTCGCGGGGAGAGGCGCCCGACAGGCGGTCCAGGGGCTCGTATGGGACTTCTGATACCGCCGCCGGGTGTTCCGGGCTTTATGGCCTCACAAGGAGAATGGCGAGACGCACCCGGCCGTCCTTGACACGCGGGACGGTATTCGCCATTCTCGGGCGACTCTGAACGGACACGCATGCTCGCCTACCCGCACATCAACCCCGTCGGATTTCACATAGGCCCGATCCCCATCCACTGGTACGGCCTGCTCGAAATCATAAGCTTCGTCATCGGCACGTTGTGGCTGATCCGGCGGGGACGTCGCCGCGAATGGCAATGGACGCGCGAGCAGGTCCTCGACCTCGAATATTACCTGTCGGTGGGGGCGATCGCCGGTGGCCGCCTGGGTTACGTCCTGTGGTATGACCTCCCCTACTACCTCGGCCATCCGCTGCAGATCCTCGAGGTCTGGGACGGAGGCATGTCCTTCCACGGCGGGCTTATAGGCGTCATCCTCGGCTGCTGGGTCTACGGGCGCAAATACCGGCGATCGACGATGACCGTGCTCGACTTCGTGGCACCGGCAGCGCCCATAGGCCTCGGCCTTGGACGGCTTGCAAACTTCATCAACGATCAGCTGTTCGGGCGCGTAAGCCACCTCCCGTGGGCGATCGTGTTCCCGGCCGGCGGTCCGCAACCGCGCCAACCCTCGCAGATCTACGAATTTCTCCTAGAGGGGGTCTTGCTCCTGACGATCCTCGTGATCTACGGTCGCAAACCGCGGCCCGTGGGCGCGGTTGGCAGTCTGTTCGTCCTGTTCTACGGGATCTTTCGCTTCCTCGTCGAATACACGCGCCAACCTGACATCCAGCTCGGTTTCGTGCTCGGCCGGCTCGACATGGGCCAGATCCTGTCGATCCCGATGATCCCGATCGGTGCCGTGCTCCTGTATTGGTCCTACCGTGGCGGCTTTGAGACACCACCCGACCCCTCCAGGGATACGGCATGACGGCGCGGTCCGAAGACCTGGCTACGCGCGCGCAGGTCCGCCCCGGGCTGGCGAGCACCAGCACGCGGCGATTCACGCGCATCGTGATTGCGCTGACCGTCCTCTATGGGTTGTGGGCTGCGGCCTTGAGTTTCCGGATCGTGGTCGAACAACAGGCCGTGCGCCAACACTTGAATGTGGCGCTCGCCGCGCGCCCGCCTGGACCCTTTGCCTCCGCGCGCGAGGCGCGCCGGGAGGCACGCGGCTTCGTCGCGCGCCTCGACCACGCCTTCCCGCATAATCCCTGCGCCCGCGGGCCGGCCTTCGTCCTCGCCCGACCCCCGGAGATTCCGCGCAGGGATTGTCTGGTGGTCATCGTGCCAGGCTTGCATCGCCTCCATGTCCGCGCCTACGACACCCAGGGGCATCGCATGGATAATGTCTTCGAACGCCTGAATCCACCCCCGCGCCGACTGTGAGCGACGACCTTGCCGCACCCGCTCCAGGATAGGAATAGTCGGCCGCCCGCCGCGGGCAACCGCGATTCCCGCCAGGGCCGCCTCGCATCGGGGAACCTTTGTGTCCGGTCAACCTCTTACCGTACTCTGGACACCATGGCGATATGGCCCCATCATTCCCGCAAGACCCGAGGCGTACCACAACGAGCACTGCGCCCGGACCTCGGATAAAACCCGCGAACCGCGAAACCCGTGTCGACACCTGAACCCACACCCCCCTCATCACGGCCTCGCCCGAGGTGGCGGTTTTGGGTGCTGCTCGCGCTCGTGGTGGGCGGCTTCAATACCCTGCTTGGAATCGGCGCCTGGACATGGTGGACCTGGGACCACCTGCCGGCGGTACGTGCCCTCGAGGACTGGCATCCCGAACAGCCGTTGCGCATCTACGCCGCCAACGGTCGGCTGCTGCAGGCCATAGGCCCCCAGATCCGCTTTGCATTGCCCTTGGCCAAGATCCCCAAAGACCTCCAGGCGGCGTTCATTGCCGCCGAAAACGGCCGGTTCTACAGCCACGACCCCCTGTATTATCCGGTGAGCTATCCGGGAATACTGCGCGCCGCATTCGTGGACATCATCCATCTGGCACCCGTGCAGGGCGCGAGCACGATCACCGAGCAGGTGGCGCGCAACTTCTATCTCTCACCGAAAAAGACGATCGCGCGCAAGGTCGCCGAGATCCTGCTCGCCTACAAGCTCGCCGATCACCTCACGCGCGCGCAGATCCTCGATCTCTATCTGAACAAGATCTATCTCGGCCAAGGCGCCTATGGCGTCGAGGCCGCGGCGCGCACCTATTATGGCAAGGATGTCTCGCAGCTCACGCTCGCGCAGATGGCGACTCTGGCCGGATTGCCGGCGGCCCCCTCCTACTTCAATCCTGTTAAGAACCCACAGCTTGCCCGCGAGCGTCGTGACTATGTCTTGCATCGCATGTTCGCCGATCATGACATCACGCACCACGCCATGGTGCTTGCCGAGGCGCAACCTATCCGTGCGCGTTATCATGCGCCCGCGAACAACATCGCGCCTTATGCGACCGAATGGATCCGCAAATGGCTCGTGAAGCGCTTTGGGGCAAACTTCACCTATCGCCGCGGCCTGCGCGTCTATACGACGATCTCACCGCGGGATCAGCGGGCCGCCGATCACAGTCTGGCGGTGGGCCTCGAGAACTACGCCATGGGGCTAGACAGCCTCGACCCCAAGGTCTGGCGCGGACCGATCGCGCGCCTCAAGGGTGCTGCCCTGAAAGCGGCGCTTGCCGGCGGCCGGCCGTCCGTGCTCCCCGACCGCGACCCAGCCAATCTGCGCTGGGGAGTGGTCGTGCAAAGCAGCCCGGGGGAGGCGCGCATACGTCTCGAGGGACATCGCAGCGTCATCCTGGATCGCACCGATGTCGCCTGGGTCCGCCTGCCGCCGCAAGGCCTGCAGGCGAGCGCCGTAAACCAGGTCCTAAAGCCTGGTGACCTCATATGGCTGCGCCACTATGTGGCTGCCACCAACGCCGGGGCCGGCAATCGCGTGTGGGGTGCGACTGCGGTGTGGCAACGCGTCGCCAATGCCGGCTGGCAACTGGCGGCGGTACCCAAGGTCCAGGGCGCGCTCGTTTCTCTCGATGCCCATACGGGCGCGATCCTGGCCTTAAATGGCGGCTTTAGCTACAAGCTCAGCCATTTCGATCGCGCATTGTATGCCTATCGCCAGCCGGGATCGGGCTTCAAGCCCTTCGTCTACGCCGCCGCCATGGACGCCCCCGCCTTGAAGGCCGCCGGCCATCGCCACTATCTGACACCGGTATCGCTCATCAAGGATACGCCGCTCAGCGTGCCGCTTCCCGATGGCAGCGATTACCGGCCGACCAATTACAGCAACACCTTCTCGCGCACGCCGATCGCGGTCTGGCAGGATCTCGCCGACTCCCATAACGTCCCGAGCGTGCGCCTTTTGCTTCATATCGGCATCCCGTATGCCGCCGCCTACGTCCATCGCTTCGGCTTTCCGGTTCAGCAGATCCCCCAGGTCCCGTCCATGGTGCTTGGCTCCGGCGACTATACCCCCATGCAGATCGTGCGCGGCTACGCCACCTTTGCAAACGGCGGCTATCGGCCTCGCCCCTACCTGGTCTCACGCATCCAAACCGCAAGCGGTGAGCATATCTCCCTACGCGACTGCGCACTCGGTTACAAGCCCGAGACGCCGTCGACACCCGCCATTCCGTCCGGTGTCGCGTTCCTGATGACGCGCATGATGGAGCGCGTCATCCACCAAGGCACAGGGGTTGCCGCGCAGATCCTCCACCGCCGAGCACTGGCCGGCAAGACCGGCACCACCAACGGCGAGACCAACGCCTGGTTCACAGGCTACAGCCCGCGCGTGGTCACGACCGTGTGGGTGGGCTATGACGACAATCATAGTCTCGGGCGCTGGGCGGCCGGGGCGCGCGAGGCGCTGCCCATCTGGATCCACTACATGAAGGCGGCGCTCCAGGATGAACGCGGCCTGCGCTTCACAAAGCCCACAACCGTCGTGCGCCGGCGCTACAATCCCAAGACCGGACTACTGGCCCACTCCGGACCCTACAAGGCCTATTTTCTGAAGGGCTATCTACCCCCCCGGGGCGGCTCGGGCCTTGGAGCCATCAAGCACTTCTTCCATAAGCTCGCGAACTTCCTATAGGGCGACGGATTCGCGTATTCCCCTATCAGATACTCACTGGCCGCGGTATTTTTTCTCCATTCGCTCGCACCGTGCGCGATCGACCTTTCGGCCGGCGCCGTCGGAGTTTTCGATACCCCATTCCCGCAACGCCGCGAGATCCTCGGCGAGCTCGATGATGACATCACGCAGCTCCAAGGGCTCGAGAAAGGACTGCGCAATGGCCTCGACCCCCCACAGTGCGCCGAGAATGTTGCCGGTGATCGAGCCGGTCGAATCGGAGTCGCCACCATGGTTTACCGCACGAATCACGCCGTCGCTGAAATCCCGGGCGGTGAGCGCACAATAGACCCCAACCGCCAAGGCCTCCTCGGCGATCCACCCCTCGCCGATATGCGGGATCGCGGCAACGGGATCGTCGGGACGATGGCGCGCCCACCTCTCGGCCCGCTGTAGCGCGTCCTGAGTCTCCTGGCCGTACCTCTCGGCGGCCAGACACTCATGGACGACCGCAAGCGCCTCCCTCGTGTCGCGCCCCTGCACGATCTCCGCCACCAGGACCGCCAGGGCCCCGGCCGCGATTGCGCCGGTCGGATGGCCGTGCGTGAGCGCCGCCAGGGCCTTGCCAAGCATCATGGTCTCGCGCGGCGCACCGCCCATCTGGCCTTGCACGAGCCCCACCGGGGCAATGCGCATGACGCCGCCGCACCCCTTGCTATTATTCAGGGCGGGCCGCCCCAGGGTCGTCATGGCCCGTAGCGCCGACAGGCAGGTCTCACCAGGACCGCGACGGTGATGGAGACCCTCATGGGACACAAGCCACCCCCCTATGCCCCGGTTCCCGCCGACCATGAACCCATCGGCGGACCCGCGATCATCGGAGAACCGCGGCGGTCGCCCGGTCTGGGTGCAAAACCAGCGGTCATAGGCCGCCGCCACCAGGCCCTCGACCGTCCCCTGATAGCCGAGGGCGCGACGCATGCGGTCACAGATCAGGCCTTCGGCAGTAAAGAGTGTCAGCTGCGTATCGTCTGTGATCGCCCCCAACCGCCCATAGGCCGGGGCGTAAGCGGTGATCCCGGCAGGTCCGAAACGCGCGACGATCTCTGAATATCGCAAAAACTCCACTGGCGCGCCCAGGGCATCCCCCACCGCCCCACCCAAAAGGCAGCCCACGAAGCGCGAGCGCATAAGCCGCTCCTGGGTCTCCTTCCGGTCGTAAGTCACAGACGAACGGATGGCCGGCTTGCGCGGCCCGTTCGCGCTTGCTGGCCTTTTTTCGGGCCCCTTGGCCGCCGCGGCACGCGACATGCCGGCCTCCGCCAAGCCTGGAATGGGCCTGCCGTTCGATCGCCCCGTCTTCTTCTCGTCCTTGCGCATCCCACCTCGTGTCGTCCCATGGCGCCCATGCTCGCGACGCGGCTCGCCCCGAGACGGGTTTTTTATCCTCAGACCCTGGCGCAACGGCCCGGCCGCGCCCTTAGCCTGCCGGGCTGACCGATGTGATGCGATAGGTCAATTCCTCGCCCTCATCATCGATGACCGTGAAAAACTCGCCTGCCACCAGGGTCTTGTCGAACACGTTCGTATTATACGGAAGGGCCGGCTCATCCGGGCACCAGGTCCGCCACCCACAGAAATCGAAGCGCGCGCCGTCACGGTCCTTGACCAGAACGCAAGGATACTTCTGCGGGCCTTCGTCGTTGCAATCCTCCACGGTGTAACCCATCCATTCCCCTGGTATCAATCGGCGCCCGTCATCGACCGCCCCCAGAAAGATAATCCTCTCACTCGGCTCCACGACCCATTCCGCTGCTACACGCAAGACTGTCATAACCACCCCCTGTTGCTTCGTTGCTCGGCCTGCCCCCGTCGCCCCCAAACCCCGCCAGGCCAAAGGAGCGCCGCAGCGCGGCGCCCTATGTCCACACCCCGAAGGCCCCCTTTCGGCCCAGCGCCCTGCGAACCCGCGGCCTACGGTTTCGATCCCACAAGCGCGAATTTGGGTGCGATGCCCGTCCTAGGACATGGCCGCAGTAAACCCCATGCCGCGCCTGTCGGTACGGCCGCGGCCGCGCCACGCGGCGTAAATGGCCTTGACAAGGCCGGCGGCGGCCCAGGTCTCCTCCAGGCGCAACCCTTGCAGAACGGCGGCGACGTCGCCCACCGTCAAGCCCTCGCATTGGTCCAGGAGACGGGTCTCCGGCAAAGACAGGCCAACGGCCATCCCCTGATCGGCCAGGATCCGCGTCACGAGCGCCCGCCGCTGATCCCGCACAAGAGGACGAAAGGTGACGATGCGATCGAAACGACGAAAGGCCGCCTCGTCTATATCCTCGCGGGCATTGGTCGTGGCGACAAAGATCCCCTCGAACCGCTCCATCTGCGTCAGCATCTCATTGACCTGCGTCACCTCCCAGTGATGCCGCGCCCCCACGCGGCTGCGCAGAAAGGAGTCGCACTCGTCTAGCAACAGCACCGAGGGCAGCGCGCGGGCCCGGGCAAACATTTCGGCCATATGCCGTTCGGACATGCCCAGATAAGGATCCAGCAGATCCGAGGCACGATACGTAAGCAACGGCCGCCCCAAGACCAAGGCCAGATGCCGCGCCCAGGCACTCTTTCCCGTGCCGGGCGCCCCCACGCACAGGATCCGCGCACACCCCAGGCGGCCGATACCGTCGATCAGGGCCATCAGATCGCAGTCGGCATTCACGAACGCCTCGTCATAGCCCAGTATCGCCGCCTCCCGGCCCGGCAGCGCCGCCTGACCGAGCGCCGCCAAAAGCCCGTTCAACACCTGCGCGTAATATGTGGCACGGGCCTCGCAATCCTCGATGGCGGCCAATGCCGTCGTGCGCGCGGCCTGCGCCAACAGACCCGGGACCAGCCCCTCGTGGCGGGCGATACGCTCAGTCAGCGGGTGGTCGGCAAGGCCCAAGGGCGTCAGATATTCGGCGGCAAGCCGCGCGCGGACCACCGTCGGCGGTGGCGGGATCTCACAGGCAAGACTAAAGCGGCGCAGCAGCGCCGGATCGATGTCATCGATCTTGTTGCCGATCCAGACCACTGGGCTTGCCACCTGCTCCAGGAGATCGATCGAGAAGCCCTTGCCCAAACCGACCCGGTCGACCATCCCTGGGAACGCATACTCCTCCCGAAAATAATCCTCGACCTCATCGAACAACACGATCGCCTGCTGGCCGTGAGCCGCGAGATGCGCCACCAGGCGCAACGCCCGGGCCCGCCCCTGTGGCGCCAACACATCGCCATCGGCATCGGTGACCGCGACCTCGAGGAGGCGCATACCGAGATCGGCCGCAAGTGCCCGCGCCAAGGCGGTCTTGCCGGTGCCCGGTGGGCCATAAAACAACACGTTGACGCCGCGCCGCCCGGCAGCCGCAGACTTAAGGAGCGGCCTGGCCAACGCGATCACATGAGCGAGGTGATTGAAGTCGGCTAGCGAGCGCGCCGGCTCACCGCCGGTCTTCAGGTAGGAGGCCAGCAGCGTCGCCGCCGACAGGTCCGGGTCAAGCAGGTGCCCCAGGAGGTCCGGTGCCGTCTCCAGCCAATCATCAAGGTTGCTCCCGTAACCTTGGGCCTCCACGGTGACCAGACCGACCGCAGCGAGCACGGACCCGCGCGCCAGCACCGCCGTCGCCTCCTGTGACGTTATCCCGACGCACACGGCGGTCAGCGCGGTCGCCTCGGCGCGGTTCCGTACCTTGCCCATATACTGAAGGCCCTGCCGAAACAGCCCGGCGGCTTTGGCAAGCGCCGCAAAAAGCAGGACCTCCTGCTCGATGGCACTCAAATGAATCTCGGCGCTCAAGGTCTGCACGCCCGGCAAGCCATCGATCTCCGCGGCCTCCGTGGCCCGCAGCGCGGCCCTCATGGCCGCCAGGACCGTCCGCCGCGAGGCATTGCGGGCGAGCGCCTCCAGGCCCAGCAAGCGCCGCATCTGAAACGCCTCGGTATCCTCGTACCCCTCACCCGCATCGCCCAGATACAGCGGCCGCCAGCTCTCGGTCTCCAGGAGCCCGCGCAATAGCCACAGGCGAATGCGCGCCTCCAAGGCCGGCCAGCGGCCATAACCGGTATTGCGCCGCGCCATGCGCGCAACGATTTTTCCCATGCCACCTCACCACTCCAGGAAACGAAACAGACTTGCAAGACGACTATTATGCACTTGTCCTGCGTCACATCGTGTCGCATGGCGTCCGGCGTCGATAGCGCCTCGCTGCGACCCCGTACCGCGCCGCCCTATCCCGAGCCCCGACCGCACGCGGGCACAGACACCGGCTCACGGAATCTGTCGTCCGTAAGCCTCACCCAAGGGTCATTCCCATCCCGTCCTGATCCTATCCGTCGTACGCGAAGGGCGTCCGGCAAGCGCACGCCGTGGCATGCCCGGCGCCACGATCTCTCCGCGGCGCTGATTGCCACCAAAACATCCCCCGGGGGCCCACCCTGTCGCGAGATTACCGGCGGCATGGGGCGCGCAATGGCGGATCGATCCGCATGCCGTACCCGTATCCGCCATGGCCATCCCGGACCTCCTCTCCCCGCACCACCCAACCATTCGCCGGGAGTGCGATTAATGTACCACGTTATATCCTACGACTCTTTGATAATGCTCAGTATCACATACGAGACTCATAATATTCGTGTCATGATTCTACCCATCGATGCCAATCCCTACTGGGCCCGGGGCCTAGTCCCTCTTTCTGATAGGGGCCAAAGTTGCCATGGCGCGTTATGAGGCACCCGCGATCGCGCGCCACCGCGGCGGGGCGCTTCGCCCCCTCGCCTGCCGGGCCCGCCGACTCTACGCGACCATCGCCGGCCGGTTGACAGCACAATCCCGTAGCCAGGCCTGCCTGAGGCCAGGCGTCGTTATGCGGCCTTCCGCTTCCCTTCCTGTGTCGCCTTTCGGCTACAAAATACCGGCAAACTCCCTGCTAATCGCGTGCAGAGCACTCTTGGAATCGGCTCGCCACACAAGCGCCTCACTGTAATCCCGAGTAGGTCCGTTACAATGAGTATGGGTGGGTTCGTTCGCGTGATGGTAAAGGTTGGGATCCGCAAGGGCACCGCGTGATCGAGATGGCCCTTGCCTCGGTCCTCCGCATAGGAGATCTACGGCGCCTGCGTCTGGCAGACCGGACCCCGAAAGGGCGGAGCGTCACGACCTCGACGACGGGACGTGATTGCTGTTCGCGCGGACACTGGTGCTCAAAGCTCTGGCCGACCGCGTCCACGCGCTCCGCCGACGCATCGGGAGCCTGTCTCTCTTCGCGTCAGGCGCCGGGCAACCCACACCCCGTCGGGGTTCGATTCGATCCGGCAAGGACTGATGATGCGAGCCCGCGGCGAAGGCCTGTACTTTCATCACCTGAGGGCCGAGGCCTTGACGTGCACGAAGGCCGCAGGCGACCGGGATTAGACCCAGGCCCTGCCCGGCCACAACGCCGGAAACACCACGGAGATCTACGTGCGATACCACTTGGCCCAGCGCGGGCAGGAGGTAGGTTGTAGAAAAGGGGCGGATTTTAGAAAAGGCACTTCGCAAAGGTGTGACGCCCTGGATTGTATAGTGCCGGCGAGACGAATCGAACGCCCGACCTGCTGATCACACTTTTCCAGGCTACCCCGCCGAGATCCTGCTTTGAGCCGTGCGGCGCTCATTCCCACAATGGCGGCCGCGTCCTTATCAAATCCGATCCTCATTGTTCGGCCATTGTAAACAGACAATGCGGATATGTTGTGGCACGGCAAGCAGTATGTGGCAGCGAATAGCTCATTTTTATGAGCGTTTGCCGAAATGGTATCGCGCGTGTTGTCGCGAGTCGCGATTAGCAATCTTGTTCGGGCGCGCGGGATGGGCAAGTAAACATGCGGCAACCGTTGCAGGATGACTCATTGCTCGAACTGGGGACAATGGGGGCGGAATACCCGGCGGACGGCGGAAGGCCCAGTCGAGGCTCCGAAGGCCGTGCCCGATATTTTTTCTGACTAGACCGGGCGGAGGCCCTATACGGCTTTGCGGCCGACTCCAACACCCGATTCTCTCCTCAAGCTGGTCGTAAACAGCGGTCATGGATTGTGACGGCCCGCAGGAGGCGGGCCTTGCCGTCTTGCGGGGCGAGGATAGGTCCTGGGCGACCGACAAGAGCAAGGGCCGCTCCTGGGGTGCCGGTGCCCCCTGAAGTGGTCCCCCGTTGACGGACCTCTAATGGATGGATTAAACCAACCACTTGGAGGTCACTATGGAACGTCAGGTTCGTGCTCAATATACCGCCGATTACAAGGCGCAGGCAGTGTCATTGGCAGAGAGCCTCGGAGCGGCAAAGGCTGCCCGCAAGCTCGGTATTTCGGTCAAGACGCTGGCTAATTGGATCCGCATTTCGCGTGATGGAGCAGGGTTCGCCAAGGACGGGAAGCGCCGTCCTGTGAGCGATGTGGAAGCTGAGAATGCACGGCTTCGAGCCGAGAATGCTCAGCTGCGCATGGAGCGCGATTTCATAAAAAAAGCCGCAGCGTACTTTGCGAAGGAGTCCAAGTGAAGTACGCCTATATCGCCTCGCAGCGGACTCACTACCCGATCGGGTTCATGTGCCGGGTACTTGAGGTATCGACGTCGGGATTCTTCGCCTGGCAGGCCCGAGAACGTGCGCCACAGAGCGACGCGGACGCTCCGTTGCGTGCAGCGATCATACAGGTCCACGAGGAAAGCCGGCGCCGCTATGGTCGCCGGCGCCTCACGCATGCCCTGCGCGCACAGGGCATGCGCATCAACCCCAAACGTGTGCATCGAGTGATGCGCGAGGAAGGCTTGCGAGGCGTGCGTAAAGGGCGCTTCGTGCCGCGCACGACCGACAGTGCCCATCAGCGCGCCATCGCCCCGAACGTCCTACAGAGGCGATTTAGCGTCGACACAGCCGTGCCGGCCTGGACAAGCGACATCACGTACGTTGCCACTCGTGAGGGCTGGCTGTACCTGGCGGTGATTATCGCCTTACAGACACGCCAGGTGCTCGGCTACAGCCTCTCGGATCGCATGCCCGATGAGCTGGTGCTCAATGCGCTGCGCAATGCCTGCCATCTCCAGACACCGCCATCCGGTACGGTGTTTCATTCCGACCGCGGCAGCCAGTACGCCAGCGATGATTTCCGCAACGCTCTCGGCGCACTTGGCATGGTGGCCAGCATGAGTCGCAAGGGAAATTGCTGGGACAATGCGGTCTCGGAGAGCTTCTTCGCAACACTGAAGACCGAAGAAGCGACCGAGCCGTATGCGACAAAACAGGACGCCCACAGAGCGATCGCGCAATACATCCACGGATTCTACAATCCTGTCCGCCTGCACTCATCACTCGGATACTTGTCGCCCAACGAGTATGCGCGCAGAATGCAACACCCAGATCAAGACCCGTCTATGAGGTCCGCTGCGTAGGGACCACTTCACGCGACCGCTAGAGCGCCTCGCCGAACATGGTCTGCTCGATGCCGGCGAGAATCCCTTCCAACCCCTCGCCACGGGGGTGGCCGAAGAGCGCCGCGGCCTCCTTGCGGGCCATCAATGCGCGTCGGAAATCGGCAATGGCGCGACTGACCTTGGCGGAATCCAACACACCCCGGGAGGGCCGCACACCGGCTGGCGGCACCAGCCGGTCTTCGTCATACTCCAGCAATAAGCGCCAGGTGTCGGCGTAGCCGGTTATAAGATCCAATACCGCCCGCCCCGTATCGTCTACCAGGGCCTGGTTTTGCAGGGTGCGGGCCAACAGGTCGAGCGTCTGTCGGGCCTCGCGCAGCCCGCGTTCGGCCAACCGCGTTTGGTTAAACGTGCACCCCTGTACCAGATGGTCGCGCAACACACGGGTGGCCCATTGGCGGAAGCGTGTGCCCTGGGCGGACTTGGCCCGGTAGCCGACCGAGATCACAACATCCAGGTTATAGTGGTCGACCTGATAGGTTTTCCCGTCTGCCGCAGTATGTGCAAATTTTGCACATACTGAATCCGCGGCGAGCTCCCCCTCCCGAAAGACATTGCGGACGTGCTTGGTAACAACCGACCGCTCGCGCCCAAAAAGATGGCTCATCTGGTCCTGGGTCACCCAGACGGTTTCCCGATCCAACCGCACATCCACCCGCACCGAGCCGTCCGCGGCTTCATAGACCAATACCTCGCCACCGGGTACATCGCCTTGCGTGCCCATCCCTGACTTCCTCCACATATAAACACCGCGTCCCGCCGACGAGTGTGTTGTCTCTCGGCCAAGGCGAGCCCCAACACCATCGAGGTCGAGGTGATCCCCGCCGGGGCTCGAAGCCCTATTGCTCGGGCTGTGGGAAGCGCCGGGCGGGCTACGACCGGCTGCCCGAACGGTCCTTTGAGTTTATTCCGTTTTGGGGCTTTGCGGTCTTCTTCCGGTACGCAAGACGACGTGTGGACTGTCCCACATGCGGCGTTGTCGCCGAACTCCTGCCCTGGGCCGAGGGCAAGCATCATTTGACGACGGCCTATATGCAGTTTCTCGCAACCTGGGCCCGGAAACTCTCGTGGCTTACGGTCTCCCAGTCGTTTCACACCTCCTGGGATCAGGTCTACCGCTCGGTCGAGTGGATCGTGCACTGGGGACTGGCACACCGGGTCTTGGGCCCTATCAAGGCCTTCGGAGTCGATGAGATCGCCCACAGCCGGGGACATAAGTATCTCACGCTCGTCTGCCAGATCGAGGCCGGCCTGGTGCGTCTCCTATGGGTGGGCCGAGAGCGCACCGTGAAGACCTTCGAGGGCTTCTTCACTATGTTGGGACAACAGACCTGCGCGGGCATCGAGTTCGTCTGCTCGGACATGTGGCGGCCCTCCATCCGCGTGATCCGGGAGCGCTGTTCGCAGGCCGTGCACATCCTCGACCGCTTCAACATCGTCGCCAAGATGAACGACGCCTTGGATGAAGTCCGCGCCGAGGAGGCCCGGGCGCTTACGCGCCATGGCCAGGAACCCGTCTTGAAGAAGTCCCGCTGGTGCCTCCTGAAACGCTCCGAGAACCTGACCACCCCTCAGAAGGAGCGGCTCAAAGAGTTGCTGCGCTATAACCTGAAAAGCGTCCGCGCCTATCTGCTGAAGGAAGACTTCCAGCAGCTGTGGACCTACCAATCGGCCATCTGGGCCGGCAAGTTCCTGGATACCTGGTGCACGACGGCGTTGCGCTCGCGCATTGAGTCCATGAAGAAGATTGCCCGCATGTGCCGGCGTCACCGGGAGTTGATCCTCAACTGGTTCAAGGCCAAAGGCCAGATCTCGAACGGCATTGTGGAGGGCCTGAACAGCAAGGCCAAACTGACCATCAGAAAATCCTACGGATTCCGATCCCCGGAGATCCTGGAAATGGCTTTATATCACGCGCTTGGCAAGCTTCCTGAGCCAACGCTCACCCATGAATTTTACTGACGCGCCACACTTTTGTGTGAAGTGCCAAAGCCCCAGCCCCCGGTATCAGGAAGTCTGATATTACGTAGAGTGAAGTATCCAAATACGCACAAAACGCGGATTGACTGCGGCGAGCGCGCCGTTCTATCTTGCTATAATCCCAACGCCACGCGCGCTTAGTCGCCATTTTCCGGCACTGTCAGACCGCCAATAAAAACGTGCTATCCAGGTTGCAGAAGTTTTTCAAATTCGTCTGCTCGCACGGGTGTGGAAAACAAATATCCTTGCGCATAGTCGCAGTCTGCTGACTGAAGGCTAACGCGTTGGGTTATCGTCTCCACGCCCTCTGCTATCACCTTGATTCCGAGCTTATGTGCCATCGCGATGATGGCCTGCAAGACCGATTCGTTGCTCACGTCGCCCGTCATATCGCGTATGAGGGATCGATCGATCTTAATCGTATCGATAGCGAATATTTTTAGATGGGCGATGGATGAGTACCCAGATCCGAAGTCATCAACTGCCACGTCAATACCGGCGTCATGTAGTGCGACGATCCTGTCGCTGATATTGCCCCACTCATTCAAAAAAGATTCTTCTTTTATATCGACCGAAAGGCTATGCGGCGCCAGCCCAAGGCTTTTTATATAGGCTCCCAAGGTACTTGTGTAATTGTGGTCGATGAACTGATTGGCCGACAAGTTGAAGTTTATTTGAAACGGCATTCCCAATAATTCGCCCCATAAGCGCGAATGCCGAGCGGCTTCGGTAACCACCCAATTGCCGATCTCATCCATCACTACTGCCTCTTCCGCAGGCCCCATAAATTGTCCCGGAACCATCAGGCCTAACTCTGGATGGTGCCATCGCAAGAGTGCTTCCGCCTTCACAATGCGCCCCGTAGCTATATCCACTATCGGTTGGTAATACACATCGAGCTGTTGGGACGGTAGGGCCACACGCAGGTCGGTGATTAATCGGGAGATTGGTTCCACAGATTGCTCCTGACTTGGCAAGAAGAAGTGGAAACGGTTGCGCCCCGCGATTTTTGCCATATACATCGCCTGGTCCGCGTTTTTTAAAAGCTGTTCGGCGGTGCTGGCATCTTGGGGACAGAGCGCGATGCCGATAGTGCCAGAGATGTGAATGACGTTATTGTTAATCTGAAACGGTGTTGCGAGTTCGTTTAGGATTTTTTTTGCGGAAATCTCCACATGGTGGTTGTCGGTCAGGTCTTGCAATATGACCGTGAATTCGTCACCGCCCAGACGCGCTACGGTATCGATTGCCCGAACACATGAGCGGATGCGATCTGCTACCAGTCGCACTAATATATCGCCCGAATCATGCCCGAACCTATCATTTGCTTCTTTGAAATGATCGAGATCAATAAACAGCAAGGCGATCTGTACACCCGTGCGGACAGTATGTTTGACTGACTGGTTCAGTCGATCGCCAAGCAAGCGTCGATTCGGCAGGCCTGTTAATAGATCGTAGTTGGCTTTTTGCCAGTTTCTATTCTCCGCGATTTTGCGATTGGTAATGTTGCGAGCAGTCCCGGCAACAGCTTCAACTTTGCCCCCATTGGTATGGACAGGAGCAAAAATGAAATCAAAAAACTCCACTTCTCTACCCGGAGCTGTATAGGGCATATCTCCGCGAAATTGTTGCTTGCTGGCGATGGCCTGTTGAATGTGGCCCTGCATTTCGGCCGCCGCAGAGAAATGAAGATCGAAGAAATTTGTCCCCACGATTTTATCGATTGGTCGCCCCAACAATTGAATTAGCGCTTTGTTGGCATAGGCAAACCTGCCCTCTAGGTCGAAGGTAAAACTGAGATCCGGCGAGGACGACAAAATCGTCTCGAACACGCGAGTTTGCTTGTCTCTTTCCGCTGAATAACTATCAACAGATTCGCTGACCGCCTGATCGATGGCTTCGTTAAATCGAATGATGTCCTCATTCGCGGTTTTCGATACCGGCTTAGCGATATGCGCATCTTGCCATAGTCGGGTAACGCTGGCGCGCAACGCTCGATATTCCGCCATAGCGGAAACCAAACTAAACCCCAACTCCAGGCGCTCTACGCCATGGGTTGTGGCTGCCGTTTTGGTAGCGGGGCGATGACCTTTCGACTTTTCGGCTTGATCGTGGGCGGACTCTGGACGAGCCAGATCCGCGGCAATCGTTTCCAGCATTTTCCTGACGTGATCACGCAGCATGGCTTGATCCGCTCTTTGGGATTCTGGAACCAAGGTGGCCGCGAATTTCTCCCACTCCACGAGGATGGATTCGAGGTTCTGCATAATAAAGTGTGACAGTCGCATTGTTGTCGATCTCTAGTTAAGTATCTATTTATCTCACGGACTGCACAACATGGTGGCAGGACGGCTCATTTCATTCACCAAATCACCGACCAGCACAGACTGCTCAGGCTGGCTGCGATGGTGCGCCGCTCGAAACGAATAACCGGACTTGTTTTGCTTTGCCCGGTACATTGCGGCGTTGGCACTTTTGATCAAGGCCTTCACCGTGGCGCCATCTCTCAAATAGATTGAGATGCCAATACTGGTGTTGACCGTCAATTCACAGACACTGGCAACACACGGAACTTGAACTGCTTTGATGATATTTTTCGTAACGATGGCTGCGTCCTGACCTTCTTTAATTCCCATAAGCAGGCAGAAAAATGCGTCGCCACCATGGCGGCTATCCGTATCGTCTGGGCGTGGAGTTTCTTTAAGTCGCTTGGGAATCGCCAATAAAAAGGCATCGCCTGCGTCGTAGCCATAGGAGTCGTTTATGGCCTTGAATTTGCCAAATGTCCATGAATATCACGGCCAAAGCCCAGCCATGCCGTTTGGCTTGCTTCATCCCATGTTTCAGTCGATCATTTGGGAGTACGCAATTGGGTAAGCCGGTTAAAGCGTCACGAAAGGCAGCGTGAAGGGTCGCCTTCTGTTACTCCATGGGCTTAGCCAACTCGTGTTCCAAGTGGTTTCACTCCTTAACCTCATTTTCAGCGATAGATTCACTGGCCCTACCTCGGCTTTACGTACACCGACTTACGCCGTTTTAGCCACAGCAACGGCATTATGCTCCCGCGCACTCGGGGTTTGGAATCCGCCTACAAGGGCTTTCTTCTCTGCGGTCTCTCTGGCCTCCTTGATGCGGTAGCACTCGCCGTCGATATGAATGACCTCGCTACCGTGATACGCAATACTTGTCGTATACCCAACACCGAGGAAGAGGCATCCACCTTTCCGATCCTCACTATTCTCAACGCCACCCAAAAATGACCCTACGAACTGATCGAGACCTACCCAATGTAGACACCAGTCGGAATTGCGTTTTCAGGCTAGCGGATTGAAACATAATGTAAAACTGCTTCGTGCTCGGTGGAACTAACGACATGGACACCCCCTACCCTTACCCTAGCGGTGGTGCCCAATTGAGAGTACAGGTGAGTCAATCAGAAAGCCGGAGGAGTGACGATGAAGACGATGACACGAATCGGTCTTGATATTGCCAAACAGGTGCTGCAGGTCCACGGCGTCGATGAGCACGGGGTAGTAAGAATCCGTAAGACCCTGGCGCGCGCCCAGGTGCTGGAATTCTTCGCGCAGCTACCGCCCTGCACGGTCGGCATGGAGGCGTGCGCTGGCGCGCATTATTGGGGCCGCGAGCTCACCCGGCTCGGGCACACGGTCAAGCTCATGGCGGCGCAGTTCGTGACCCCCTACCGCAAGCGCGGCAAGAATGACGCAAACGATGCCGAGGCCATCTGCGAGGCTGTGGGTCGGCCCAACATGCCCTTCGTGGCGATCAAGACCGAGGAGCAGCAGGCGGTGCTGATGGTGCACCGGGCACGAAGCCTGGTGGTGGCGAACCGGACCGCCCAAGTGAACCAGATCCGGGGGCTCCTGGGGGAGTTTGGCCTGACCGTACCACAGGGTGTGGCCTCCTTGCGCAAGCACCTCCCGCGCCTCCTGGAAGATGCCGAGAACGGGCTGCCGATGCTCGCCCGCGAGGTGCTGGCCGGGCTACTGACGCAGCTCCACACCCTCGATCAGGACATCGCACAGTATGACGCCAAGATCCGCGCGCTTGCCCAGGCGAGCGAACCGGCGAGGCGGCTCATGCAGGTCGCGGCGATCGGACCTCAGACGGCCACGGCGCTGGTGGCGAGCATGGGCGATCCGCATGTATTCCAGAGTGGGCGCAATTACGCCGCCTCGCTGGGATTGATCCCCCGACAGCATTCGAGTGGCGGCAAGAACCGCCTGGGCGCGATCACCAAACAGGGGGATCGATACCTGCAGACACTGTTGATACACGGAGCCCGCGCTTTTGGGCAGCCGTTTACAAAGAATCCTCTTTGGTGGCGGAACTCATATGGGAGGCCCGGGCGCGCGGCGCCAACGACCCGCGGCGGGCGTTATGCAGTTTTTGCTGGCGCCCATCTGTGGGGTTTCTCAAAAAACCCGAGCGGTGTGCGCTCGCCATATCCCCTCCGCCGACTATCAAAAGGCCCGTCGTCTGATCAAATGGGCAGGTGGGTACGATTCATGGCAGGGGCTCTTTGTGGCGGAAATGGCGCGAATTCGCGCGACCGTGAACGATGGTGAGTTGGAGGCCGTGATTCGGGAGACCAAAATCGAACCAAAGACCAGAGAGTGGTGGACCGCCTACCCCTTCCCTTGGGCCACCTTTGATTTGGAATTGGGGGCTCACATCCTTGCCCATAGCCACATCACCAAGCAATACCAGCACACCACATTAGAGGCTAGGCGCCAGAACGGACGCAACGGTGGACGCCCGCGCCATGATGACGACCGGGCTGTCGCTCAGGCAAGAAAACTGATGGAGCGTGAACGAAGTCTGCAGGACGCGGCCGCAGCGGTCGGCATGAGTGGCGCCGCCCTCTGGCGACGGCTGAAGCGATAATGTTTTGGTGGGTTGTTAGGGTACTGCGCAAAAGGCTCGCCAATCGTCTTTTTATAAGGGGATGCTAACGTATAACATGTTGATTTATATGGTGCCGGTGAGACGAATCGAACGCCCGACCTACTGATTACGAATCAGTTGCTCTACCGACTGAGCTACACCGGCATGGTGGGCCGTTACTATAACCTCTGGGCCTGGGAAAATGAAGGCTTGGCTTGGCTTCAGGCGACGCGGTCCGCCGACGAGCGCAGCCGAACGATCACCTCCACCCCCTCTACCTCAGTGCCCTGGGGGAGCGGCGGAAGGCCCGCGACCGACATCGTACGTTCCTCGATATCGAAGAGCTCGCCGGTCTCGGTATTGTAAAAATGGTGGTGGGGCGCGGTATTGGAGTCGTACACCACGCGCGTGGGATCGATCACCACCTCACGAATCAGGCCCTTCTCCGCGAACACGCCGAGGGTATTGTAGACCGTGGCCTTGGAGACATGCGCCCCATCGCGATTCACGAGCCGAAACACGTCCTCGGCCGTAAGATGTATCCGCCGATACACAAGAAGTCTCGCGATCTCGATGCGCTGGGCCGTGGGATTAACCCCATGGCCCCGCAGGAGGTCGGCAAGATCCTGACTGGTGTGATCCTGGTAACCCTTCACGATGTCATTTTAGCACAGCCCCGCCGCTCCCGTCCCCGGACGGCCGGTCGAGTCCATAGGGGGCCGGATCCAGGACCGGATCGCGCCCCAGCATGAGGTCCACTCCGAGGCGGGCGGACGCAGGGGCGAGCACGATGCCGTTGCGGAAGTGCCCGGTATTCACAAACAGGCCGCGGATCTCCGGGTGTTCCCCGATATAAGGGACCCCCTCCGGCGACGACGGTCGCAGGCCGGCCCATTGGTGGGTGACGGGGTAGGCGGCAAGCTCCGGCAGGATGTCGTGTGCGGCCTTCAGCAGATCCTCGCGCGCGGTCTCGGTCGTCTCCTTCGTAAAGCCCACGCTCTCCATCGTGCTGCCGACCAGCACCGCCCCGTCGCGGCGTGGCACGAGATAACGGGCGCCCTTCAAGATCATGGGCCCGAGGAACCCCGGGCGCGTCTGGATCACGAGCATCTGGCCCCTCATGGGTCGTACCGGCAAAGACAGGCCGTAGCGCTCCAGGAGCGGCCGGCTCCATGCGCCGGCACACACGATCACCCGTGAGGCGGCGACGGTCTCGCCGTTGACCACAAGCCCCGTCAAGCGCTCCCGGTCTCGGGTGAAACCCTCGACCGCGGCCTGCTCATGGACCATGACCTTGAGTCCGCGCACGACCGCACTCGCGGCGCGCAGGAGGCGTGGGCTGCGAACCTGGGCCGTGGCCGGCATCCATAGGCCCGGCCCGTCGCGGCCATGACCTGGGCAGACCTCGGCGAGATCCCGGGGCTCTAGCGACACATCGAAACGCGCCGCCCACCGCTCGGCCTCGCGCACCTCGTCGTCGCCCAGGCGCATGAGTCCCGACGGTGTCCATTCCGGATCGATACCGGTCACCTCGGCGAGGCCTTGGCAGAGGGCCGGATAGGCCGCCATGCTGGCCTGCGCAAGCTGCGTGACCGCATCCGGATAACGCCACGGATGCAAAGGAGACAATATGCCGCCGGCCGCCCACGACGCCTCGCCACCGAGCGTACCCTGCTCGAACAGCCGCACCTCATGACCGGCCATGGCCAGTTCGCGGGCGGTAAGGAGGCCTATGACGCCGCCTCCCACGACAACAAGGGGATGGGTTCGCACCACGACATTCTCACATTAAAGGCCGCTCCGTGAAAGCTTCCGGAGAGGCGTCGGCAATAACGGGTTGGGCCCCGCCGGCCCTTACGATTGTCGCGCGGCACTCGCGCGCTTCAGGGCCTTGGGGAGCGAGAACACCACGGTCTCGGCGGGCCCCTCCTCTTCCTGCACCAGGCGCGCGCCCCATTCACCCAGGCGGCGAATGACCGCCTGCACGGCATGCTCCGGGGTAGATGCGCCGGCCGTGACCCCTACCGCCTTGCTTTGCGCAAACCACGCGTGCTCCAGGTCCGCCGCGCCATCGACGAGATAGGCAGGGACGCCCATGCCAAGCGCAAGCTCGCGCAGACGATTGGCGTTCGAGCTGTGCGCCGAACCCACGACCACCACGACATCGCAATGTCGTGCCAGCGCGCGCACCGCATCCTGACGGTTCTGGGTCGCATAGCAGATATCGTCGGTACGCGGACCGCAGGCCGACGGGAATCGATGGCGCAGCGCCCCTATGAGGCGCGCGGTGTCCTCGACAGACAAGGTCGTCTGGGTCACGTATGCAACATGCTCGGGATCCTTCACGGGCACCGAGTCAAGATCCCGTTCCGTCTGCACCAGATATACGCCATCGGCCACCTGCCCGAGCGTCCCTTCGACCTCCGGGTGCCCCGCATGCCCGATCAGCAGGCACTCGTAGCCCTCCCGGCGCCAGCGTATGACCTCCTTGTGGACCTTCGAGACCAGGGGACAGGTGGCGTCGAACACGGTCAACCCGCGCATGCGCGCCTCTTCGGAGATGGCGCGGGCGACACCATGGGCACTGAATACGACGCGCCCTCCCGGGGGCACCTCGGCGAGATCCTCGACGAACACCGCGCCCCGCGCACGCAGGGCTTCGACCACCGTCTTGTTGTGGACCACCTCGTGACGCACATACACAGGCGGCCCAAACTCCTCCAATGCACGCTCCACCGTCGCTATGGCGCGCTCGACACCCGCGCAGAAGCCGCGCGGGTTTGCGACATAAATCCTCATATCCGCCCCTCGGGCGCTCAACGGCCCCCGATCGCTACGATATCAACTTCGAATACCAAATCGTGGCCGGCGAGCGGATGAGTGAAATCGACCTCGACCCCGCCCTCCGTCACCGCCATCACCTGGCCCATGGCCTCGCGACCATCCGGGAGTGTAAAGCTAAACGCCATGCCCGGGATGAGATCAACGTCTGCCGGAAAGTCCGTGCGTGGCAGGATCTCGCGGGCACCCTCGTCCCGCTCCCCGTAGGCGTCGGCAGCGGCCACAAAGTACCGCCCGCGTTCGCCTACCGCCAACCCCAGAAGACAGCGATCGAGACCGGGGGGCAGATCCCCTCTCCCGATCACGACCTCCCATGGGGCCTCGCCGGGCGCCGTGCCCTCGACACACGTGCCATCGGCAAGCGACAACGTGAAGCGCAAGGCGACGCGCGCACCGGCCTGAATACGCTCCATCTCCGGCCTACCTCCTCTCCGGGGCCGTCGTCGCGCGCCGCGAAACCCACGCGTCTATGGCGAGCAGCACCGCGCCCACGGTGATCGCGCTATCGGCAAGATTGAACGTATACCAGTGCCAGGATCCGATATGAAAGTCGATGAAGTCTACGACCTCTCCCAGGCGTATGCGATCCGCGAGATTACCGGCGGCACCCCCCAGGACCAGCATCAGGGCCACCACGGTCAGCCGGTCGCGCCGCCCCCCGCGCACGAGAAAGATGAGGATACCGGCCACGATCGCCACCGCCACAGCAATAAACAAGACATTCTGCCAGCCACTTGCGTTACTCAGAAACCCGAACGCCGCCCCGCGGTTGTAGACCAACACCAGGTTCAGAAAGCTGGTCACATGCACGGATCCCCGCGACAGGTAGCGTACCGCCTCGGCCTTGCTCCATTGATCGAGCACAAACACCGCGACCGCGATCAGGAGATAGCCCAGCATCTAGGCGTACCTCCGTGCTCTTGGACTCCCGGCGAGCATGTCGTGGCAGCGCCCACAGAGCATCGGGTGATCCTGGAAGCCCCCGACCTCGGGCCTATGATGCCAGCAGCGCGCGCACTTGGCATGGGGCGAGGGTTGAACCACGATGCCAAGATCCGCGCGGGTGGTGGCGACCGCGGTCTCAGGGCGCAATGCCGCTGCATGCAAGCGGGCATCGGATGTGATGAAGAGATAGCGCAGCTCGTCTGTCAGTCCGGCAAGTCGGGCGTGCAGATCCGGCCCCGCATAAAGGTCGAGCTCGGCATCCAGCGACGACCCGACCGCCCCGCTTGCGCGCAGTCGCTCGAGCTCCGGTCCCACCGCCTGACGCAAATCGAGCAGCAAGGACCAGAACGCGAGATCCGCGGAGGCGTCACCGGAGGCTTCGATATCGTGCCAGGTATTCAGAAAGACGCTCGCGGCGCGCTTGCCGGGCATGTATCGCCACACCTCTTCGGCCGTGAAGCTCAAGATTGGCGCCATATGGCGCACCAAGACCTCGAGCATGTGCCACAAGACGGTCTGCGCCGAGCGCCGCTCACGGCTGGACGCGGGCGAGGTGTAGAGCCGATCTTTCAGGACGTCGAGATAGAAGGCACCAAGATCGACCACGCAAAACTGGTGCAACCGCTGATAGACGATATGGAACTGGAAGTCTTCATAGGCCTCGCGTAGCGATTGGTCGAGATCGGCGGTACGCGCCAGCGCCGCGCGGTCCAGCACCAGGAGGTCTGTGGGCGTGAGCGCATCGCAGTCGGGATCGAAACCGGCGAGGTTGGCGAGCAAGTAGCGCGCCGTGTTCCGCAAACGCCGGTAGGCCTCGGTGATACGCTTCAGGATCTCCGGCGACAGCGACATCTCGGCGCGGTAATCCGTGGCCGCGATCCATAGCCGCAAGACATCGGCCCCCAGGGTCTTTGTGATCTCCTGGGGCTCTATGCCGTTGCCGCGGGATTTCGCCATCTTTTGTCCCTGGGCATCGACCGTGAAGCCATGCGTCAGCACCGCCTTGTAGGGGGGCTTACCGGAATCCGCGACCGAGGTGAGGAGCGATGACTGAAACCAGCCACGATGCTGATCGGAGCCCTCCAGATAGAGGTCGGCGGGATGCGCCAAGTCCGGCCGCACGGCAAGCACACAGGCATGCGTCGAGCCGGAGTCGAACCACACATCCAGGACATCGCGCACCGCCTCGTAATCCGCAGCCTCGGCGCCGAGCCACGCCGAGACCGGGCGCTCGAACCAGCCGTCCACACCCTCGACCTCGATCACGCGCGCGACCTCCTCCAGGAACGCATCGGTGCGCGGATGGAGTTCGCCGGTCGCCTTGTGCAGGAAAAACGGGATAGGCACGCCCCACACGCGCTGGCGCGAGATGCACCAGTCGGGACGCCCGGCGACCATCTGCGCGATCCGCTGCTCCCCCCAGCCCGGCATCCAGCGCACCCGGCCGATGGCCGCCAGCGCGTCATCGCGCAGGTTTGCGGCATCAAGCGAGATGAACCACTGGGCGGTGGCCCGAAAGATGATCGGCGTCTTGTGGCGCCAGCAGTGCGGATAACTGTGCGTGATAGTGTCTACGGCCCACAGCGCGCCGCGCTCGCGCAACACATCGACCAGGCGCCGCGAGGCCTCGCCGACGTCAAGGCCCTCCACGAACGGTGTGCCGGGCAGGAATCGGCCATCCGCCCCGACCGGGCCCTCGACCGGCAGGACCTCACCGCTTACGCGCGCATAGGCACGCGCCGCCTGATAATCCTCTTCGCCATGAGCGGGTGCGATATGCACAAGCCCGGTGCCGGCCTCGGTGGTGACGTGCACGCCCTCGATCACAGGCAGCGAGCGGTCCACAAACGGGTGGCGTAGGCGTAATCCGCAAAGCGCCGCCCCGCGGACATCAAGCCCGGTCGGCGTATTCGGAAATCCATAGCGCGCCGCGACCGCGTCGGCCAATTCCTCGGCCACCAGCCAGTAGTCGCTGCCGGCCGACAGGATGCGGTAGACGATCTCGCCATGCACCGCCACCGCGCGGTTGGCCGGCAACGTCCAGGGGGTCGTCGTCCAGATCGGCAGATGCACGGCACCCGCACGTGCCGGGACACCCACGCGTCGCCAGAAGTCGTCGGTGTCGATCACCGCGAACGGTACGTCCACGGCCAGCGCGCGGTGCTCGGCGTAGTCGACCTCGGCCTCGGCCAGGGCCGATCGGCAATCGACACACCAATGTACCGGCTTTTCGCTGCGATAGACGTGGCCGCGTGCGCGGATGCGCGCAAGCTCACGCACGATACCGGCCTCGAACCCGAAATCCATGGTGAGATAGGGGTGCGCAAAGTCCCCGAGCACACCTAGGCGGATGAAGTCGCGCTTCTGTTCGGCGACCTGCTTGGCGGCATAGTCACGACACGCCTTACGGAAGGTGCGGGCATCGACATCACGCCCGCAGCGTCCCACGGTCTTCTCCACGGCAAGCTCGATTGGCAACCCGTGACAATCCCAGCCCGGGACATAGGGGGCATCAAAGCCGGCCAGGCCCTTGGCCTTGACGATGATATCCTTCAGGACCTTGTTCACCGCATGTCCGAGATGGATGGCACCGTTGGCGTACGGCGGACCATCATGCAAGACATAGCGCGGGTGGCGCGCGTGATAGGCGCGCAGCTGTTCATAGAGACCGAGCGCCTGCCAGTCCTTGATCTGCTCGGGTTCGCGCGCGGGCAGACTTCCGCGCATCGGGAAATCCGTATGCGGCAGATTGAGGGTATCTTTGTAGTCCGCCGTCATAGATTCCTCGCAAGGAAACCTGCGATTTCAATCGCGGGAGGAATTGCGCTAGAATTCAAGGGTCGCCCGCATTGCGGGCCGCATGGCCCGTATCCCCCACGTGGCCTGGTGACGTGACCGAGTAACGAGGGATTGCCGACGCAAGCCGATGGCCTAGAGACTGCTACACAGGATGTGGACCTTCCGGCACGATTCGGCAACCGGTGAAGCCTGGCAGGGAAATGCGTTGGGCCGGAAGCCTCGGCTTCCGAGTCAACCTCCGGCATGTTCGGCGAATACGGCATCGCTGTGTTCCCCAGAATAAAGCCTGCGACTTTAAGTCGCGGGTTGGTTTACGGTTCTATCATTCCCCGATTGGCAAAAAAGCGGCGTGCACAGGCGCGGTCGTGCTCGATCTGCGCGGTGAGCGCCTCCAGGGACGGGAACCTGCGCTCCTCGCGCAGGCGCTCGAGAAAGCCCACCTGCAGCCGTTGCCCGTACAGATCTCCGGCGAAATCCAGCAAATGGACCTCGAGCAGTACGCGTCCGCCGCCAACTGTCGGGCGCCGCCCGACGTTGGCAATACCGGCATAAACGCGTCCGCCTTCCGTGCGCACCGTCACCGCAAACACCCCCGCCACCGGCGGTGGGTCCGGCATGAGGATATTGGCGGTGGGAAACCCCAGAAGGCGCCCGCGGGCATCGCCTGCCACCACTCGCCCCCCATAATGGTAAGGGGCCCCGATGAGCCGTTCGGCCTCGCGCATGTCGCCGCACGCCAGGGCCTTGCGCAGTCGCGTGCTGCTGACCCGCTGGCCGGTCTCGCTCAAGGTCCCCGTGGACTCGACAAAAAATCCGTGATGCCCCCCGGCGGCCTTCAGCATCGCGAAATCGCCGACCCGTCCGGCCCCGAACCGGAAGTCGTCGCCGATGACAAGCCCGCGCATAGCAAGCGCCCCGACCAGGATATCCTCGATGAAATCCACGGCCGGCAGGGCGGCAAGCCGCTCATCGAAGCGCAACACCATGGCGTAATCGACGCCCGCATCGCGAAACGCCGCAAGCTTCGCCGACAGCCGCATGAGTCGCGTGCGCGGTTCGCCATGCGCGAAGTGCTCCTGGGGCTGCGGCTCGAACAGCATGACAAGCGAGGACGCATCGCGCTCCCGGGCGCGTGCCCTGAGGAGCCCCACCAATTGTCGGTGGCCCAGATGAAAACCGTCGAAATTCCCGATCGTAACGACCGCGCCGCGATGACGCGGACGGACATTGTAAAGCCCCCGAATACACTCCATGCCGGCGCTAACCGAAAGCCGAAAAGCTTAACGCATTGCACCGGTGCGGTCCAGGCGCGCCCTGCCCGTCCCTGCCATCGCCAGGCCTCGGCCGGCCTACGCCCGCGTCGACCCACGGGGGTGCTATGCGGCCACCTAGCAGGCCCAATCCGGGTCCAGCTCCTCGATCACCTCGCGCAACGGACGGCGGGTGGCGTAATCCTCGCAGTAGCTGTGGTAGTAGGCGAGCCGCAGCTCCGGGAAACGCCAGCAGAGGTAGCCGTCTCCGGTATCGAAGTCCACGAGCCACAGGCCCTTCACGACCACGCCCAAGCGCTCCATCTTGGCCACCCAGCGCTTCACAATGCACTCGTAATCCTCTTCCGCCTCATAAAGCGCCCCACTGTCCGGGGGCAGCGTCGACAACGAGCGGCGTACGGGCTCGAGCTCGCGGTAGGCGCCATAGGTGATATGCCGCACCAACGGAAAGAGCTCCTCGGCCTCCGCAAGGGTAAAGACGCGCGGGTCCCCCGGTGACCCGATCTGCCAAATCGCCGCCGTCATACGTCCTCATTCGCCCCAATCGACTGCAACCGTAATGCCTGGGGGCGAACCCCCAAAAGCCACATCACTGTACCATACACGGTCAGTCCCGCCGCAATCCACGCCCCCAGCACCGCCGCCCGATGCATCCCTGAGGCCGTGAAGAACGCCCGGGATACATGATGCGCCGGCCACAACAGCAGCACCATGGCCAAGCTCGCCCCACCGACCTGAATCCATAAGCGTCGCCAGCCGGGACCCGGCTGATAGATCTGCTCGCGGCGCAGACCGCGATACAGGAGATAGGCGTTCAATATGCCCGACAGCGAGGTGGCGAGCGCCAGACCCGCGTGCGCCAGCGGCCAGATCAGCACGATATTGAAGCCCATGTTGGCGATCAGCGCGATCGTGCCGATCTTCACCGGGGTGCGGGTGTCCTGGCGCGCATAATAGCCGGGGGCCAGGACCTTGATGAGTAAGAAGGCCGGCAGGCCGACGGCAAACGCCACCAGTGCGCGTCCGGTCATGGCGGCATCGAAGGCGGTGAAGGCCCCGTAGCGGTATAACGTCACGATGATGGGCATAGACAGCACCATCAGCGCGGCGGCGGCCGGGATGGCGATGATCACCACCCACCGCAAGGCCCAGTCCAGGGCATGCCCGAACTCCTCGGATGAGGCCTTCACATGCTTCGCCGACAGGTGCGGCAGGATCACGGTACCGAGCGCCACGCCGAATATCCCCAAGGGAAACTCGAGCAGGCGGTTGGCGAAATAAAGCCACGAGATGCTTCCGGTCACGAGAAACGAGGCCAGCATGGTATCGACCACGAGGTTGATCTGGGCAATGGACGAGCCGAAGATGCCAGGCACCATGAGCCGGAACACGCGGCGTACGCCCGGATGACGAAACGAGAAGTGGGGGCGCGGCAGAAAACCGATACGGCGCAGAAACGGGATCTGGAACAGGAGCTGCAAGATCCCCCCCATGAACACCCCCCATGCGACCGTGACCACCGGCGCTCTGCTGTGGGGGGCGATCACGCCGGCGGCGACGATCAGGCTCAGATTGAGGAGCACCGGGGTAAAGGCCGCCGCCGCGAACCGTCCGCGGGTATTCAGGATGCCGGCGGCCATGGCCACGAGCGAGATGAAAAAGAGATAAGGAAAGGTGATGCGCAAGAGCCGCACCGCCAGATGATACTTGGCGGGATTGGCGAGAAAGCCCGGCGCCAGCACCCAAATGATCACCGGCGCCGCCAGCACCCCGACGGCAGTCACCACCAACAGCACCAGCATGAAGGTGCCGGCCATGTGATCGATGAACGCCCGCGCCTCGTCGTCCGCCGACGCCCCTTCCTTGTGGAGCTCGGCGGCGAACACCGGTACGAACGCCTGCGAGAACGCCCCTTCGCCGAAGACCCGTCTCAGGAAGCTCGGTATGCGAAACGCCACAAAAAAGGCGTCGGCGAGCGCCGTCGTCCCGAGGAGCCGCGCGAGCAGGATGTCACGGACAAAACCCGTGATCCTCGATACGAACGTCATGCCCCCCGTGGCAAACAGCGAACGAATCAGGCGATTGGCCACCGCTTCTCCTTAAAGAACTCATCCCTACGGCCGCGCAAGGCCCGCGAGTATAGCGCCCCGCGCGCCCCCCACAAACGTCGGCCATCCACGCCATTGACAAGCCCCCGGGGCCACGGCATAGTGTGCCGCTTTTTCCTATCCTCTTCCCAGGAGCAGGCTTTTGGCGAATACAGTTCAAGCAAAGAAGCGGGCACGGCAGGCCGAGATCCATAGGCAGCGGAACGTCGCGTTTCGCTCGCAGATCCGCACCGCGATCAAAAAGGTGCTAAAGGCGGTGCACGACAAGGACATCGCAGGCGGTCAGATGGCGTTGCGCGAGGCAAGCTCGGTGATCGACCGCGGCATATCGCGCGGCATCATGCATCGCAACACCGCAGCGCGCTACAAGAGCCGCCTGAACGCCCGCCTGCACCGCGCGAGCACCTAGGGGCGCCCCCAAGGGCTCGGCTAGACGATCACGAGGTTATCCCGATGGATAACCTCGGGCTCGCCCTGGTAACCCAAGATCGACTCGATCTCCTCGCTCGACCGCCCCATCATGAGACAGAGCTCCGCGGCCGGATAGTTGACGAGACCGCGCGCCACCTCGCGACCCTCGGCATCGACGCATGCCACCATCTCGCCACGCGCAAATGACCCTTCGACCCCACGGACCCCGACCGGCAACAGGCTCTTGCCGGCCTCGCGCAACACCCGCACCGCGCCGGCATCGAGCGTGAGGCGACCGCGCACCGCCAGATGCGCGGCCAGCCACTGCTTGCGCGCCGCCAGGCGCGAGGTCGCCGGATAAAGGTAGGTCCCGAGCGTCTCGCCAGCCAATACCCGCAAGAGCACGTCCGGCTCGCGTCCGGCCACGATGACGGTGGCCGCCCCCGAGCGCGCCGCCTTATGGGCGGCCGTCAGCTTGGTGCGCATCCCGCCACGCCCAAGCTCCCCGGGGGCGCCGGCCATGGCGAGATACAGAGGGTCGCCGGCCGGGGCCTCGGAGACCAGGCGCGCCGCGGGATTGACCCGCGGATCCTCTTCATAAAGGCCGGCCTGATCGGTCAGGATGATGAGCAGCTCGGCCTCGATCAGATTGGCCACCAGCGCCGCCAGGGTGTCGTTATCGCCAAAGCGGATCTCTTCGGTGGCTACCGTGTCGTTTTCATTGATGATCGGCACCACCCCGAGCGCAAGCAACGCGCGCAGCGCGCTCCGGGCGTTCAGGTAGCGTTTGCGGTCGGCCAGGTCATCGTGCGTCAACAGCACCTGCGCGGCGTGACCGCCATGACGCGCAAATGCCGTCTCGTAGGCCTCGATCAGTCCCATCTGCCCAAGCGCCGCCAGGGCCTGTAGCTCGTGGAGGGCACGCGGCCGCTTCTTCACCGCCAGCCGCTGCATGCCGCAGGCCACCGCCCCCGATGACACCAGGACCACGTCACGCCCGCCTGAGCGCAGCCTGGCGAGCTGTGCCACCCACCCCTCGAGCGCCGGGCGGTCGAGGCCTGCACCGTGATTGGTGAGCAGACTGCTGCCGATCTTCACCACCACCCGGCGGGCGCTGGCAAGTCCGCTACGCATCGTCGTATCCTTCTCGGGTCTCGGCCGGCGGCGGCGCGGCCGGGCCCAAGGCCTCCAGGCGCTGCATCAACCGCCCTATGAGCTCGGTGCAACCTGATCCCTTGATAGCCGACACCGCGGCATAAGGGCCCGTCCAATCCAACGCCTCTCGCAAGGCCTCGAGACGCGCGGGGCGCTCGGCCTCCGGCCACAGGTCGACCTTGTTGAATACCAGCCAGCGCTCCTTGGACCCGAGGTCGCCATCGAACAGCCGTAGCTCCTCTTCGATGACGCGTACGTCCTCTACGACATCGGCCCTGGGATCGAGGGGCGCGACATCGATCAGGTGCAGCAGCAACCGGGTACGCGCCAGATGGCGCAGGAACTGGATTCCCAGACCCGCCCCCTCATGGGCGCCAGCGATGAGGCCCGGGATGTCGGCGATCACGAAACTCCGGTGGCGCTCGACGGTCACTACCCCGAGTTCTGGATGGAGCGTGGTAAAGGGATAGTCGGCGACCTTGGGACGGGCCTCGGAGACCGCGCGCAGAAAGGTGGATTTGCCGGCATTGGGCAGACCCACGAGACCGACATCGGCCAGCACCTGCAATTCGAGAAAGAGTGTGCGGCCTTCGCCCGGGGCCCCGGGGATGGTACGGCGCGGCGCGCGGTTGGTACTGCTCTTGAAGTGGGTATTACCGAGCCCGCCACGGCCGCCCTTGGCCACCAGCAGCCGGGCCCCGTTGCGCGTGAGGTCGCCGAGGAGGTCGCCGGTCTCGTGATCCCGCACCAGCGTACCGATCGGGACTGCGACCACAAGATCGGCGCCGTTGCGGCCGGAACGCTGGCGTCCCGATCCGCCGCCGCCGTTGGCGGCGCGAAACTGTCGCGTGTACCGGAAATCGGCCAGGGTATTGAGGCCGCTTTTGGCCTCGAAATAGATACTGCCTCCGGCCCCGCCATCGCCACCGTCAGGCCCACCGCGCGGCACGAACTTCTCGCGGCGGAAGCTCAAGGCCCCGTTGCCCCCATCGCCCGCCTGGACATGGACGGTGGCCTCATCGACGAACTTCATGCATTCCTCCCCGAGGATCCCGGGGCCGCGACCGCGGATTCTTTACGAGGCGCTGACGACGCTGACCGTCTTGCGGCGCTGCGGCCCCTTGATCTCGAACACCACCTGCCCCTCGGCACAGGCAAACAGGGTGTCATCCTTGCCGATCCGAACGTTGCGGCCAGGATAGAAACGGGTACCGCGCTGGCGTACGATGATATTGCCGGGTATGACCTTCTCTCCGCCGAAGCGCTTGATGCCCAGGCGTTTCGACTCGGAATCGCGACCGTTGCGGGAACTACCGCCTGCCTTTTTGTGTGCCATGACCGCTCCTTACCCCTGCACCGACTGTTCGCTCTTGCCCGCAATAGCCAAGATCTTCAGCTCCGTATAGTTCTGACGGTGACCCGCATGCTTGCGGTAGTGCTTGCGCCGGCGGGTCTTGAAGATGCGGATCTTCTCGCCGCGGCCGTGACTCTCGACACGCGCCGTCACCGTCTCCGACAGCGCCGGGGCACCCACCCGCACGTCGCTGCCATCGGCGATCAGCAGGACCTTGCCCAGGCTCACATCCTGGCCGACCTCGGCCGGCAATGTTTCGACCCGCACGGTCTCGCCCACCGCCACCCGATATTGCTTACCGCCCGTCTCGATTACCGCGTACATTGCCTTGGTTGACTCCCTGACCGAATGTCCAGAGGCGGCGGGAAAATTCCGGTTGCCGGCCCCGTTAAAAGCGGCGATTCTAGTGGCTTTGGGTAAGCGGGTCAATGCATCGTGCTCGGGCGGCGCGACCTGCCGCCAGCAGCAATTCTAAATGTAGCAACGACCATCAGCATCCGATAACGTGCGTGTGCTGATGCGAGCGGGGGGCTGGACAAAAGGCACGGTCTACGGTATAACAGCGCTGGGCCATTGGGCGCGAGCGCGGCGTGACGGATCTTGTTACCGGAAATCCCCTGAGCCTGAACTCCCTGGTGGAGTCGCTCAAGGAGGTCATGCGGGCGGCCCCTGACAAACGGACCGGGAAGAACTGCGTCTATACCATGGAAGATGCGGCGCTGGCGGCCTTTGCCGTGTTCACCACGCAAAGCCCGTCGTTTCTGGCCTATCAGAGGACGATGGAGCAGACCCGTGGCCAAAGCAATGCCCAGACGCTCTTTGGCATGAGCCAGATCCCGACGGACAATTGTGTGCGCACGATGCTCGATCCCGTGGCGCCTTCTCACCTGTTCCCGCTCTTTACGCAGATATTTGAGGCCCTGAACGCCGGCGGTCACATCGATCCCTTTCGGGTGTCCCTCGAGGCCTCTGAAGACGGTCCGGGCGCGCTACTCATCGCCCTGGATGGGACGGCTTATCACTCCTCCCACACCATCCATTGCCCACAATGTACGGTAGCCAAGCATCACAATGGCCAAACCAGCTACTCCCATACCGTGATCACACCAGTGATCGTGGCCCCGACTTTAAGTCGGGTGATCCCCCTGGCGCCCGAGTTTATTGTCCCGCAGGACGGCCACGACAAGCAGGATTGTGAAACCGCCGCCGCCAGCCGCTGGCTTGCGGCCAGCGCCGGCCGCTACCGGGATCAGCACGTCACCGTGCTCGGCGACGACCTCTACAGCCGTCAACCCCTGTGCGAGCAGATCCTGGCGGCGGGGTTACACTTCCTCCTGGTCTGCAAACCGAGCTCGCACCCCACACTGTATGAGGAGGTCGAGGGCCTCGCGCGCGCGGGGGCGTGACCACCCATGAGATCACGCGCCGCAAGGGTAAGCAGACCTTGACCGACACCTACCGCTTCGCTTCGGAGCTGCCCTTGCGCGCCGGCTTGGATGCGCTGTGTGTCCACTGGCTGGAGCTCACCACCACCGATGCCGGGGGCCAAACGATTTACCACAACGCCTGGGTCACGCGGCACACGATCCACCCAGGGAACGTCGCCGCCCTCGCGGCCGCCGCCCGGGCGCGCTGGGGCATCGAGAACGGCGCCAACAACACCTTAAAGACCAAGGGCTACCACTTCGAACACAACTTCGGGCACGGCAAGAAGCACCTCTCGTCGCTCTTGGCGACCTTGAACCTCCTCGCCTTCCTGCTGCATACCGTGCAGGAGATGACCAGTCACAAATACCGCTTGCTCCGCGCAAGCCTCCCCACCCGTCAGACCTTTTTTGATGATATCCGGGCCTTGACGCGGTATCTGTGCTTCGAGAGCTTCGAGGCCTTGCTCGACTTCATGTTGAAAGGCCTCGAAATCGACGCCCCCGACAGCAGTTGAGGACCATTATGGAGGACATCCGCTTTTGTGGTCAGGTACTCGAGGCGCAGCAACGATCGCTGATCGTGGCCTTGGCGAAGCGCTATGGGGGCTTAAGCCGCCATGAGTTGGCGCAGACGGTGTGCGAACTCCTCGACTGGCACCGCCCCAACGGACACCCGAAGACGATCGAATGCCGGGCACTGCTTGAGCGGATGCAGGAGGCGGGGCTGATTGGTCTCGCCCCGTTGCGGCCCGGGCGTCCGCAAGGCGCTCGCACTACGGTTCCGGCCGGCCCGGACCCACAGTCAGCCCCGCTCGACGCGCCGCTTGCCACCCTGCAGCCGATCCGACTGCAGCGCGTGGAAACACCCGCAGACCGGACGCTCTGGCGCACGTTGATCGAGCGCCATCATCCCCTCGGCCATCGCGTGCCCTTTGGTGCCCATCTCCGCTACCTGATCCAGGCCACATCCAAAAGCCCCACGGTCCTGGGCTGCCTGCAGTTCTCTTCGCCCGCCTGGCGCCTTAAGGGACGCGATCAGTGGATCGGCTGGGACGATGCCACCCGGGCCCGGTGCCTCCAGCAGATTATCTGTAACTCCCGCTTCCTGATCTTGCCCCACGTGCGGGTTCCCAACCTCGCGAGCCACGTGCTGGCGCTCGCGTTACGCACCGTCACCATCGATTGGACGGCCGCCTACGGCGTTAAGCCCCTCCTGGCCGAGACCCTCGTCGATCCGACCCGTTTTACGGGACATTGCTATCTCGCTGCCAACTGGATCGACGTGGGTCTTACCACCGGCCGCGGCCGCGCAGACCGCCAACACACACGCCATGGGGCAAGCCCCAAGCGGATATGGCTCTATCCGCTCGTACCCGACGTCCGGCAGAGACTCACGCAAACCCCGTAGATCGACCGCCACCCCATTCCGAAGCGGCGTCGCTTCACATTGAGAATTGCTGTGCCGCCAGCCGGTCGCTTGACAGCACACGCCATTCCGGCAGAGCATGACGGCGCTTTTGCCAAGGGGAGCCCATGTCCACGCCTGCGCCTGTCGATCACCCGGCCTTCGACCTCGACGACATCCATGCGCTCATCAAAGACGAGAGCTTGGCCATCGACCGCGAGATCGCCCGCCGGCTGGACTCGGAGATCGTACTCATCAACCAGCTGGGGCGCTATATCATTCAAAGCGGCGGCAAGCGCCTGCGTCCGGCGGTACTGCTGCTGGCCGCCAAGGCCTTTCATTATGAAGGCACCGCGCACATCACGCTCGCGACCGTCATCGAGTTCATCCACACCGCGACGTTGCTGCATGACGACGTCGTCGACGGCTCGGCGATGCGCCGCGGACAGGCGAGCGCCAACGCCGTATTCGGCAACGAGGCGAGCGTCCTGGTGGGCGATTTCCTGTACTCACGGGCCTTCGAGATGATGGTCGAGGTCCAAAGCCTGCGGGTCATGGAGATCTTGGCGCACGCCACCAATACCATTGCCGAAGGCGAGGTCATGCAGCTCATCAACTGCAACGACCCGGACATCGAAGAGGATCGCTATCTCGCGGTCATCCGCAGCAAGACCGCCAAACTCTTTGAGGCCGCCGCCGAGCTTGGTGCGGTGCTCGGCGGCGCCCCCCTGATGGAGCCGGTGCTGGCCACCTACGGCCGCCATCTCGGCACCGCCTTTCAGCTCATCGACGACGCCCTCGATTACGGCCAGCATAACGCGCGTCTCGGAAAGAACATCGGCGACGATCTGGCGGAGGGCAAGACCACCCTGCCGCTCATCCATGTACTGCGCACCGGCACGCCCGGCGAGCGCGCGCTGGTGCGCGATGCCATTGAGCAGGGCGGGCTCGAACGGATCGGCGGGGTGGTAGCCGCCATTGAATCCACTCAGGCGATCGCGTACACTTGCGCGCGGGCCGAGGGCGAGGCCGATTTGGCGCGGGCGGCACTCTCACCTTTGCCCGACTCCCCATATAAGCAGGCATTGCTGGACTTGGCCCACTTTTCCGTTCACAGGGACCACTAGCAGGGTTCCGTGGGGGACGGCACGTCGACGGGGTGTAGCTCAGCCTGGTAGAGCACTAGCTTCGGGAGCTAGGGGCCGGAGGTTCGAATCCTCTCACCCCGACCAATTTAGAGAGCGTCGCCTTCGTGAAGCTCCTGGTCGATCTTCTTGTCATATGGGCCGCTTGGTGGTTTATCCGCCGCGCCCTGCGTCCGCAACGCCCCTTTCGCTCCCCCCCACCACGGCCCACGCCGCTACGTCGGCGCGTACGCGCGGCCGGCGACATGGTGGCCTGCGCCCATTGCGGTCTTTATGTCCCGCGCTCCGAGGCGCTCCCCGGGGCCCACGACGCGATGTTTTGCTGCCCGGAGCACCGCGATGCCGCGGCCCGCGGCTGAGCCTTTGCCTTAACCGTGAAACTGTGCTAATTCAAGGCCTATGAGTGCGACTCATCAGGCCCTGGATCTGACCACAGGCGGCGCCGAGACGCCGCTGCTCGTGCGCGAGCAGAATTGGCTGTTGTTGAGCTACTTCAACACCTACCGCCTGGCGCTGGCGCTGCTCGCGTGCATCGCCGGATTCTGGGCGGGATCGCTCGCGCCCTTTGCGAGTACCGACCCACGGCTCTTTCTCGTGGTCGCCTTGCTGTACGCCACGGTCTACCTGGTGGCCATCGACACCACGCGCCGACGGCTGGGCGATTTCGAGACCCAGGCGGCAGTTTTGGCGTTCTGCGACGTGGTGGCCTTGATCCTGCTCATGCACGCCAGCGGGGGGCTTGCAAGCGGCACCGGCATCCTGCTCCTGGTATCGACCGCCGGCACGAGCTTTCTGCTGAATCGGCGCATGACCATTTTCTTCGCCTCGCTCACCACCATAGGCGTCCTGCTGGAAAGCGCCTGGCCCTACCTCACCGGCTCACAGAACGGTCTGCCGGCCAGCTACTCGCAGGTCGGCCTGTTTGGTCTCGTGTTATTCGCCACCGCAAGCCTCGCACACCTGGTCGCCGACCGGCTGCGCCTTACCGAGGCCCTGGCCGAGCGCCAGGAACTGGATATCAGGCATCTCGGGCGCCTCAACGAACAGATCGTGCAGCACCTCCAGTCAGGGGTCCTGGTGGTCGCCCCGACCGGTCACATCCGTCTGGCCAACAAGACCGCCCAGACGTATCTCGGACTGGCCGCGCCAGACACCGCACCCCTGCTCCAGACCGTCGCCCCGGCACTCTTCGAGCAGTGGGTGGCCCAGCGCAACGATGCCTCCGGGGGGCGCCGGCTATTCGTATCAGCCACCGGCTACACGCTGCTGCCGCGATTCAAGGTGCTGGGGCGCGATGCCAACGCCGCGACCCTCGTGTTCCTGGAAGACACCGCCATTCTGAAGCAACAGGCCCAGCAGTTGAAGATGGCGGGCCTGGCGCGACTCACCGCCGGCATCGCCCACGAGATCCGCAATCCGCTTGGCGCCATCACCCATGCCGCGCAACTGCTGACCGAGACCCCGGACATCGGCGCGGAGCCGCGCAGCCTCGCCGCCATCATCGACGACCAGGGACGGCGCATGAATACCATCGTCGAGAACGTCCTGCAACTCGGCCGGCGTGACCGCACCAACGCCACGCGCTTTGCCCTGTCGACCTGGCTCGCGCAGACCCTGCCGGCAGTGGCCACCGCCCTCAACATCCCCGTCCAGGCCCTGAACCTTGTCATCGAGCAACCGCAGACGGTGTGCTTCGACACCGATCACCTGTTTCAGATCGTGAACAATCTGTGCCACAACTCGCTCAAGCACAGCCCGCCCTATCACGATGTCCCGATCGTCAAGCTCCTGATCGGTGTCGACAGCGAAGGCCATAGCATCCTCGATGTCATCGATTGGGGCGAGGGCATCAAGAACGCCATCGTCGATCGCATATTCGATCCGTTCTTCACCACCACCGCGCGCGGCACAGGCCTAGGCCTCTATATCGCCCGAGAGCTCGCCGAGGCCAACGGCGCGCGCCTGGAATACCGGCCGACACCCACGGGGTGCCAGTTCCGCCTGACCTTCGGCCGGCTCACCGACTGCACAGAGGCGGCCCTGGCATCATGACGATCCCCCAAGTCCTTATCATCGATGACGAAGCCGATATCCGCGCGCTGCTCGAGCTCACGCTCGGCCGCATGAATATCGAGACCCGCTCGGCCGGCGACGTGGCCTCGGCCTTCGCACTGCTCGAGGAGTACCGGTTCGACCTGTGCCTCACGGATATGCGCCTGCCGGACGGTGACGGCCTGGCCATCGTGCGCCATATCGAGGAGCATCATCGCGGGCTTCCGGTGGCGGTCATCACCGCCCACGGGAGCATGGAGACGGCCATCGCGGCGTTGAAGGGCGGGGCCTTCGACTTCGTATGTAAACCCCTCAATATCAATGAGTTACGGGCACTCGTACGCAGTGCCCTGAACCTCTCGAAACAGGCGCCGAGCGACGGCGCGAGCGCCGCCGCCAAACTTCTCGGTGATTCCCAGGCCATCCGCGAGGTCCGCGCCCTCATCGAGCGCCTGGCGCGCGGACAGGCGCCCGTATACATCTCCGGGGAATCGGGCACCGGCAAGGAACTCGCCGCGCGCCTCATCCATGACCTCGGACCCCGTGCCGGCCGCCCGTTCGTGGCCGTCAACTGCGGGGCGATACCCGAGCAGCTGATGGAAAGCGAGTTCTTCGGTCACAAGAAGGGCAGCTTCACCGGCGCCTTCAACGACAAGGACGGGCTTTTCAAGACCGCGAGCGGGGGCACTTTGTTCCTGGACGAGGTCGGCGACCTGCCGGTCCCCATGCAGGTGAAGCTTCTGCGCGCCATCCAGGAGAAGGCGGTGCGTCCGGTCGGCAGCCAGCAGGAAGTGGCGGTGGACGTGCGCATCCTGTCGGCCACACACAAAAACCTCCACGACCTCGTACGCACCGGCGCGTTCCGCCAGGACCTCTACTATCGCCTGAACGTCATTGAGCTCGTGATCCCGCCGCTGCGCGAACGCGCCGGCGACATCCCGGCGCTCGCGGCGCATCTCGCCGCCAAACTGAGCATGGGTCGCCCCTTGCCGCTCACCCCCGCCGCCCTGGCGGCGCTCAAGAGATACGCATTCCCCGGCAACGTCCGTGAACTCGAGAACATCATGGAACGGGCACTGACCTTGTGCGAGAGCGGCGAGATCGATGTGGCGGACCTGCGTCTACCCGGACACGATGCCCCAGGGCTATCCGGCAAAGTCGCCGCGTCGGAGGCCTCGCCCTTCAATGCCAGCGATTACACGGGCGAACGATCACTCGAGGAACACCTGGTCCAGGTCGAACGCGCGGCGATCGAAAAGGCCCTGCGCGACACCAACCAGAACAAGACCGCTGCCGCCCGCGAGCTCGGCATCACCTTCCGCGCCCTGCGCTACAAGCTCGAGAAGCTCGGCATCGAATAGCCGGGGTCCCGTCCCCGCAAGATCTTTCGCGCCTGCAGTCGGCCTACAGGCCATTGGCCCTGCCATAACTGCCCTTGCGAACCCCCGACCGCGCCACGCTCATCGATGCCGTGGACCTACGGCATCGTTTGGCGATATCCCGACCGGTCCGAACCATTGTCCGGGCCCGACCCCCCGTTTCCTGACGGACAGGCTACCCGCAATGCGGCCCGGCCGCCTTAGTACGGGTAGGGAGGGGTGCGTCCCTGCATAAGCTTAGTAGAAAAGCTCGCGCCACGACGCCGGGCCCGCCGGTGGCGGCCCCTGCGTTATCATCGACGGGCCCACGCCGCCGCTCGCCATCCCCTGAAGGCGCAACTGGCCATTCATGATGGCAATACTCGGCGTGTAGGCGACACCCGTACCGACCTTGAGCGGGCCTTTAAGCCCCTGCCCTCCACTCCCAAAAACACCCGATGGAAAACCACCGTTGTCCAGCATGTAATAGTAGTACTCGGCCGTCGAGGCCGCGCACGCCCCGTCGGTGGAGCCGGGCGGCACCGACACGGGCAGGATTACGGCACCATTTATGATCTGCACGGGATTCGTGACGATCGCGTTGCTGGGCAAACTCGCCACTGACGTCGACGTGACGTAGTTACCACTGGTAAAAGTATCGCTGCCGCCCGCATAACTCGTCCATAATGGCGCCCAGCCATTGGCGCCATCCTGGAGGGTGGTCACCCGCCCCGCGGATTGCAACGTCAGATACTCGACCCCGTTATAATAGGCCCCATCGACGTAGGTGATGGCGCCCGTGCCCCCGGATGTGCTGGCCGAAGTCCCGAAATTGGTCCCGATCGGGCTTGGCGCCGTATTGTTAAGGGGTGTCCAAGAGATCTTGGTGGCCAACTGCCCGGATGCGGACAAAAGCGAGCCCGTCCATACGTTGCCAGCGTTGTCGCCGATAAAAATATCATTACTATTATCGATGTAGGGCTGACTGCCCGCCACAAACGGCAGCGTGATGGTATCGGCTACGCCGGTCGCCACATTGGTCATCACCAACGTACTTGCCGTCGTGGTGGTGGTGGTATTGAGAACGGCGGCCTCATAGGCGGTCCCGGAACCGGGGACCAGACGGAAAATCACTGGCGCCACCGGGTTGGGTGTGATCGCGTTGGCGTTGTCTTGCTCCCATGCCTCGCTATTCAAGGCGCCGGTCGAGGTCAACTGCAAGGCGTACTGAATCGCGCCTTGCTGGGCCCCGCCGACAATGTAGGTCGCCCACGCCGAACTCGATCCGCCCGCCTGCGCGTCGACTACACGTGGGCGCATCCCGGCCATATTGGGGCCTTGCCAGAATGTCGAATAGTTTTGAAGATCCTGCACAAGCGGCCGCGGCATCCAGCCCCATACGAGGCTGCCGCTCACCGCGTTCACAGCGTACAGAAATCCGTCGTTGCTGCCGACAAGCACAAGCGGTGTGCGACCCGATTCACTCTGTGCGTAACTGTCATATCCCGTGCTACTCAATAAATTCGGATCATTCGGCGGCCCCATGTATATCGGTTTATTGGCCGTCATCAAGCCTACATACCAGCCCGACTGCCGACCCCCGAGATATTTGCCCGCGTCGTAAGACGGGTCGATCGTATACTGCTCGATGATTGCGGGCGTCAAGGTGCTGCCGCTTGGGATCGCAAACGCCGCCGCATCCATATTCGTAAGCAACGTCACCGGCCCCACCGTTGCCGATCCCGTCGCCGGACCTTCCGAATACAGCACCGAACTCCTGTTGCTAGCGGTCATCTCCGCATTGATGTCCCAAGAGGCCGTCGACGCCGTGTTCCCGGACGACTTGATGAGGTATGCGGACATATTACCCTCGCCCAAAGACGGGTTGCTCGTGGCCACATACTCAAAGGAGGAGTTCCCGATAACCGATGGACTTGAGCCGGCTGGCGCCGTGACGATCTGGGCGGCGATGTTGTTCAGGATGGCATTGAAGGCCTGTTGAAAGGCCACGGCCGTGTCGGCGCTGTATACGACATTCGTCTTGCCGGCCACCGCCAAATCCTTCAAAACCGTATAGCTATCGCTGGCCTCGGTCGTGCAATTGGTAGCCGACGGAGGGCAATTGACCCCGGCGCCCACCCCCAGCACGTAGGTCTTGATGCCGCTTAGCCCACCTGTCGTATAATTCGCCAGATTCTTGACGGCCGTTATGGCCTCGGTAACCGCATTGTCGTTATTGGCACTCCCCGGGGAGAGCACCTCGCCATAGCCTTGTCCGGAGGCGCTCCCGAGCGGAGGGTAGACATGTCCATGCAGGCCCATGGTCGGCTGTCCATTGGTAATCAAGATGACATACTTGGGCGCGCATGCCGGCTGTGGGGCGTTTGCGCTCGTCGTCAAATCCGTCAAGGCCGCCGTCAACGCCCCGGCCGTGGGCGCGTATTCGGACCCTGCCACGATCTCACTGCCGCCCTTCACGAATTGCTCCGGCGCCATGGTCGTATTGAACAGCGCGATCTGCGTGGCATTCAGCGCCGCCACGGGAATATAAAGGTGTCCCTGGCCACCAGATGTCCCGTTCGTCACAGGTTTTCCATCGAACGCCAAGCCCCGCCTTGCGTACCAGACCTCGCCGCTATAGGGTATGTAACCCGCATCCGTCGGGGACGTCGCGAATGGGCCAATGTTCGGCCCCGTGAGATGATATCCCTCCAACAGGTAATTCCCCGACAATATCTGGTCTTCGTACTCACTCAAGGTGTAGTTGCTATAGGGGTTCGTAGGATTCGGCCCATCATACGTTACGAAATTCCCCGATGGAGAGGAGGTCGACCAATACAGTACGTCGTTGATCTGGGGATCGTCGGACGACTGGCCGATATAGAGATAAGGCGCTGTTGTCAGACCACTCCCAATGACCTTCGCTATCGGCGTGCAATCGCCCCCTGTGGGCGCGTTATAACACGGATTGGGCACCGACAACGGATCGTTCGCCACGCACGTCGAGCCGCTGGTTGTGCCATAGCCAAACGTGCCGGGTGTACATTCCGCCCCGGGGGAGGCCGTCGTCGGCGTGTCGCCACTCATGTAATACACCCACGTATCGTAGGGCGCGGGCGTGCCGGACGTGGCATAGCCCATGAGGCCTGCCTGCATGATATTGGTGTAGGTCGGATTATTCAGGGCCGACAGTATGCCCTGCTCGGCGACATTGATCATGGACTCCGAGTTGTCCGTCAGCACCCCGCCGACCGATACCGTATAGGCCGCCTCCCCTGCCGGACATGACCCCCCGCTGCTCGGTCCGAGCGTCGATCGTGGCGTATAACTGTTCAGCAAATAGCAGGGCGGCGAGGCCGAATCCGCATTCGCGGCCACCGTGCCTGACCCGGACATTATGGCCCCTTGCAGATTTCCGGCCATTCCTTGCGAGGTATCGAGGATAACAAGGACCTGTGGCTCCTGACTCACTGGTATGGTCCCCGCCTGCGCCTCCCCAAAAAGACACATGGCAAGCCCAATAATGAAGCCTATTTCCAGCAATCCTACGGTCCACCGCCAATTTCTCGGGTTCATGTCATTCCACCTTTCGTAAGGTCGCCTCAATATCGGCGTTCATATTGTGGCGCTCGCCTGCTGCCAGGCCCTGATTCGAGAGTTGCGCATTAACATATGCCAAGTAGGTCATGTACGACGTCGTGGTAGATGATGCCTGGCTTGCTCCATTTAGTACCGCTGGCGGAAGTCCGCTCGGGGCCACGACGTACTCGACGTTGAATGTCACGCCATTGATGATGATAGATGTCGCGCCGCAGGACTTGGTGGGCGCGCACGTGGCCCAAAACGATACAGGGGGCGGCTGCGGCGGACCTAGGGCTGTCGGCGCCGGGTTATACCACCACTGTATCCCGGTCATATTGGACGCTTCCGGAAATCCGCTATGTAGTTGCAATTGCGTGTTGGCCGCCTCCAGACCAATGTCCGTGGCCTGTATCGCCTCGGTATGCACGGCGCTATTGGACGCAACCTCCGAGCCATAACGCACAAAATACACAAGGCCAAGGACCGCGAATGTCAAAGCCAATATGACAAATATCGCCAGCATCAGCGTCACCCCACGCTGACGTGCCGCACCCTCTCTGATCCCTGTATGGCTTCCCGCGATAAGCATCACTGTCCCCAGATGTCATTCCTAACGGGAATGACAGACGTAAAGGTCCGATACAGGTATTGGTTGCAATTTCCTTGAACGCACCCCATGCTCTGGCCCGCCGGAAGGTTGGTCGGAATCGCATAGACGACTTTGGGCAGACTGGGATTGCTTGTGCCATTCCATACCGTCTTTGAGGGCGTGGCACCCGCGTAATGGCCTGGCGTATAGCGTGTGCTGCGTACCAGAAGCGTGATCTCCACGGTAAGGAGATCAGCGGCGGTCATACCGGCTGGTGGCGTACTGCCCGGAAGCACATACTGGGTCACGACCCCGTTTAATCCATAACCAAATGCCACCTGCATATCGACGATTCCGCGTGCAACAAGCAGTGCTGGCGGGGGCGTTTGAGCGGTGTTGTTGAGATAGGTATAGGTTTGCATATACAAGGATGGGACCTGCGTCCCGGCCAGGGCGCTACCGCCATCGCTTATGAAAAAGTTATTGACGCTAAATCCCGTGCTCCCCAAATCCACGACGCCCCGGTTCACGAGCTGGCTTGTCGTTATCGCGGGATCCGTGCCCGAAAAGCCTTTGGGCACATTAAAAGTGCTCTTTCCCGATTCGGCAATGATATTGCCAGCGCCCCCGAGGTTGGTGACCTGCCCCATCAGGCAGCTGGAGTTCGGTAATGCGATCAGGAAAAGGTCGTTTTGATAGAACGCCGAGGCATTTCTCACAAAGAAGTTCACGGACGTCAAACTCTTGCCGCTCGTGCCCGAAATAGTGGTGACCGGCGCCGCCCCAAAGACACTACCGCCGGTAACGGTCGTGAGCGCGTAGGTATTGATACCCGCTGGGCTGTAATAGTAGGGACTGCTGTTGGCCTGCGGCGCGGCCGCGACGGGCGTCAGAAAAAGGCCGCCGTTGGGGCCCGGGGTTGAGACCGTGTACTGGGCGCCGTTCGTAGAGACGGGAACATTCGTATAGATACCGCCACCACATTCGTTCATGGGAAGGCCATAGCCGGCCTGTTCTATGGCCTGCGTCAGCATCGTCATCGCGGTACGCGCCTGTTGCCAGGCGTTGTCTTGGGCACGGGTCTGGGTCGTGATCGATGACAGCCCGGTAAAGGCACCGTATATGGCCCCAGCCGCGAGGGACGATATGACCAGAGCGACCAAGAGCTCGGTCAACGTAAACCCCCGTTCGTGAGGCCTAGTATCCGATCTCAGTCGAGACAGCATAAGTATTCTGCTCCCAGGATTCCGTGATCGTAGCTAGGCAGGGGCATTGGCCGTTCCCACCCGCACCCGCCGGCTTGACTTGAATGCTGGCCTGCAGGCGGGGCTGGCCGGTACTGGCAATTGTCGGCGACCCTGCTGTTCCAGGCAGTTGCAACAAGGATTGCCACCATGTCTGGAGATTCGTCTGAAAGACGCTTGCCCCTCCTCCCACAGGTGGATTTTGGCTCGTCAATGTCACCCCGTTGTAACTCAACGCGTTGGGGCCGCTGACACGGAGCATGCCGATGATCTCTTGGGCCGCGATATAAGCCGTCGTCTGCCCCTGCCCCGTCTTGGAGAGGTGGACGCCATCGGCCAGCAAATACGTGACGGCCATGACGCCCACCAAAAAGATCACCATCGCCACGAGGTTTTCGATCAAGGTAAACCCGAGCGTCCTAGGGGCGCCGTGACGAACGCACCGGCATGGCGCCGTGATCAAGATATGACGCATGAGTAAGGAGGGGCCGCCGCAGGCCCGGTTTGAGTGGCGCATGAGCGAAGCTCGCCGGCGCCGTAATACGCGGCCAGCCATTGCACATAACCGGCCGAGTTGGTGCGAGCGCTAAACATCATCGCGCCATACGTCAAGCTATAGGGTGCCCCGTTGGAAGACCCCCAGATCGTGCCATCGGGCGAAAATTTCAGATCGTATGTCGCACCCAGCGCCGGTGGCGGGATCGCGGGCAGACCGTTGTTGTACAGCTCCACATATCGACACGATACGTCGGGATACCGAGTCTGGAAGAGTACGGGCTGAGTCACGCCGGGGGTTGTGACGTTGGGGTTTTCCATGTTCGGCGCGTTATTGAGAAGAGGCGTGCCCGTGGCACTTAGGCTCGCGGTCCACCAGCAGGCCGTACCACCTCCGGTCTCATTGTAGTAGCCGGTCTGGACATAAACCGACTGGCCGGTCTTCAATGCATAGGATCGCGCCCATTGCATATTCTGCTCCATATGGCCGGTCGCCTCCCGGATCCTGGCATTAACCAACCACGCCGACAGATCTGGCACCGCCATCGCTGTCGCAATAGCAATAATCGCAATGACGACCATGAGTTCGAGCACTGTTACCCCGCGCGCGTGTGGCCCCGCGGTCGCGGCATGCTTTATGTGCCCGTCGCCCATTGCCCATCCTCATCGCCCTTGGGCATTTCGTTTGTGTAGCTTGTATGCCCTTTCTCCATACCCTTCACCTACACCGCGCAGACCGGCACACCTACAGGAAAGGTGTAGCACAAAATGGCCCTCTCACAAGGCCATGACGCGCGCCGATGGCACAGAATTGCGGTAATTCAATCTGTTACGGAATGATCCTGCAGTGACTTCGCTTGGGCCGGTGCGCGGCGCAAGACGCGCTCAACGGCCCTACGAGACCTTCCACGACCTAGCTTTCCGGAACTTGCATTTGCCCGCAACCGTGCGCCGCCGCCGGCTTAATAACGGTGCGGGATCTCGATGCACCGGCCCTGCTTACCCCATTCGAGGCGCGTTCGAGGGAACCGCTCGCCTATCCGCCGTGGGTCACGACCGCGCCAAGCTCGAATATCGGCATATACATGGCCACGACCAGGGTACCGACGATGATGCCCAGAACAACCATAATGATCGGTTCCATGAGCGTCGACATGCGCGCTACGGTCTCGCTCACCTCTCCCTCATAGAAATCCGCGACCTTTTCGGCCATGACCTCGATCGCACCGGTCTGTTCGCCGATGGCGAGCATATGCACGGCCATGGCCGGAAATACCCCGCTCTCCTTCAGGGAATCGGTTATGAAACCGCCCTCGAGAACCCGCTCGCGGGCGGCATTCACGGCGCGCTCGATGATGACGTTGTTCGAGATTCGCGACAACGTCTCCAGGGCCTCATTGATCGGGACGCCGGCGGCCTGCATGGTGGCGAGCGTGCGCATGAAGCGTGCCACCGATCCCTTCAGGATGACATCACCCATGATCGGGAGCTTGAGCGAGATACGATCGATCTGGGTCCGAAAACCCAGGCTCTTGCGATAGGCCATGATGAAGGCCCAGACCGCGGCAATCGGGATGAAGACCACCAAATACCAGTGACCGCGCATCCAGTCCGAGATACTGATGACCGCCTGCGTGAGCGCCGGGAGGGTCGCCCCGAAGCTGTCGAAGAGATGGGCGAAGACCGGGATCACGAAGATCATGAGGATGGAGGTGACGAGCAGCATCACGGTGATGATCGATGCCGGATAGATCATCGCCGAGCGGATCTTCTTTTGCAGGGCGAGCGTCTTCTCGCGATAGTCGGCGAGCCGCAGGAGGATGGTATCGAGGATACCGCCCTGGTCGCCTGCAGCCAGCAGTGATACGAACAGGCGATTGAAGTATTTCGGATAACGGTTGAAGGCATCAGCCACCCGCTCGCCATCCTTGATCGGGGTCAGTATGCCCTCGAGCATAGCCTTCATGCCCCGGCTGTCGCTCGCGGTGACGAGCAGCTCGAAGGCCTGCACCATGGGCACGCCGGCGTTGATCATAGTCGAGAGCTGGCGGATCATGACGACGATATTCGCCTCCTTGACCCCCCCGCACCAGCAAAGAGCGGCTTGGGTTTTTTCTTGACCGACAACACCTCGAGCCCGCGCTTGCGCAAGGTGACACGGACGATGGCCGCCGACGCCGCCTCCATCTCGCCTTTCTGGGGGGTGGCCTTGGCATCCCCCGGGGGGCGTGCCTGCCACTGGAAGACCATCATCTTGGGACCGGCCTTTTTCTTGGCCGCCGCCCCATCAGCCCCTTTCACTGCTGTCGCCATGATCCCATCCTCGGTATCGCGCGCCCCGTACGCCGCGCACGCGGTCCCCTGCCGACTCCCCTGGCGGGCCTGGCATCGGCGCGAGGCGATTGTGACCCCATGGGACATAACCGTAGACGGTCACACGTCATCCGGCAAGGTTGGGTGCGGCCCGTGCCGGCGACATACTCCGCGGCCTCCCCGACCTCGGGTTGCCGCGCGGCTTGTGCGCCACGGGCTTTTCGGATTCACTACCCCGTCGTTGGCCGCCCGCCAAGGTCCGGCCACCAAATCCCAATCACCACGGAGACTTGGCAGCGCCATGCTTTTCATAGAACCCCATGCCGGCATCGCGCCGATCATCCGCTTCGTACGCGATGCGCGTACCCGGCTCGATATCAACACCTACCTTCTGACCGATCGCCGGGTGCTGGCAGCGGTGCATGCCGCCGTGCAGCGTGGGGTGCGCGTACGCGTCATCATTGCCCGGCATCCTTACGGGCACAGGCCTCGGGGCGAGCTGACGCGACTGCGCGCCACCGGGGCGACGGTCCACTACGCCCCGCCGCGTTTTACCGGCCGCTATGTCTTCGATCACGCCAAATACATGGTGTCAGGCAACCACAGTGAAATCGGCACCGCGAACATGAGCTGGTCGGCCTTTCACAGAAACCGCGAGTACCTGTGGGTGGGCCACGATGCGCGCATCGCCACGGCCCTGCGCACGGTCTTCCAGGCGGACTGGACGCACCGCCATGCCGGCATCGCGCCACGCCGGGTGCTGGTACTGTCCCCTGGGGCCACCGGCGCACTCGTACGCCTCCTGCAGGCCCCGGGCCGGGTGTGCGTGGAGTCCGAAGAACTTGGGCATGATCGGCCGATACTCGCAGCGCTCAGCGCCAAGGGGCCATCCGCGGACCTGCTGCTGCCCATGCGCCTCGATCGCTACGACCGGCGCATCGCGCGCGATGTCGCCTCCCAGGGCGTGCACGTGCGCTTCCTGCGCAGCCCCTATCTTCATGCCAAGCTGATCGCAGGGCCCACACAGGCATTCATAGGCTCGGAGAACTTAAGTCCCTCGAGCCTTCAGCGCAATCGCGAGGTGGGCCTCATTCTCCAAAGACGCGCGGCGCGTAGGCTCTTTGCTCAGTGTCAGCGCGACTTCGCGCGCGGTTCAAAACGTTGAGGCCACCGACATTCGCTGCGAGAGCGTTGCGGGAGCCGGGGCATTGTGCAGGATTACGTGTGACCCATTGTGTGATGCGATGGGGATACGGCGACCAACCTGTCTCCGGACCCCGAGCCTCTCGAGCAGGCGCTGGCGGTGAGCGGGGAAACCCAGAAGGCGGCCGTGACTCGCGCCCTAAAGGAGTTCATCGCGCGGCGCACGCAAAGGCAGTTGCTGGATCTGATGGGGGCGCTCGACTGGGACGAGACATGCGACTACAAGGACGAGTGCTCGCGCCCATGAGTCCTTTTGTTGATACCAGCGCCTGGTCGCTGGCCTTACGGCGTGATATGCCCGTGCGTGTCCCGAGGTCCTGGCGTTACGCCGGGACCTGGAAAACGGCGAAGCGCTCATCACCACAGACATTGACGCGGCACTCCTCCGTAACCTCCGTCGTCGCCACGGAGTCCCGCTGGGCACTCTTGATGCGCTGCTCGCTCAGCCATGCATCCGTTATGATCTGACATTATTACTCACCGCCGACCATGACTTCGCGCGCGCCGCCATTCACGGCCCTCTCAAGATCTGGGGCGCAGTGCCCTACATCACACCGCGCCCCACCCAAGGCCCATGGGGCCCTGGGCCCCCGATCAGGCCCCACCCTTACGCGATGCCGCCCTATCAAGCACGATCGACAGCCACTGGTTGCTGAGTCGCTCCAAAAGACGGTTCTGGCCCTGGCGGGCAGCGAGATTCTCGAGATCGACCCAGGCGAGCGGCTGGTCTTGTTCGGCACATGAAAACACCGCGCGCGTGCGTAGGCCGGTAGCCGGATCGATCTGCCATTGCAGGCACTGCGCGCACACCCCCTTCATCATGCACTGCATGGGGCTGCCAACGGTGGCTATGGCCTTCACGCTGGGCTTGAAGAGCGGCTGCAGCACCCCCTTCATGGCCGTCTGGAAGGCCTTCAGGAGACCCGTCGACCCCATGACCAGAATGCGATCGACGGACGGTAGCGCGGCGGCATCGGCGGGCAGATCGAGGGCGCCTTCGGCATATTGTGTCAGCAGCGCGACCATATCGGTGGCCTCGACCGATCGGTCCTGCGGGCGACGCGACGCGATCCGCGGACCCTGCGCCGTACACCACACAATCTGGTCGGCGGCCTCCTCGAGACCGTCCTGGTTATCGAGTTCCGAGGCCTTGGCGAACGCCGCAACGTAGACCACGCGGTTGCCGGCCTCGCGCAGCGCCGGGCCGATGTCGAGCATGACTGCAGCCCCCCAGCGCCCCGCCACCACCAGGATCGTCTGCCCCGACGGGATGTCCGTCGGCGCGCCCGTGGGCCCCATGAGGATGAGCGGGTCGCCCGGTTTCAAGGTCCCGGCGACGCGCGCGCCCGCACCCCACTGCAAAACCATGAGGCGCACGCGGTCGTCTTCCACGCCCGTGCCACTCACGGTGATTACCGGGACCTGCAGGCGGGTATTGGCAACGACCGGGCTTCGCGATTCGAAGGTCTGCAACCGGAAGAACTGGCCAGGCCGGAAGTTTCGGGCGGCCATGGGGGCCTTGATCCAGATCTCCGCCACGGCCGGATTGGACTTGTCGATAGCCACCACTCGTGGTTCGAAGAGTTCACGCATGCGCGCAAGGAACGCCGCCGGTGACTCGTCTGCCACCGGTCGTGGCATGGCCTCGAGTACCGCCATGACCTGCGGAAAGGCGCTCTTGCTCGAGGCCACAGCCTTGACCACGCTGCCATGGAAGGCGGCGTGGGTGTCGCCCAGGAAGCTCACACGGTAGGCGTCCTTCTCATAGGAGGTAAAGGGCCCGGTCTCCGGGGCCTTGCAGTGCGGTGCCACCTGCACCGCCTGCAAGTGGTCCCCATGAGCGACATGGCCCTCGAAATGATCGCCGTCAAGCACGAAGGTGCCCGGATATTCGCGCTCATAGATGGTATTGGGGACCGTTCCGGCGGCCACCAGGACAGTGCGCGCCGGGAGCTTCACCTCCTGATCACCGGTCACCCAGCGGCCTTCCACCTCGCGCATGCGCCGCAGGACCAATGCCTGGACGTGTCCGTAAGCGTCCAAATCCGCACGCAAGGGATCCAGGCCCTCGGCGTAATACAGCCCCTCCTGCAAGGCCTTGATCAGCTCCTCGTGATTACGTGTATAGGCAGGTGAATTGTTCATCCCCTTGCGATAGGCGAGCGTCACCCCACCCCACGAACGCAACAGTGGTATGAAATTCGGGGCCTCACCCGCGCGCTCCGCACGTTCGCGCTCGGCGCGCACCGCCCTGCCATGGGCCAGGAACTCATCCAGGATGCCCTCGTCCTCGGGCGGCAGACCCTTGCGCACCGCCTCCACCCCCAGGGTCTCGACCATGGTCTCGTAGCGCGTCAGTATCTTGCTCACCTGCTTTATGTAATATGTCTGGACCTCGGTCGCGGTGTCGACGGCGGTGAGCCCACCCCCTATGACAACCGCCGGGAGCCGCACCTGCAGGTTGGCGAGGCTCGTGTCCTTGCCCGCACCCGTAAGCTGCAGGGCCATCAGAAAATCGCTCGCCTGACGCATGCCGCGGGCGAGGCTGTTGGTCATGGGTATGACACGCGGCAGGCCGGCCCCGGTGGCGATACAGATGTGATCGAAGCCGAGCGTCCAGGCATCATCGACGCGTATCGTCCCGCCGAAGCGCACGCCCCCCATGATACGCAGGCGCGAACGGCGTGCGAGGCTGAGATAGATAAGCTTCAGGAAGTTCTTGTCCCACCGCACCGTGATGCCATATTCGGCGACTCCGCCGAAACCCAGCAGGATGCGCTCATCAAGGTCCTCGGTCAGCTGCCTCCAGGACAACACGGGGCCGGCCACGATCGCCTCGGGCAGCGGTTCGATCTTGAGCCCGTCGATCCCCAGCACCGCGCAGCCGGCGCGGCTCAGATAGTGGGCCATGGTGAAGCCTGCCGGCCCCATGCCCACCACCAGCACCTTACGGCCGTTATCGACACCCGGCAGCGGGTCGTGCTGGAGCAGGGGGTTCCAGCGCAGCAGCAGATCGTAGATCTCGACACCCCAGGGGAGATCGAGGACATCGGTGAGCACCCGCGTCTCGATCTGCGGGATATTGACCGCGTCCTGTTTCTGATAGATGCAGCCCTTCATGCAATCGTTGCAGATCCGGTGCCCGGTGGCCGGAACCATGGGATTGTCGATCATCACCATGGCAAGCGCGGCGATATTCAGGCCGTCGCGGCGCAAAAGATTCATCTCCGAGATCTTTTCTTCCAGGGGGCAGCCGGTGAGCGTCACGCCTAGGGGATCGACCTTGAGCCCAAGCTCGGGGACACCCTTTTTCTCGGGAAAGCCCTTCGAACAGAAATCCCCGTCATGGTCATGACAATACAGGCAATAGTGGGCCTCGCTCTGGATGTGACGCGCATCCATGCGCAGGTCGGTCAGATGGAAGCCGTCGCGGCGCCGGAACCCGGCCTGCGGCCCCTCAGCCATGTCGACGCCGTAGCGCACGACGCGGTTCACGGGCACGAGATGGGTGTGGTCCACGCGCTCAGGGAGCAGAAAGCTTGCCCAGCCGGAGAATTGCGCACGGATGTCGCCGTCGTTCAAGACCATGGCGCACCATTGGGTGAGGCGCGTGATCTCGGGCTCGTGACCCTTCTCGTCGGCCAGCCACTCCTCGCCCAGGCGCGCGATCGCCCATTCCCGGTCGCTTTGCGGCAGGCCGCGTTTGCGCGCCTCGTCATCCAGCCAGGCATCGAGATCCGCGAAGCTTTGCGGGAAGTCCCCGCGGTAACGCCGGGCCCGGCGCTGCACAAACTGCTTCTTGAACTGCATGACGCCGTCATGGCTCACGGTCGCGCCCTGCAGGGCCGCCACCTCGCCCTCGATGCCAAAGAGCTCGGCCATGAACGCGTCGATATGCGCGGCCACTGCCAACAGGAAGGTGCTATGCGCCACCGCCGACTCGGCCGCGGCCCCGGCGCGGAAGGCGCGCAGGCGCGCGGCGAGCTCGGCGTCGCGCGCCTGGACATGGTCCAAAAACTCGCCATCGAGGCGCGCAAGCCCCTCGCGCGGGAAAAGATCCTCATAACGCCAGCCGCGCGCCAAACGCAGCGTGGGCGTGGCGGAGGCGGCTTTCTGTGTGTTCTCATCGACTGACATGATCCGATCCCGAAGTGGCTGTGCTATGGGCGCGCAAGGCCCGATCGTGCGCGGAAGGCCTGACTGCCGTCCCCGACCCCGCTATGCTGTAGCCGTATGCCGCCCGGGACCTTGATCTGATCCCGCCCGCATGCCGCCGGCCACCCCCTAAAGATAACCCGAAACGCCACGCGCGTCACAAAGCGCGGCCATCGGGCGCGATCGCGCCGGGGCCGTCGGACCATGGCGCCCGAGACCCGAGGCCGAGACTTGGCCGGTGTGACAGGCTGCCGGCAGACACCGGTCGCGGAAATCGGGTAGAGTGGGGACCGCGGCGCGCCAAGCACCGCGCCTGAATGCCTGCCAAACCGCATACGGACATCCTTGATGTTACGGCTCCTTGAAGTCCGGCTCCCCCTGGATCACGACGAACACGCGCTGCGTGTCGCCATCGCCCGAGCGCTGCGCGTACCACCGAGCGAGCTGCGCTCTTACACCATCGCCCGCCGCGGCTATGATGCGCGCCAGCCAGATCGCATCATGCTCGTCTATACGCTCGACGTGACCACAGGCGATGACGCACGGCTGCTGGCGCGTCACCGTAAAGACCCGCACATCGTCGCGTGCCCCGATACCCGCTACCGGCCGCCGGTGCAGGCATCGCGTCCGCCGCGCCCGCGCCCGGTGGTCGTGGGCCTCGGGCCCGCCGGCCTGTTCGCAGGGCTCTTGCTGGCGCAGATGGGCCTTTGCCCCATCATCCTGGAGCGCGGCAAGCCGGTCCGCGCACGCACCGCCGATACCTTCGCCTTGTGGCGCAGGAAGGTGCTGAACCCGGAGTCGAATGTGCAATTCGGCGAGGGGGGCGCCGGGACCTTTTCCGACGGCAAGCTCCATAGCCAGATCAGCGATCCTCATCACTATGGGCGCAAGGTCCTGGAGGAGTTCGTGCGCGCCGGCGCACCCCCCGAGATCCTCACGATCAGCAAGCCCCACATCGGCACCTTCCGCCTGGTAGGGGTTGTCGAGCGCATGCGCACGACCATTGAGGGGCTGGGCGGCGAGGTCCATTTCGAGAGCCGGGTGGTCGACATCGACCGTACCGGCGGCGTCATGCGCGGACTTACACTCGCCGACGGCCGCACCCTTGAGGCCCGTCACGTCATACTCGCCATAGGCCATAGCGCGCGCGACACCTTTGCCATGCTGCGCGACCGCGGGGTGTTCCTGGAACCCAAGCCGTTTGCGATCGGCCTGCGCATAGAGCACCCGCAATCGCTCATCGATCGTTGCCGCTTCGGGCGCCACGCCGGCCACCCGCTGCTCGGCGCCGCCGACTACAAGCTCGCCCAGCGCACCTCCGGCGGCCGACCGGTCTACAGTTTTTGCATGTGCCCGGGTGGCACGGTAGTGGCCGCGGCCTCCGAACCGGGGCGGGTGGTCACCAACGGCATGAGCCAATATTCGCGCAACGAGCGCAACGCCAATAGCGCGATCGTGGTGGGCGTGACACCAGCCGACTTCGGCAACGACGACGTCCTCGCCGGAGTGGCCTTCCAGCGCCATTGGGAAGAACGGGCATTCGCCCTGGGCGGGGGCACCTACGAGGCCCCGGCCCAGCGTCTCGCAGACTTCCTCGCCGGCCGGGCAAGCCATGGGCCCGGCGATGTCATCCCCTCCTACCAGCCTGGGGTTCGCTTCGGCGACCTGAGCGAGGTCCTGCCCGACTACGCCGCCGACGCCTTGCGCGAGGCCCTGCCGGTGTTCGCGCACAAGATCGCAGGCTTCGCGCTCTCTGATGCGATCTTGACCGGCGTCGAGACGCGCACATCCGCCCCGATCCGCATCACCCGCAACGACGATCACCAAAGCCGCAACACCCGCGGTCTGTACCCCACAGGTGAGGGCGCAGGCTACGCCGGCGGCATCCTGTCGGCGGCCGTCGACGGCATCAAGGCCGCCGAGGCCGTGGCCCGCTCACTTTCCACCCGCAGACAGGCCGGGAGACAGGGATCAGGAAATGATCCGGGTGATGGACGGTGATCCGGGGATCGCCCGAACCGATGCGATTTGCGCATGTGCGGTAAAGGGGTTTCGCTTACCCCCCAAATACCATCTGCACGCCGACTAGGATCAATAGGACACCGAACACGCGCTTCAATTGCGTGACCGGCAGGTTGTGGGCGAGGTGCACGCCGAGCGGCACGACCAGCAGGGCGACGGTGGTGAGCCCAGCCAGGGCCGGCAGATAAATATAACCGACAGTACCCGGCGGCAGACCGGCCCGATGCTGGCCGGAGAGCGCAAAGCCCAGGGCGCCAAAGAACGCGATCGGCAGCCCCAGGGTCGCGGAGATGGCGATCGCGCGGCGCATGTCGACGTTGCAAGCGGTCAGGAACGGGACGGTCAGGCTGCCGCCTCCAATGCCCAGGATCGCCGACAAGGCCCCTATGCCCACCCCCACACCCATGAGCGCGGGGCGTGCCGGTAGGCGCCAATGGGCCGCCGGCCGCCAGTCGGCGAACACCTGCAGGCCGACTAGGGTCAGAAACACCCCGAAGATCTCCTTCAAGAGGACACCGGGCAGAAAACCCGCCAGATAGCCGCTGGCAAGACTCCCGACCAAGGTGGCAAGCCCAAGCGGCGCGGCCACCGACCAGTCGATCGCACCCCGCTTCTGCTGCGCGCGGATGGCGGCAAGCGAAGTAAAGAGGATGCTGGCAAGCGATGTCCCTATGGCAAGCTTCATGGCCAGTCCCGGGGCGAGATGCTCTTTGCCAAACACAAATACCAGCGCCGGCACCACCACACTGCCCCCGCCGATGCCGAGCATGCCGGCGAGCAGCCCGGTGACAAGCCCAAGCCCCATGTAGACGAGAATAGGTGCCACTAGACCGCCCTACCCACGGTCCCTGCGGGAGGAGACGGACCGTTATCGGCCGCGCGTCGGTATGCGCAACAAGAAACCCCCCATACGGATGTGCCGCTCACGCGCGCTGCACTCCCTGCGACCATGAGCGAGGACATCCCCTGACGACCTGTCGAAACCATGCTTCATTCACCCCTTGAGACACCCCTTGTCGCGGGACGCGACGTTCCCAGACCCACTCGCATCGATCCTGATGCAAGGGCGCGTCGAGCCCCCGACCAGGCGCCATCTCGAACGAGACCGGGCCACTCCCGGGGCCGACGCCCAACCCCCCGCCCGGGCCCCTGGATATGCCGACATCGTCCAGATGTCCGCGCAGCGCCCGCCGGAGATAAGAACATTCAACGCGCCATCGGCGGCCTTCTACCGCGTACGCGCGCCAAGGCCTCCTGGCACGACCGCGATATGCGCAACGCAATGCGGTCTGCGCCGTTACCCCGAGGATACCTCCAGGTTCATGCCGGCCGGGTTCACCGGCAATGACCGTGATCCTGGGTCGCGAGGGCTGCTGGTTGGACCTCCCGGCCACGCCACCGAAAGCCGCTCTTGGCCACGGCGGATTGGCGCAGCACCTAACTGGTGTTTTAACTAAGGTTGAGCAAATCCTCCCTAAACAAGGCCTTCGGGATAATCGCGTGCATCCCCTTTCTGCCATCAACGACCTGCGTCACGCCAAAATTACAGGCAACGCTCGCCAACGAATAGGCATCTCCTTGACTCAACCTTTTTATGTCTGTCAGAAACCGCAATGTATCAAGCGCTGTCGTCCGCATGGCCCCATTCAGATCCTCGTCAAAGCCATGCACGACCCACTCTTGCGCCGTTTCAAGAAGCGGCGTGGGAAAGTAGAAATCCTTCCTCACATGCACGCGTACACCCACGTTAAGGGAGGCCTCTATCGCGGTCCCATTCAGCTCGCCGTCACCCTGGGAAATATGAGGATCACCCACGGAAAATAAGGCGCCGTCGACAAATACCGGGTAGAACATCCGTGCCCCCGCGCCTATGCGCCAGTTATCGATATTTCCGCCGTGCGCCCCCGGAGGTATTGTGCTGACTCTCCCGGCCACATCCGGCGCGACACCCGCTGTTCCCAAGTGCGGAGCCAGGGGCACGGATATCCCCCTGCAAGCCACGTCATGGCGACATGCAGATTCCGTCACGATTTTTCCGGGATAACTGTATTGATCCGGATAGTCATAGGCATAGATGGCTCTCGCAAACATGTTCGCGGCATCCGCGCGATAGATCGTGACGCGCTCTCTCCGATTTGTCTCTTCGTAGAGGTAGCCCCATGGTGCCGAATAGTTCGATCCATAGGCGTTCCTGACATCCATCCAGAGAAATTCCACCTGCAGCATGTCCCCGGCCTTCGCACCCTCCACATAGATGGGCCCCGTCATGATATGCACGCCGGGATTACGGTCTTCTATGGGTACGCCATGAAATATGCGCTCCACTTTCTCGTCCATCATCAATCGTGGGGCATCCCCTGCATGATGAGTAATCGCCTCCATCGCTATGATGTCCCCGCTTTTTACGATCTGCACGGGCCTCAGGCTCGCATCGAAGTAGCCCCAATGCACCGTCTCTGGCGTTGCCTCTACTCTATACAGCATCTTGCCTCCCTTGCGTGCCCACGTATAAACCCCCCGTCGAGGGCCCTCTAGTCCAACGGCTTCCAGGCTATGGCGTCTATTTCCACATCGGCGCCTCCAGCCAATCCCGATATGGCGACGCATGTTCTCGCCGGTAGATTCGCCTGGGCCATCGCAAACTCGCTCTCGTAAGCATTGTTGAACGCCTCATAGAGATCCATGCGCGACAGATAGACCCGGCATTGCACAATGTTACGCATGGAAAACCCCGAATAGGCCAGAACGATTTTTATGTTCGCCATGACCGCCAAGGTCTGATTGCCGATGTCGCCTCGCACCCACTGATTGCTTACGGGATCAATGGGCATCTGCCCCGTTAAAAAAAGAAATGGGCCACAGAGCACCGAATGCGAATAGGGCGCAATGGGCCTTGGCGCCGCAGGAATATCATTAAACTGCGCTTGCATCCTTCCTCCTTCGTTAATCCCACAGGCCACACAGCGCGCGCCACCAGTCGACCCCACAAGCCACTTGCCCCGAACATTCTGACCGTATCTCTACCCGAATGCCTCAACGAACCGGATGGTTTTGGGATCCGTGGCCTTCGTAAGCACGTCAATTGCGCTACCGTACTCCACAATCTGGCCGTTATTCATGAACACCACCGTATCACCGAGCCGGCTTGCGACCTTCAACTGATGCGTCGTAATAATGATGGATATATCGCCCTTCTTCTTAAGCTCGCCCACAAGCTCCAGTATGCCATTGACTGACTCGGGATCGAGCGCCGAAGTCGGCTCGTCCATAAGAAGGAGTCTTGGCTTTATGACGAGCGCCCTCGCGATGGCCACCCGCTGCTGCTGGCCTCCGGAAAGATGACGCGGATACTTATCCGCATGCATCGATAGCCCGAGGGATTCTAGGGTCGCGCGCGCCACTTCCTCTGCGTCCCGGCGCCCAACCCCGTAGGTCGCGGTAAGCGCGAGCGTTACATTCTCCACGGCGGTCATATGTGGGAACAGCTCGAAGTTCTGCAATATGACGGTCACACCCCCCGCCAGCCGTTCTGTCGTCAGACGCTTGTCGTCATAGTGCGCGGCGCTGCCCGCACCGAACTGAAAGCGCCTGTTGCCGATACGCATCTCCCCCGCGTCGGGCGTCTCGAGCAACCCGAAACACCTGAGGAGCGTACTCTTCCCAGCGCCACTTGCACCCAAGAGCACCGTGGTTGTGCCCGTGCGCAGCCGCAATGTGACATCCGACAGTACGTCCTTGCCGTGATAACTCTTTCTGAGATTCATGGCTTCGACGCAATACTCCGGCACCTTATCTCTTGGATCCGCATACTCCAATCGTGACTCCGTAACGCGTCCCGCAACGATGGCCTGCGCCGCGTCCCGGTCTGTGCCCTGCGCCATCATGCCTACACCAATGGCCGGTGCTTTTCCTTGGATTACGGCGCCCCTGCTAGTGCCGGCGCGGGGCCGGTCGTAGCCGAATAGGCTTTCTAGAGCGACCTGGACGAGGCTCACCACGCCGGTCAGCACGAGATACCACACGCCTGCTGCGAAAAATATCGAGAAGAAGTCAAACGTCGATGAGGCGAGCTGCGTACTTCGCAACGTAAGCTCGGGCACCGCTATCACCATGGCCAACGCGGAGTTCTTGAGGGCCGATATGACCGCGTTCCCCGCCGCCGGCAGCGCGGCACGGAAGGCTTGGGGCCACACTATGCGCCGTGCTCGCTGCCATGCGGAAAGGCCCAGGGTTTTGCCGGCCAATCTCTGGCCCGCGCCCACGCTTGCGATTGCGCTTCGTATCATTTCCGCAATAAACGGCGCCTCGTTTGCCGCTAAGGCGACCCCGGCGGCCACTACTCCGGGCAAGCGGATGCCAATACGCGGCATGGCGTCGTAGGCGAATACCATCTGCAATATGAGCGGTGTGCCCCTGAAAATGCCGACATACACCTTGGCGCAAAGAGACACGAGCCTCACCCGGGAAAGCTGTAAGAGGGACAGAGCGGCCCCGAGAACCGCTCCCCCCGCTATGCCTATGGCAGTCACATACACCGTTATTCGTATCCCCTCCAGCAGATACGGCATGAAAAGATAATGAATGAACAGTTCCACTTATGCGCTCCGCCGGCCACTCACCGAATGACTTGCGGTGTCTGTTGTAGCGTCTTCGGGAAACCCCACTTCACCAGCAGCTTCTTCTCGATACCAGCCCTCTGTACAGCGCTTAATGCCCCCTTGAAGGCGTTCAGCATGGTAGCGTTGTCCTTGGGCACAGCGAGCCCCACATAGAATGGCAGCCGCATATCCCCTGCATTCATGAGCTTATCAGGGTTGGCGGCCACGGCGTGATTTATCGTATTGGCGTCATTGAAATACGCGTTCGCGCGCCCCGTCAAAAGCGACTCGAAACAATCCGCATTATTATCAAATAGGAGAATGCGCGGGGCCGGCTTCTTTTCGGCCACACACTTCTTGGCAACCCCTTGCACCAACGGTACCTCTACGAAGCCGGTATTCTCCGCAACGGTATGTCCACAGAGCGAGGTATTTATGCCAGTGATTTTAAGCGGATTTCCTTTCGCTACGAGCGTACCATCGAACACCTTCGCATAAGTAATGAAGTTCGCCGCCTTTGCGCGCTCCTTGGTCGCGTAGATATCTGACATGACAAAGCTGGCGCGTCCGGCCTGCAGGGTCGGCAAAAGGGCATCGAAGGCTACGGGCTTGTAGCGTATCTTGAACCCCAGGCAGTCGCCTAGGGATTTTGCAAGATCAACATCGAACCCCATGTATTGCGTGGGGTTTTTGGGATTCAAGGACTCGTAGCCCGGCGTATAGGGCGTCAAGGCCTGCGTAAGCGTCTTGCCCCGGAATTCCGGATATTTATGCTGAAGGGCATTACAAACAGACGCCAGAGACGCAGCCGACGAAACTAAGGGTATGCCAAGGAGCATGGCAGAAAGAATCAGTGTGGACGGCCTTTTCATGGTGCTTTCCTCGTGTGATAAGCGGTTAAAACGTATATACGAGCATGATTCGGTTTTGGAAAAATCCGGGTAGATTCCGATTTGGATACTCGGTCGCGTAGTTGGCGATATTTGTTATGTTGAGGCCCTTTACGGCCTTCAGCTTGTAGGAAACAAGAAGGCTCACCTCCCGAAAGTTGGAATAGACAGGCGTGGTTCGCATGTGCAAATCCACGAAGCGTATCTGCGTAAAGAGCCGTGGTATTCCGAGATAGTCGAGGTGCACGCTGTAGGCCGATCCTGACCCGAAGTCCTCAGTACTGTCGGTTATGGGTTGGGAAAACATCGGGCCCGAATCCGTTATGGTGTTGTAGGGAGTGGCGAGGCCGCCGTAATTGAACGCGTTCGGGTGCGCTGGTAGGTAGTCGTCCGCTAGGACCAGCTTAAAAGGTCTGTATGCGGCGCCCACCTCCGCACCATAAACCTGGGCGTCCACTCGGCCGAGATAGCCGCTTTGTTTTTTGGCGTCCATCACCTGGAGGCCCACAATCCCGGTAGCGCGACCCAGCTTTGCCGAATCGACGGTCTGCGCGAGATATAGCCTTGCGTATTGGTAATAGTCCCAGGCCCATACCGAATCCTTGGTATCGAGCTCATCCGCTCGGGGAATCCTTCTTTCGTAATTGAGGCCCGCACTCATGTACCCAGAAGAGGTACGGCCCGCCAGACCCGGCAGGTAGGTCGTGTATATCGTCCCTGCGTTGTACCGACTCTCGTTGACGTAGCGATAACGCACCACGCGCGAGGCATAGAGATGGAGGTGCCGGCTCGCGCGGAATTTCACGTGCACGCCCTGATACGTGATGGGCAGCAATCGTATGCCCACGGACGAGCTGCTCCAGGGAGAGGAGGTCGTGATAAAGTCGCCGCCCTTTACCGTGAATCCGTAACCACGATACTGGATATAAGCCTGACCGAGAGCAGCAACGGATGGCCCGAGCGTCCTGGATACGTTCTTTGGGTTGCTCGGATGCAGCCCCAAGCCTGTCTGAAATATTGGCTCCACTGCCAGGCTAAAACCACGGTATGATGGACTGCCAATAAACAGCCCGCCTCCCTCCGTCAAAGTATACTGGTTGACTTTGGAGAACTGGTTGTTTATGGATGTCCAGTCGTAAGCAGCGGCAAATCCCTTGATGGTCCAGCCCTGCAGCCACGCTGGTGTTTTGGCGACGGCGCTTTGCATGGCGGCTACCGCTGTGATTATCGACAACACAGCGACTGCGGCCGTAGACGTTTTTTTCATATTTACCCCGTTCAGGCTTTGTTGAATGACGCATGTGCGCCGTTGGCACACGAAAATCCCGGCATAAGGACGCCGGTCGCCATCCATGGCATTGCACAGAATAGGAATCGGGTCGCCAGCCGCGCATCGCTTATATTCGAAGATCTCCATATCGCTGCTGTTCCGTTGGGCTTGCGTAATAGGCGCTCGGCCTCCGCGGCGCGACACATATGCAGGATGCGGCACATAACAGCAAAGGAGGTCAGCGTCGTCTCATTGACGGCCTGCGGGGTTACGCGCGATACACGCGATACACGGTACTGGCCATTTAAACGAGGCGCTTCTTCGGATACGGCGGCGCCGAAATCGTGATGGCGCAAAATATGCCTCTTCATGCGCGCGCACGAGAGATCGCGGCCATAGCGGTACCCAAGCAGCGCGGCGACGCGCGATACTGAGCGGACTGTCGACGTCGCAAGGCCGGCACGATATCCATCCTCCCATTGGACATATACATTCGCGCTCATCAGGGAGCTGCGGCAGTGCCGAGCGCCGATTCCGACTCGCCATAGGCCTGGATACGCGCCTGCCATGTGACGACGTCCCACATCAATGATTATTTTTATGACCGCGTTATTCCGGTCGCGCCTTCCGTGCCAGCCAGGTATTGCCATCTTCCGCCGTTGTCCCCTGGTCGCCCTCATATGAGGGAACGCAGCAAAGTCACACGGTCGTTTAAGTAACAAGCCAGTTATGTGACGCATTCTCATTACACAGATTTCTCGAAATCGCGATGTTGTGAAACAGCTGTTTTTCGACATTCATAGTTCCCGCCTTACCCTAGTGGCGGATAGGCGGTTTTCTGCCAGGCGGTACGGCCGCGTGTGCCGCCCACACGAGCGCTAATGACCGCGTCGGCTGGACAACTCCTGCTTACACCTCTTGCAGACCAGTCCACGGTCTCGGCAGACAGCTACCGTATTTCCTCCCATATCCCATAGATCATGGAATATCTGTGTCGCCAACATAAGAGCACATATCGTGCCAACTAATGAGTCCGCCTTAGGTGTTCTCTCCGCTGATGCAGGAATGCGGATTTATTTGTGGATGGTCATGCTGGTGGTTGGCAGATTGCGGAGCGGCTGGGGTTCATTTTTTTGCAGAAACACCCATAAGTTTCTGGTGGCCCAAATGTTTTTCTGGGCACGCTCGCAGGCCTGAAAAAGGGTGCAGCGGTTCTTCGCGACTACTAGGCCGCACCTGCCGCACGCGTTCCGGGCAGGGCGTGGCACGCCTTACGCGATTCATGTAGTGGCTTTTGGGGCACAGGTCCTGGCCGACAAAAATACTTTGTAAGGCTAATCGAACCTAGTGGGGACGAATTTTTGTAAAAGACGTTCATACAAACACAACTGGCCTCATTCTCAGCTTTCTTTATGAACAATGTAGGTATGCCCCATCATATGACGCGCTGCACCACTGTAGGGACATTGGCCTTACGCGAGATAGGTCATTTGTCAAGAGTATCAGCATGAGGACATCGGGGAGGCCTTGCTGATGGTGAGCGTGACCGCGCCGCCCACGCAGCTGGGGCTGCATAGCTTGGGGCCGCGTACCGCCCAGGGCCTGGGGTCTGACCCCACCGGCGCGAAGGCCGGGAGCCATAGCCTCGGGGCCGATATAGCCAGGTGGCCACCGCCGGCGATACTGATGGAAGGGCAAAAGCGGGATGCCGCAACGGGTATGGAAGATCTTGCCGCCGTCGCCGAGGGCCTCGTGTTCGCGAGAGATCTGTCCCTGGCCGCTGATCGTCGGGTTGCGGTCATCCACTCCTCCCCCATCAGCGTCAGGGGCGGCAGGCGCAACGGGACCAGGGGGACTGCGGCCGCGTGGGGTTTATGAAGCAGTTATACTTCATCGCGCGTCCGAGAGCGGCCATTTGCCGGACTCAGTTGGAGCCGCCACAGGCCTCCCTACCGATAAGGCAAGATTTCCGATGGGCAAAGAACGTCGGCAGGTGGGCGCGTTCGCATGACTTCGTTAAAGCGAACTTGCTGTGCGTATTGACACGGCAGGTGGCAAAACTGCTGTTGCCCGATCGATCCCAAGCGTTGTGATCTTCATGATCATCCCCTCCATTAGTGTCGCCTATCGCGCCACTTGCTTTGGCACGTCGGATGCCGTTTAGGGAGGGGGCGACCATTTCACTAGCAAGTTGGCCGGCAATTCTCAAGGTGACGCGCCACATGCGTATCCAGTTGGAGGCGCGGGTAGACGCTAAACATGCGGCGCAGGCGCGCTTTGATACAGTAATTCTGACTGCGTCATCAGATGCTCGGAGCCCCCATCTCGCGCAAGGGAACTGGCAACACCCGTCTGCCGCGCTTGACACACATAGCTTGCTATGTTAGGTATCGCCGTACGCTCATTTTCTGTACTCCTTGACACCCCATCCCCGAGCTGCGGATCCCCACAGCCTCAGGACGGTGAGATATGAGTGTGGCGCGTCGCTGCGTAAGCTGGCCAAAATATCAAGAACATTGGTCCAGCATGGCCCCTTCAATAGGCTTTATAATGTGGACCACATTGATCAAAAGGTAATTGAATTGCTTGTCGAAGATGGCAGGATATCGTTTGCCGATATTGGCCGCCTTCTTGGAATAACTAGGTCAAGTGCCAGGGAGCGTGTACATCATCTCGTTAAAAGCGGACTGATTGAGAAGTTTACGACGATCGTGAACCCTTCTTTGCTGGATAAGGCGCTGTCCGTCTTTTACGACCTTCAGGTAACACCGTGTGCGATAGAGGTCCTCGCGGAAAATCTCTCAAAACTGAAAGAGGTATCGAGCCTCTATATTATGAGCGATATGCGCAGTCTCCACATGCATGTCCTCGTGAAGGATATCGACGAGCTAGCCGCCTTCAGTCGCGCACATTTATTTGGGAAGTCGGATATCATCGCCGTGGAATGCAAGACGCTTATGTCGAGGCTGAAACAGAGGCGCGGGGGGCCGCGGATCTAGTATCTCACGGCATGGGTCTTCGGGAAGTCGGTGGGGGATTTCGGGTCATTATACAAGGGTGGCATCGTGCAGGTCGGTATCTTCGGCTGCAGGTACCCCTCGTCGCTGACCTTGCGCGGCGCTGGGCGACGCGGACGCGGTCGTCGGGTGCGGCTCAGTCGTTCACAGCCGTCTGGCAGAAACCGTGGGTGTCCGATGCTTGCTGCACGGACGTCGACAATGTGACCGTCGGCGGATACCGCCGCCGCGACGCTAAGGCAGGTACGACTCGGTTACCTCGAGCCACTCTGAGCCTGTCAGGATGTTGGAAAAGCCCGGTGCAACGATACGCGGCGCACGTCGCCTACTCTGCTGGCGATATGGCCTGGAATGCGACTCTGCCGCGGCAAGGTTGACCTCGGGGTTGGTCGGGGGGTGTATGGTAATAAACATCTCACCATTCGTGGTCCATATATCCCATATGTTTTAATCGGTTATCCTCACAGGATCATGCCACTATGGCTTTAAGTGCCATTCATTTTCAGATCGCGTGATAGAAGGATCGTAGCGCGGCGCAGGTGATTCCGATACGGCCGGGCGCCAGCTGGCGCCCTTTGGCAGATAGAACTGATAGGCCCGGATGTCCTCCAGAGAGGAAATAATCTTAACAACGGACCTTTGCGCCGGTCGCTGTTTTTGGGGATACACGACCATAGACCGGCGCAAAGGACCACACGACAGCGGGGTACGCCTACCAACCAAAGCTCCCGCCGACCGAGGCAGCCGTATTCCCCGCGGTGCCATCGGTCGACACCGAAACCCCGGCCGTCCAGCTGCTGCCAAAACGATGCTGGAGGCTTACGGCCATAGCCCCTTGGCCATCATAGATCGCCGAGGCGAGCGCCACACTGTTGGCCTCGGGATTCATCGCGCCTTGCGCGGCGGCCTCGGCAAGCGAAGAGGTGACCGCCCCAACGGTCGCCGAGTATTGGGTCAACTGCCCCAGATTCACCGCATCGTTTGGTTGGGTACCAGGTGCCACATTGGTGATCTGGCGGCTCAAACCCGTGGCGCTGTTGCCGACACTCACCGAATCGGCACGATTGGCCACCGAGCCATACCCCAAGGCCACACTGCCGGCCCCGTTGGCGGTACTATCGGCACCGATGGCGGTGCTGTTGTTGCCGTTGGCCACGGCGTTGTTGCCGATGGCGGTGGTCGGATCGGCGTTGGCCTGTGCGCCATCGCCGATGGCCACCGAGCCCGCGTAGCTGGCAGTCGCATTGGTGCCTAACGCCACTGTATTCGCGCCATTCGTTTTGGCATTGACGCCGCAGGATAGCCCGCCGTTTATGACCATGCAGGTCCCGGCCTGACCGTTCACCAGCGCGTTTAAGCGGATCGTATTGGCACTGATATTGGCCATATCCGTGGCCTGCTGGGCATCGGTCGCATAGAGCTGACTGCCGTTCACGGCATCGGTGCTGGTCGCGGTCAGGGTATTGGTCGCGACACCCGAAACAGTCCCCGCGTGGGTGATCCCGCCATTGTTGGCATTGATACTGCCCGTTGAGATACTGCCCGTTGAGATACTGCCCGCCGACAGACTGCCGGTGGTATTCACCGCATTGCTGCCAAAGGAGACCGAGTTGGCGGTAGCGTTGGTCACCCCCGCCCCAATGGCGATGGCACCCGAGGCGGTGGCCTGGGCGCCCGTGCCGATGGCGATGCTGTTGCCGCCGTTGGCGGTGGTGGGGTTGTTGGTGACACCGGCGCCCGCAACGATCCCCGTCGACGAGCCGATGGCGATATTGCCGCCGGTTTGGGTTCCCGAGGATATAGTGCTGGCCTGGCCACCCAGGGCGATGTCGCCGGTGCCACCGGCGCTACTCTGGGTACCACTCGCGGTGCTGTCCGCGCCACTGGCGGCGCTCTTGTAGCCACTGGCCGTGCTCTTGAAGCCACTCGCTAGGCTCGCGGTGCCCAGAGCGGTACTGTTGTTGCTACTGGCAGTGCTGACGACGCCAATAGCGACGCCATTGGCGCCGCTGGCGCTGCTGTTGTCGCCAAGGGCGATACTGCCGCTGCTGCCCGTAGCGGTGCCGCCGAGGCCACAAGCGATGCTAGAAGTACTGACATCCTGCGCGCACACCCCATTGGTGGCCCCGGTCCCGCCTCCTCCGGAGACGGCGTAGGCGGTGGGCGCGAGGAGCAAGCTACTTAAGGCGCTGATAAAGAGCAGGGCCCGTCCGCGCGAGCGAACGCCCGCTAGCAGGGCGGGCATTCCATGAGATGCAAAGTCAGAGTACGACATAACATACCTCCCTATGAAGAAGAGTAAAATGGATATCAGGAACGAACATATCTGCCGGCGAGGGGCGCATAGCACCCGCTCCCAAGTATCGGGATCTCCGCATATTCGGAATCGTTGATATTGTCTGTAGAGGAGACCCCAAGGTCTCCTCTTGCCACCCCGCGGCGCCGCTCTGATAAGCGGCATTGACGAGGATTATCTTGACAAGGGGCCGACTCGTCAACGCGGATCTTATCAAACGGTATTTCGATGAATCGGATCACCCCAACCTTTCGTTCAAATCCTCTGCCCGTAAAGGGTTTACCCTATCGAATTTCATAGGGATTGACCTTGCCTATACGGATTGATCGGCGAGCGGTCGGGTTTCCCGGCGATTCGAAAGATTACGGTGCGAATGGTTGGGAATCGGCCATCGCCGCGGGCCTTACGCTTGGCGACCTGGAAAAGGCCATTCAAGGCCCGCAGGAAGCCGTTGATGATGCATGTCTGGGCCCAGGCGCGCCTTCGTCAAAGGGGGATTGGATCGTACGGGGCGGGCCACGGCCTTCATGGACTCGTTTGGGAGCAGCGGACATTCGGCACCACGGCTTTCCCATCAGGCGCACGACCCGCCGGCTTGCGGCGCGGGATCTCGCAAAGCGGCTTGCGGGACACCCGGATGTGGGCCGTGCGTTTGGTGGTCATGTCCGCCCTCAAGGCATCGAGGTCATTCCGGGTGACGGCGGTGCGCGAGCGGGAATCCTTCAAGGGCGTCCCACGCAGGCCCTTCAGGGCCGGATCGCGCCTTCGATCGGCGCGACGCGTAGGTCGAGGGCCTGTGAGGCGCGGACGATGACTATTGCATCGCTGTTACCATTGCAAGGGCATCGTGTATGGCGAAATCCGGCTTGCGCAGGCCCGCCCGAACAGCGAGCGCAGACCACGAAAGAGGATGGTACGTATCTTCCGAATAACAATCGCGGGGCTGGTGCGCAGAACCGAATCATGAGATGCCCGTCGCCACGTCCCGGCAAACTGCGTTTGCACCCCGGAACGATCCTGTACCCCTGACCTATCGACGATCCCAAGAGAGCCTATAGGGGCATCCGGAAGGTTAGCCTGCGACCGCCATGGCCGTCAGGAATACCGATATTGTCCACGAGACCTCCGAGACGCAATCCGCGGCCGCGCACGTCCCCGGTAAACGAAAGGACGCCAGGCGCGAGGCGGTAGCGGCCGTGCCCGGTCACGCGTAGCGGGCCTGTCAGGGTACGAATACGGTAAGACAGGGCCTGGCTTGCGAGCACGAACCGTGCCGTATAGCTCCCCAGCGGATTCACAGGAGCGCTCACAAGCGCCGCCTGATCCCAGGTCAAGGTCCCGTGGCCGGAAGGATGCGGCCCCCATATAAGCGTGCGGGCATGAAGCGCAAGATCGCCGCCGGGACCAAAGTTTTGCGCGGCCGGGATCAGCGCGGCAAGCGTACCGGCGGGCGCGGTGATGGCAAGGTCCGAGAAGGCCTGAACCTTCCGTCCAAAGGCTATGCGCATGTGTCCCTGCACGGCGCCGGTAAAATGCACATCGTACCCCGCGCGACCCTCGATGAGGGCAAGCGGTGTAAAGCGAAAACGGACGCGGCTCAGAGGATCGGCCCCGGTGTTCGTAGACACGAATAGCGCCAATCGCCCGTCCCAGACCGTGCCATGGATGTCGGCAATACGCACAAACGCCGGCAGGCCGCCGATAAGATCCGGAAGGACCACACGCGCCGGGGCGGTTACCAGCAAAAACACCGCATAGGCCCCGAGCGCCAATAGCCCATAAAGAGCCTTGCGCCTCATCAGTGCGCAGCCAAGATCACCGATCCACTGACAAGCCCAGTCCCGGAAGGCACGAGCTCGACACGCGATACCTCGACGCCGCGCGCGCCCAGGTCTGCTAGGAAGCGCACCAAGGCATTGAACGGGACCTTGGCGAATACCGCCTCGGCCTTGTGTGTGCCCCGCGGCGATAACTCACCGAGCGTGCCACCGATCGCCGCGTCCTGCGCCTGCTGCTCGATAAGGCTCAAAAGTCCCGTGCCTGTAGGCGCACGCCCGACATGCGCGCGCAACGATCGCACCATGGAGGCCTCCCGGCGCATGACCGCCAGCGCCGCGCGCTGGCGGGGCAACACGTGCTCCCAATAGGCAACGCGCGACGCCAACGGCTGCCAGACGATGGCATAGAACAGCAACGGTCCTGCCATCAAGGCACCCAGGAGCATCAGGCGGCGCTCCTTTTCGCTGCGCGCAAGCCATAACAATTGCATACGTGCAACTACCGACGTAACAACCCTCATGGGGCCCTCCTTGTGATCGTGACCAGGGCCTGAACGCCACCCTGATGACTTATGACGTGCGTCACTCGCACCACGAGCCCGGCGCGCACGAGATTCTGCTTTAGGGCCGTGAGGGCATCGAAATTGGCAAGACGCACCGCGCAACGGACTTCGCCATGGCGATATTGAAGGCGCGTGAGATCGCCATGCGCAAGCCCCGCGAGTGCCGGACTCGCGGAGGTCAGCACCGCGAGAAAGCCCTGCGTGGCGCCCCCGGCACGCGCCGCCAGCCGTGCCACCCCCTGACGCATCTGCCGCGCCGGGTCAAGCACCGGGACGTTCGGAAAGTTGGCGCTAAAAAGCGATACCATCTGGGCGTGAACACGCGTCTCCTCGTGCGAGAACTCGACCCAATCGAACACCGTGCGCGCAAACCCCAGCACGAATACCAGAAACAGCGCGATGAGTGCCGGCCGCAACGCGCGTAGCGCCGCAACACCGCTCGCGCCGACCGCACCACCGGTCTCCCCAAGGCGAAAAGGCGGTGTCTCGCCCGCGGCTATAGGTCGTGGATCGGCAATGACGGGGATACCGAGGTCCGTCGCGATCAACGCGCGCAAGGCCTCATCACCCCCAAACAATACGATCGCCTCCGGCGCAGCCTCGGTCTTCCCTGTCTCCTCGAGGGCCTGACGAAGGGCTGCGGGGACCCGCGTCAGGGGGCTTGCGGCACCGAAGCCACTGTAAGGTCCGGTGCGTACCGCCCATTGCCCGTCGCTGTAATGACAGGACCAGCTGCGCGGGCGCCATGGGAGCGCCAGAGTCACTGGACAAAAAGTCGCGCTGAGCCGCGCCTCGTCGACCGCCTCGCGCCACGCCGCGAGCCGCTCCTTGGCGGTCACCGCCACGAAGATCCCGGCGTCGGTCTCGCGGTGGGAAAATACCAAAGACTCGGGATCGGCCAACAATTGCTCCTCGAGGAGATAGGGCAGGGCCTGCGTCAGGCGCCCGCGCCCACGTCCTGGCCACTGCGCAACCGTAAGCAGGGTCTCAACGGCTGGAGTCCAGACACGGATCGCCGCACGACGCGCGGCCTCCGGGAGCGCGCTTAGAGGTCCACGCCCAGCCTCGCTATCCGGACCACGCCACTCGACAACCGGATCCTCGGGGAAGGTCGGTGTCAAAAATACGTTCCAGGGCGGCACCCCGGGGGCACGCAGCCATGTCTGCGCCTGTTCGCGCCATTTCCCCATCCGTGAGCCCGAACCGACGGGACTGCTGATGCCGACGCGCATAAGACCCCTTAGGTGTGTGTATGCGTGATCCGACGATGCTCCCATAACGCCTCCTGCCACAAGATAACGGTCCTCTGGCCACGCACCGCGCGGTACAAGAGCGCCCGTCGACGCACGACAAGGCCACCGAACCGGGCGGCCACATGCGCCAGAAAATAATTCGTCTGCACGGCCGTCTGATAGGCCGGCTGTACCCCCTGGGGAAGGGCCTGCTGGAATACCGCGGTGCTGGCAAACGGCGTACGCAACGCCTCATCGCCCAGGATCCGCGCCTGCTTTATGGTGAGACCTGGACACAAGGCCGCCAGCACCAAGGCTGGCGCCGTGTTCACATTGATCGGCGTCGCCAGCGGCAAGGCCGTGATATAGGGCCGCAACTTGTGCACGATCTTGGCACTGAAACCCTTCACGAGGCGTAACTCGCTGACACCGCTCAAGGGCTGACGACCGGCCCGGTAGGGTGTGCGGCGCCCCAGATACACGGAGTCGAAGCCGCCTCCCGGCGAGCCCGGCGGGATCTCCCATGCCACCACTGCCTGCGCCAGCTCGGGGTTTAGGCCGACAAGCTGCAAGAGCCGCGTAAAGACCGCGAGCGCGGTCGGCACCTCCTTGCCCGCCACCACGAGATCATTCAGATTGAAGCGTCCCTCTGGGTCTATGAGCAACGCATGCACCGTCCCCCCGGCCACCGGGAATCGCGGCAGCGGCTGCGCCCAGCGCTCGCTCAAGTCATCGATCTGATCATGACGCCCCTCATCGGTGACCTCCACGGCGGCGAGCCGAAACGCCCCATCCATGGCCGCGTGCGCCTGCGACAACGCACGAACATTGGCGCTTTCCTTGAACCACACCGACTCGCCACGCATGAGGGCGGCAGCAATGGTGGCCGTCAGCGCCACCACCAACAACGCCACGATGAGCGCCAGGCCCCGTTGGCTTTTCATCGGCCGACCGCAAACAGCCAGCGAATGTGCCGTCCGTCTTTCAAAGTAAGGACCACCTTCACTGCCGTCGGATCCGCGGCCGGCTGCCCGGCAAGCGGCCAGCTGCGCACATACAGTCCATTGGACGCCAGCAGCCGCACGCGAAACCTCCGTACACCGCGCACCAAGACCTCCTTGGCCCGGCGCTCGCCGGGCGCGCGATCCAGAACCGCCCAACGCCGCCATATCAACTGCCCATGCATGACCGTGTAATCGACGCGCCGCAGATCGCTTGCCGGACCTGAGCCGAATGGCGGCGTACCGCCGGTCGTGAAATTGAGCCGTACCCCGCGGCCCATCCGGCGCACTATGAAGGCCGGTACCAATGTACCGGCGCCATCACGCACCGGCCGCCCGCGCGCCTGGGCCAGATCATTGGCCAGCCGGTAATAGGCGAGCCCGCGCGCCTGCCAGCGCACGCGCACGCTCTTTAACTGCGTGCGGATGGCCATCGCGCGGTCCAGACCGGTGTAGGCGATCGCCCCGACGATGGCAAAGATCGCGATCGCCACCAGCATCTCGAGCAAGGTGAATCCGCCGTTGCGCGTCATGGTTTGCGTACAAAGCCGACAAGCCGCATCAGTACCTGCGGCCGCCGCGCACGGCGGACCGTGATGCGCACCCGCCGGATCTCCGGCAAGGGGGTCGTCACGACCTTAGTCACCACCCGAAACCGCCGGCCGTCCTCACGGGCCTTCGTATGGCGCCGCCCGAGCGGCGGCCAATGAACGATGGCCTCCACGCGCGCCAACCGGTTCTCGGCCACCCACAGCGCCAATGTCCGGTCCCGCAACGCGCCCGTGGTGGTGATCGCACCGGTCAGATTGCGCATGACTGCGGCCAGCGCGATCGCCAGGATGAAAAGCGCGACCAGCACCTCGATCAGCGTGAACCCCTCGCACCTAGCTGCGCGCCAGGCCTTTGACATGTCCATCATCATTGCCCGACACAAGAAAACGTCCGTGGCGCGTCACGATCTCGCAATGAAACATGCGCCCAAGACCGCTTGGCGTGAACACCACGACGCGCCGCTTCCCGAGACCCTGAATCACCGCGCCCGCCGGCAGGCGTCGCGCCCGGAACAGCGCACCCTTGACGGCCGTGAAGCGTCCGTGGTCGTTCAGTCTCTGAAAATCGTAGCCGTGGGTCGTGAAGTCCACGCGATACGGCCGTCCGGTCACGATCGCTTGGGTACGCGCCGCCTGAAGGAGCGCCACAAGACGCAGACCCTCATGGCGCGCGGAGACCCCGACATCGCGGCTGAGGCGCGGCGCGACCACGCCCAGCATGATGCCGATCAAGGCCAGAATGACGAGGACCTCGAACAGCGTGAAACCACGGTGGCCCGCTAGAGCTGCCATGATCCGATGACATCCTTCATACCGTGACCCTTGCCGTGCGGCCCGTAGCTGAAGACATCCACACGCCCATGAATACCGGGATTCAGATACTGGTAGGGCCGTCCCCAGGGATCGACGGGTAGGCGCGGGAGATAGCCGCCGGTACGCCAGTCGGACGCGGCCGGGCCCGACGTCGGCTTTTGCACGAGCGCCTTCAGGCCTTGCTGCTGGGTCGGGTATTGGCCGTTGTCGAGACGATAGAGCTTCAGGGCGCTCACAATCGAACGAATGTCGTTCTTGGCCGCCACGATACGCGCCTGATTGGGGCGATTCATGATCTTCGGCACGATCACCGCCGCCAGGATCCCTATGATCACCATGACGACCATGACCTCGATGAGGGTAAAACCGTGCGACCGCTGGCTCTTAGGCATAAGGTTCACTTGATAAGTTGGTTCATGTCGAATATCGGCAGGAGGATGGCGAGCACAATGAACAACACCATTCCCCCCATGACCAGGATCAATACCGGCTCGATGAGACTCGTGAGAGCCGTCACAAAGCCCTCCAGTTCCCGCGTCTGGGCCTCGGCGGCGCGCGCCAGCATGGTATCCAGGGACCCGCTCGCCTCGCCGCTACTCACCAGGTGGATCACAAGCGGCGGGAAGAGCTTGGCCCGCCCGAGCGAGCGACCGAGCGACCCGCCCTCGCGCACCTGGCGCTTGGCCTCCTCGACCGCCATCCGCATCGGCAGATTGGTCACGACGTGCAAGGCCGTGTCGAGCGCCGCCAAAAGCGGAATCCCGGAACTCGTGAGGATCCCAAGTGTGCTCGCAAGTCGCGCCGCATTCAGGCTACGGATGAGCCGCCCCAGCAGTGGCACGCGCAGCAAAAACCTCTGCCAGGCGACGCGCCGCTCCCGCTTACGCAGCAGCCATCGCCCCATGAGCAGGAGCGCAAGCCCGCCGGCCGGCCACAACACGCCCCCCTCCTTGGCGATATGGCTGATGGCAATCAAGGTCCGCGTGGCCCACGGAAGCGGCGCGCCGCTATCGACGAAAACCTGGGCGATCTGCGGTACGACGTACACGAGCAGGCCGCCGACGATGGCTACGGCGACGACGCTGACCAGCGCCGGATAGAGAAATGCCACCCATACCTTCTGCGTCAATGCCTGGCGTTGCTCAGTGTAATCGGCCAACCTCTCCAGGATAACCGGGAGTTTTCCGGACTGTTCACCGGCCTCCACGAGGTGCCGGAAGAGTGGCGGAAACGACCCCGGGAAATCACCCAGGGCCTGCGCCAGAGGCTGCCCCTCGCGTACCTTGGTGCGCACCGCCGCAAGGATCTTGCGCGCGCGCGCCGACTCGCTTTGTTCGGTCAGGGCGTGCAGGCTCTCCTCGATCGGCAGGCCGGCCCGCACCAGCGTCGCGAACTGGCGCGTGATGAGCGCAAGCTCCGCAGCCTTGAGACCGCCCTGCCAGCGGAACGCCCGTCGTTCGCCCCGCTCCCTGCCGATCGGCGCGATCTTGACGGGTATGAAACCCTTTTCGCGCAGAAGGCCGCGGACACGCCGCTCGGCATCGCCCTCCATGACCCCTTTGACTGCGCGTCCCTCGCTGTCTAGTGCCTCATACTCGAATGCCGCCATAATCAGTCGCGGGAGACCCGCATAACCTCTTCAGTGGTGGTGCGTCCCTCGGCCACGACCCGCAGGCCGTCCTGATAAAGTGTCCGCAAGCCGCGCGAAAGCGCTATCTCGCGCAGCCGCGCCTCGGCCGCCCGGTCATGGATCAGGGCCTTCAAGGAGTCATCGACGGTGAGTAGCTCGTAGAGTCCGGTGCGCCCCTGAAATCCGGTCGAGCCGCAGGCCGGACAGCTCTTGCCCGTGCTCTGTGCCTGTCCATGACAGCTCCCGCACACGGTGCGCACGAGGCGCTGCGCCAGGACCCCGAGGAGGGTCGAGGCCACGAGAAACGGCTCTATACCCATATCCACCAGGCGCGTGACGGCCCCCACCGCGTCATTGGTGTGCAAGGTCGCAAGCACCAGGTGACCGGTCAGGCTCGCCTGTACGGCGATCTGGGCGGTCTCAAGATCGCGGATCTCGCCGATCATGACGATGTCCGGGTCTTGTCTTAAAATCGAGCGCAAAGCCCGCGCAAACGTCAGGTCGATCTTGGGGTTGACCTGGATCTGGCCCACGCCATCGAGCTCGTATTCGACCGGATCCTCGACGGTCATGATGTTCGATGTGTGTGTATTGAGCTCACCCAGCGCCGAATAGAGCGTGGTCGTCTTGCCCGAACCCGTGGGGCCGGTCACGAGAAAGATCCCATGCGGCTCATTGATGAGCGCGCGCAAGGTGGCAAGCGTATCGTCCGGCATCCCCAGGGCACCCAGGTTCAGGCGCCCCGCCTGCTTATCCAAAAGCCGCATGACCACGCGCTCACCATGCGCAGTGGGAACGGTGGAGACGCGCACATCGATCGGCCGGCCGGCCAAGCGCAGGGTGATACGGCCATCCTGGGGCAGGCGCTTCTCGGCGATATCGAGCCGCGACATGATCTTGATGCGCGATACCAACACCCCATGTGCGGCCTTCTGGGGTTCGATGACGTCACGCAGTACTCCATCCACCCGAAAGCGCACCAAAGACCGCGTCTCGAACGCCTCGACATGGATATCCGATGCCTGTTCGCGCACCGCCTGCGTGAGCAGGGCGTTGATGAGGCGCACCACGGGGGCATCGCCCTCGCTCTCCAGAAGGTCTTGGGTCTTTGGCAGATGCTGCGCGAGTTCGGCGAGATCAAGCTTGTCGTCGAGATCGCCCATGATCTGCTGGGCCTGCGACATATCGCGCGCATAACCCGTATTGAGCGCCGCCAGAAACGCCTCTTCGCCTACGATGTTCAGCTTAAGCGGCCGTCGCAGCACACGCTCAAGTTCCGCCAGCACCACTCCAGGCACCTGCGCGCGCTGCCAGACCTCGACCTCATCGCCGACAAGCCCCACGCTCATCACGCCATAACGTTTGGCGAAGTGGTAGGGCAACTTGGCGACCCAGTCCTTATCCAGTGGGCGCTCGATCATCTCAACCATGGGCGGCACCTGCAGGCATTGCCCTCTTGTGCGTGGGGTGCATTCCGGTCCCGGCGCTGGGCTCCTTCAGGGGCGCCAGGTGGGGCTGATGGTAATTTGGCAATATCACCGACCGTGAAAACCGTACCGCGTCCTCCTCAGCCTGCATCATGGCGTAGCGCGAGGCTGTGAACCCTTCGCTCTGCTCGCTATTGCGTACGATGACAGGTTTCAGGAAAACCATGAGGTTGGTCTTCTTCTTCACGCGCTGGCGGTATCTAAACAAGTTTCCTATCCACGGTATGTCGTCCAATAATGGCACGCCCTGCCAGTTGTTCTCGACTTCGTCACTGATGAGTCCGCCTAGAACTATGGTCTTGCCATTGGCGACGATAACCGTGGTCTTCAGTTCTCTCTTATTCGTTATGATGTCGACTGCGCCGGAAAGGCTGGGCGCTATGCTCGACACGTTTTCATAGATCTGCATCTTGATGTTGTTGCCCGCCGTTATTTGCGGCTTGATCTTTAGCGTAAGGCCCACGTTCTTGCGCTCGACCGTCTGAAATGGATTGACGCCCACTGTACCTACGGTTCCCGCGGTGGAGTAGCTTCCGGTTATGAACGGCACATTCTGGCCGACCATGATCTTCGCCTCGGTATTGTCGAGCGTCAAAAGATCCGGTGTCGAAAGGACATTCACGCCCGAGACAGATTGCAGGGCGCGGGCAAATGCCGATAGACCGACAACCGTTTGTCCGCCGGCGAGCTTGACCGTACCGCTAATGAAGCCGAGCGCAAGGCCTGCATCGTTGGCCAGGTTCGAAGGGCTGGCAGCGGTCGAAACGATTCCTGAGCCCGTCAATGGAAAGTTCGTGACGCCGCCTACAGCGCCGCTCCCGGCGGGAGCCGCACCTGCCCACTGCACGCCGAGCTCGGCAGTGTTATCGACCGTGACCTCGGCGATGAGCGCCTTGACGAATACCTGAGCCCGGCGGATGTCGAGCTTTGCTATCACCGCGCGCAGGCTGTCATACACGGCATTGGGGGCGTTTATGATGAGCGCGTTGATCGATGGATCGGCCTGGACGAGCGAGGCCTTGATGGCGCGCGCCGAGACACGGTTACGGACCTGGGGAGCCCCTGGCGGCTCTCCCGGCAGGGCTACCGGCACCACCGGCCCGCTGTGGCGCTGGCCGGCACCCTTGGCCTCCCCCTGCAAAAGGCCGCGCAGGATCTTTGCAATCTTGGTGGCCCGGGCGTTTCGGAGATACACCACATGCGTGGTCCCTCCGCTCGCGCCGCGCGCATCGAGCCTACGCACGAGCGCCTCGATGAATCTGAGTTTTTTTATGCTCGCGGTACGCACGAGCAAGCTGTTTGTGCGTGTATCCGGCACGATGTAGACGGGGCTGTAGTTGCCGCTCGGCATACCCGCGGCATTGGGCAATTGGGCCTCGCCTAGGCGTACAAGGAGATTGGCAATATCCACTGCGGACGCATAACGCACCGGAACTATGGCGATAGGCGCACGCATCTCGGCCTCTATCCCGTAGACGATACGCAAAAGCCTGCGGATATTATCGGCGTCGTCGGTAACGATCAGGGTATTGGTCGGCGCATAGACCGACAGGATTCCCGCGCTCGACATCAAGGGCCGCAGAAGGGGCATGAGCTGTGCCGCCTGGCCCTCTTCGATCGGTATGATCTGGGTTACCAATTGATCTCCCCCGCGCGGCCAGTAGCCGCTGACCGGCGCCGCCTGACGGGCATTGGCTTCAGGCAACACCTTGACCACGCCACCTGGGCCCGCAACCGCCGCAAACCCTTGTGCCTTCAAGGCGCTTACAAAGATCTGGTAGGCGGCCTTCACGGATACAGGCGTGGTCGATACGATCGTCACTTTGCCCTGCACCCGCGGATCGACCAGGAAATTTTTACCGGTAAGCTCGGCGACCGTGCGGATCACGGCGCGAATGTTGGCGTTATTGAAGTTAAACAGCATCTCGCCTGGGGGAATCCTGCGCGACGTGCTGACCACCGTCGATCCGGCGCGGGCCATGGCCGGCGCTGTACCGGAACTCAACACGGGGTGCGACGGAGGCGTGGTCGCAAGCGGGGTACGCGCCCCCACCACGGGATGCCCCGGGCTCGGACCCGTGTGCTCATTCGCGGCCTGGGCCGGCGATTGCATGAACGCCAGTAACAGCGCTAGAACGATCCCCGCCCATGACCGGCTAACACACGGCCGGCTACATACCCACTTACCCATCGGTACTCCGTCCTTAGAAATGGTATCCACCACACAAACGGACTCATGGGGCTTGCATCGTGTACTGAAAGACCTTCATGCGTCCGTCGCGCGCCACATCCACTGTGACATCGCCACTTTTGGCGCCAGCGATATAAGCGCTGACCGCCGCGCCCAGGGAATTCACGGGCTGCCCATTCACCTCCTCGATCACATCCCCCTGACGCAGACCGAGACTCGCAAAGGCCGGTGCCGGCACGCCCTTGACCAACACGCCGCCCTCCGGCGCAGGCACCAACCACGACTTCAACGTGGCATTCGATACGCTCGCAAACGCCGCCACTACGGATGGCTTCACGGGGACCGTCACGGCGGGCGCCGGCCCCGAGGGGCGAGACACAGCGGCCGCCGCAGCAGACGCCGACGGCATAGAGGGGGTTACCGATGCCGGGGGCGCCACAGGCGGCCGGGAATACAGCAAAAGGCTCTCGAGTCGGCCGTTTTGCCGCAGAATAGCCCGATCCGCGGTGACGGCCGCCAGAACCACGCCCGGGGCCACGCTGGTCCCGACGAGGTATGGATGCACTTTGCCACTTGCCCCAGCGATCAGAGCCACGCCCGGATGACCCGCCACCAGCCCTGAAAGGGTCAGCGCGAGATGGCTTACCGGGATGGCCGCTAGGGTCGTTACCGGCGACTGGCCGAATAAATGGCTTTTCAGCAACACCCGCAGCGGTGGCGGCGCTGACTGCGCACTTGTGACGGGGGGCGATGCGACTCGCACCGGCGACGAAAGCATCCCCCAGGTCCAGTGGGCCAGGACTGCCGCAAGACCAATGATTGCGACGCCATTGACGACCTTCGCCGTACGCGGCTTGGCGGAAGCAGCGAGAAGCCGCCCACCGAGAGCCTGCCAGGACATTTTGCTCTGCTGCCATTGCTCCGTTTGCATTGGCGCATTATATCCGTCCGCCACGCGCGTCCCATCCTGGTTTTCGAGGTATCCAAAGCGGCCTCATCCGGGCAAACGCATGCTCGATGCGGCCCTCTCACGTTTACGGGGTCTATCGCGACCGGATAAAAGGCTGTGACCAACCGGCCGATGGCACGTCAACTGGCCGTCAAAGCCACGCGTGCGCTGCGAATACCCGGGTGGTTTCGGCCGACAACTCATCCTTGAGTTTGGTTAAACGAACGGAGATATCGGGCGCCACATGCAGTAGATCCTGGGTGAACGTTCTCGGCTTCTGCAATGTCATGAGGCTGAACCCGGTCACGACCCTTCGAAGCCCATGAAACGCCACGGCGCGATACGGCCGACGACCGAGCCAGGCATTGGACCATAGGGCCGGGGGTGCGGCATTGGCCGTAAGGACAATGCGGTTCGCCCCCGCCATCGTCGCACGCACGAGCTGGCCCTTGTTCCAGTAACTCGAAACCAAGGCCGCGCCGATCAATCCCATGGTTGCGAAGGCGCCGAGTGTCCAGAAAAGCCCGTGACGAGAAGACCAAAGAACGCTGCTTTCCGGTAACGCACGCCCCCCGAGGCATTGCGAAAGCCGTTTCGTTGTTTTCATGTGTCTCTCCTTATGCTCTGCGTGCGAAACCATCCTATAGCACCCTTGAGTCCGCATAAGTCGGACCTAAGTAGGATGGGCACGTCCACCAAAAAAAGGTGGTTTGGCATTATGACAGACGAGCTTGCTCCTGTCCAAAAACGAGCGCGAATCAGGGCGCACCGCATACATCCCTACAAATGCGGCGGGGGCGCCTGCCACACGCATTTCCGGGGTTTCCAAACACGAATCCGCGAGATTGCAGGAGGTTTCCATCCATTTCCCGGACCCTCACCGTTTCAGGTCGCGTGATCGGCTCGTTTATTGATCCTGTCGCGCGCGTTTTTCTAAAGGATGCAGAGGGCCTTGGCGTGCAGTGCAGTGCTTGTCGCCGACCTGCGCATTTGGTTTAATGGGTGCGTCCCCAATGCCCGCCACTGATCACAAGCGTTCTTTTCGGCACCGCGTATTCATGCGGATTCGCCAGGGAGATCGGGCCCGATCATGACAACGAGGTAAAGGCGCGCCCATCGATGCGCCGGCGATGATAGGCAAGGGGCGCAGGCCACCTGCAAGACAGGTGCTCGTTGCCGCACCAGCACCCCTGGATTATGGACATCCGCGGGCTTTTTGGGGTGGCGATGACCGATGAGCGCGCCGGCACGCGTACCACCGGTGGCGATTCGGATGGCGGCACATCGATGTGCGTCGCACCGAGTGCCGATACATATCCCAAGAACACAAGATGCCGATGGGCGCCGGCCGCCGCCTGAGGCGCGTCGGGACGTCTGCAAGCGCGAAACGGCCCCGCATCGGGGCTTTTTGATGGACCGGATTTGGCAGCATGGAGCCGTTTAGCCGCCAGACACAAGATATGATGAAAGGCATAAATGGAGGCCGCAATGACGATAAAAACGAGAGGATACGCGACACAATCGGCAACCACGGAGCTGCAACCCTTCACATTTGAGCGCCGCGACCCACGACCCCAGGACATCGTCCTTGATATCCTGTTCTGTGGCATCTGTCACTCGGATATCCATTCGGCGCGCAACGAATGGGGCTGGACCTCCTATCCGTTTGTTCCTGGACACGAGATCGTCGGGCGGGTCGTTGCGATCGGCAGTGAGGTCAAGGGCTTCCAAGTGGGTGACCTCGCGGGCGTCGGTTGCATGGTAGACAGCTGCCGCACCTGCCCCTCCTGCCAGGCCGGTCTGGAGCAATACTGCGACCATGGCTTTACCGGCACCTATGGTGGCGAGGACAAGATCGGGGGAACGCCGCACGCTGTGACGTTTGGCGGCTATTCCGACACAATCACCGTGGACGAGCGCTTCGTCCTGCACATTCCGGAGAATCTCGATCCGGCGGCGGCCGCCCCGCTTCTGTGTGCGGGAATTACCACATATTCCCCGCTCAAGCACTGGAACGTCGGGGCCGGCCAGCGGGTGGGTATCATCGGTCTCGGCGGGCTCGGTCACATGGGGGTAAAGTTTGCGCACGCCATGGGCGCCCATGTGACGATGATCACAACCTCACCTTCCAAAGGTCAGGATGCGAGGAAGCTCGGCGCCGACGACGTGCTGATCTCCACGCAGGCCGAGGCCATGAAACAGGCGCGGGATCGCTTTGACTTTCTGCTGAACACGATTCCCGTGGGCCATGACGTCGATCCCTATATGGCCCTATTAAAGCGCGACGCGACGATGGTGATCGTAGGTTCCGTAGAGCCCCTCAAAAAGGTCGACGGGATTCCCTTGATATTCCGGCGGCGATCTTTGGCGGGATCATTGATCGGCGGTCTGCCGGAGACGCAGGATATGCTGGATTTCTGTGGCCAGCACAACATCGTGTGCGACATCGAGCGCATCTCGATAAAGGACGTCAATGAGGCCTATGAACGCACGGTCCGGGGCGATGTCAAATACCGTTTCGTCATCGATATGGGGACGCTCGGGTCCTGATAGAGACTGCCATGGCTTTGACACGTGCCGGATCCGCGCCGTCCCAAAGAGGCCCTGCGGAGCGGTTGACCGGGACCGTGCGCAGAGACCCCATGCGCTCCAGACGGGCCTTGGCGGATGGGTGCGGCAGGCATCCCATTCGCGCCCGGGGGAGGTGACCGCATTGATGCACTCATCCATGTGGAACAACGGCCGACGACGACCGCGGGCAGCGAGCGGGCGCCATGCTGACGCGAAGCGAACGTGGGGATCCGAACGGGAGGCGTCATGCGGTGCCCTTCGGGCCACACGCATCGGCACGGCGCCCTAGCGACACGACCATGGCCCCTATCGCCCTTCAGGAGGCCCTGGGCGATCGGATGGTCGATTGGCGGGAGGGGCCGCCGCAGGGTCCCGGACGCTCAATACCTGACCCAGGAAGCCACGAGGGAACACTATTGGCCTGCGTGGAAGCCCCGAAGGTCGTATCGGCGTCAGGCATCTAGCCGGGAATCACCGCCATGCCACGGGGGGGCCATGCGCGGGCGTCTGGCGCTTTTTGGTCGGTACGCCAAGATGGGAGGATCACGATATCGCGGCCGCGCGCCGCCCACAGCGCCCACAAACCCTGTCTTGCATGAAGACCATGCGCACACCGCCCGACACGGGAAGGCTCGCGAATCTAGTGTGTGCCGACTTTGTCCCTGCGATCACGAAACACCCCTCCCCCCTGGCCTTGCGCGGGATTCACACGCGAAAAGAGTTCCAGGATGTGCGCCGTCCAATGGCGGATATCAAGGCGCGTCACTTGCTCAAACATACGCTCCATGCGCGCCCGCCGTTCCGCGCGCGGCATATCGATCGCCTCATCGATGGCCCGATCCATGGAATTGCGGCTATAGGGATTCGCCAGAACCGCGCCCCGCAGCTCGATTGCGACCCCCGCGAATTCCGAGAGCACAAGCACCCCGTCACTCCCCTCATTGGCCGCCGCGAACTCCTTCGCCACCAGATTCAGGCCATCACGCAACGGCGTCACCCAGCAGATGTCCGCCGCACGATAGCAACATAAGACCTCCTCAAAGGGCATCGGATTGGTGGATAGCATGATAGGCAGCCACGTCAGCGTCCCGTAATGGCCATTGATGCGCCCCACAGTCTGTTCAATCTGCTGCTGCGCATTGCGATAGACACGCATACCGTCGGCCGGCGCCACCGTCGTCAGGATCAGCTTCACGCGCCCGCGCAACTCCGGGCGCCGCCCCAGCAAGCGATCGAAGGTCTCGAGCATCTGATGCACGCCCTTCGTATAGTCCACGCGGTTTATCGAAACGATCAGGATATCCTCCTTGATCTCCTCGCGGATCGCCCGTGCCCGTGCCTGCCCGCGTTCGCTTTCGACGATCGTGCGTATGAGCTCGGGATGGGTCCCGATGGGGGTCGCATCGATATGCGTGACATGACCCTGAACCGTCACGGAGCGCGGCGCAGTATCCTCTGTCAAGGCCGTGCCGACATTCTGCCATTCGGGAGGCACCGGACCATCTTCCATGATCGCTGCCGGACGCAAGGCCTTGACGAGCGCCCCGAAATTGCGCGCATAGCGCGCCACATGAAAGCTCACGAGATCACAGGCGAGCAGGCTCTCCAGGATCTCCTCGCGCCATGGAAGAATGCAAAAGATATCAGGCGCCGGAAAGGGCGTGTGATGAAAGAACGCCAACGTGACATCCGGGCGTCGGTCGCGCACGAATTTCGGAACGAGCCACAGGTTGTAATCATGTACCCATACAACCGCGCCGGGTGCCGCCTCCGCGCATGCCGCCTCCGCGAAGCGCTCATTGACATCGCGGAACGTGGCCCAATCGGTATGCTCGGTGCTAAAGGCGTACGGAAGGCTGTGGATCACCGGCCACAACGCCTCTTTCTATGTGATATGGTAAAATTGACGAACTTGGTTACCATCGAGCGGCAGGCGCGCAACCTCGTAACTCCCGTAGCTGTCCTCCACGGTAATGCGCGGCTCAAATGCCCCTTTCTTGCCAGCCGGGGCCTTTTTCCAGGCAACCCAGGTGGCGCGCTCGACGTTTCCAAAAAACCCCTTAAGTGCAGGCACGATGCCATTGGGACTCTTGTTCTCCACGAGCACCGTGCGGCCATCGACAACCTTCTCCTCGTAAGGCTGGCGATGGTAGACTATGACGAGCGGTGTTCCCATAAACTCCCCCTTTCGTGGAATACCCTGAGCGCTTCTAGCACTCCGGCCGCACCGGGCTTTGTACTCAGATGCACATTGGGCAACGCGCGGACGGCGCGCACGAGCCCCACCTCGCTGTTGCCGACGGCAACACCGGCAAGCCCGGTCTCGAACAACGACAAATCGTTCAGTGTATCTCCGGCAACCAGCGTGCGCTCGTGCGCGATCCCCAGGGCGGTGAGTGTCCTTAAAAGCGTCGGGCCCTTACGTACTCCGGACGGAAGAACATCGAAATAGCGCCCATCCGAGAGCAGGGCCTCGAACCCGATCTGCTCCACGTCCGCCTGCGCGGCAATCGCCTCGCCGTGATCGCGGTAGTAACGTGAGACCCGCCGCCCTTCCACGACCGGCTGCGCGGTAAGCCCGGGATAGCGCGCAAGCACCTTCGCGATACGCGCGGGCGCATCCTTGGGCCAGCGCGCATCGAGCCACGACTCGATGTCGGCCAGCGGGCGCCAGTCAGGACCGGCGGCGACACTCGTACCCACATTCGCGATCACATGATCCGGACGCACCGGCAAGCGATCCGCCAGTTCTCGCATGAACCCCAGGCCACGCCCACTGACGAAGATCACCATGAGTTCGTCCCGGCGCTCGGCGATCCACCTATAAAGCGCACCGCGCGCGGCCCGATCCCCTCCGAGGAAGGTGCCGTCGAGATCGGTGGCAAGCACCGTCGGTTTACGGCCCTCGGCCGCTGCCACCCTCAATCCACGCCCAACAGGCGCTCGAGCGCCTGCTCCGGGGATATCTCGTGTGCCCATAGTGCGCGGATCACGGGTGGCAGACGCAGGTCGATGTCCGCATCCTGCTCAAGCATACGCACAGCCTCGGCGGTGTTGATACCTTCAACCACCCCGGCCGGGGGTTCATCGCCACGCGCCAATGCCACACCCAGGCGGTAATTGCGCGACTGGGAGCTGGCGCACGTGAGAAACACATCACCCGCCCCGCAGCTCCCAAGCAAAGTCTCTGCACGGCCGCCCAGCGCCACAGCCAACTTGCGCATATCCTCGAAGCCGCGCGTGATGATCGCCGCGCGCGCGTTCTCGCCAAACCCCCGGCCAGCCGCCATACCACAGGCGATCGCGATGACATTTTTCAGGGCCCCGCCCACCTGCGCCCCCACGACATCGTCGGTGACCGCCACCGAGATCCCGCCGCTCGCAAGACGCGCCTTGAAGGTCTCGGCAAACTCGCGTGCCCCTCGGCCGACGGTCTTTTGGCCAGAGAGCGCCGCCATGGCGAGCGTCAACACGGTCGGTTCTCCTCGCGTGACCTCGGCGGCGAAGCCGGGACCCGTCAGCACCCCGACGAGACGCCCGGCGAACACCGCCTCCGCAACCTCCGTCATAAACGCGCCACTGCCTAGCTCGAGCCCCTTGCTCGCAAAAAGCACAGGGACATCGGCCGGCAAAAGCGGTCCGATGCGTCGCGCTATCACGCGTAAAGCGCTGCTTGGAACCGCCATCACCACCACTTCGGCGCCGCGCAGCGCACAGGCAAGGTCCGTGGTAGCCGTAAGTCCATCCGGTAGCTGAACATCAGACAGGTAGGCGGAATTACGGCGCCGATCGCGGATCGAGGCCACGACTCGCGCCTGACGCGTCCAAAGATTCACACAGTAGCCACCACGCGAAAATGCGGTCGCAAGTGCCGTACCCCAGGCCCCGGCACCGACCACGGCTGCCACGGGCGGATACGTGCCATTCCCGATCCTTCTATCACGCGATGAGGGTAAGCGTTCGATTTTCATAGGGCCCCGGTTTGCCTTCAACCGCAATGTGGCGCTCTTTCCGGGACGCAGGAATACCCTTGACGGTCAGGATGACGTACGGCCATCGAAGATCCGAACGTCATTAATTCGAGAGCACCCAGGATACCCCTTAAAAACACCCACAAAAGCGATCGCCTCTTGCACAGTAAAGAGGAAATGAAGGAGGCGCGCAGACTGACTCGAGTCAGGTACGCGGATGAAGTCTACGATACCACAACGAGTTCATCCCGAATAGCCACATCGGAGAATGGTGCGTATTCCGAACCTGCAATTCCGGACGATTTCCGCGCTGTCCTGGGTTGATATTAAATACATTAATATGGTAACAAACATATATGTTTTCTATCCTCATCGAATATTTATTGGCGATTATCCAGTCCCTTTATGGTCGCATGGCGCGACACACAAGACCGGATCCCATACCCCGAGCGCAGGTTGCCTAACGCGCTCAGGCGCGCCCCGCGCGGGATCCCGGCACTGGCCGCCAGCCGGCTCGCCGCCTCCCGCGCCTTTACCATCGCACACGTTATGGATTTTCTTGTATCCAGTCTGCTTGATGGCAGACACCCGGCAGCCCGCTTCGCACACGTCGGCAAAAAGGTCACGCGGGTTGCAGTCGGGCCGCCGGCGTACATGCACGCCCCGGCCACAGACCCAGAACATGCCCCGGATCCGTGCGCCTACCCGCATGCTGGATGGCTGCAACACGGATGGGTACCCCAGACGGCGACCGCCCCGGCGCCGCCGGGCGCGGATCTCATGCGCGGCCGGGGGAATCGCCGCTCCCCGCAGGGGCCACGCACCGCCCAGCGGCACGGGCGCGCACGCCGGTGCCCGTCCTCGACCAGGGCCTTCACCGCCGCGTCGATCTGCTGGGCCGTCAGCTCGCTGTAGTTTGCCTCCTCGGTGTAATCGCCGCCCAGGGACAGCGACTGCTGCCTACGCCCCATGCCAGCGGCCCGAGGCTTTCGCTCATGCCAAGGCGCGTGGCCATGTCCCGCGCGATCTCGGTGGCCCGCTCCAGATCGTTGGCCGCGCCGCTGGAGGTGTCGACGAACACGAGGTCTTCCGCGGAACGGCCGCCCATGAGCGTGACGATCTGATCCCGAAGCTCGTTTTCCGTGGCGAGGAATTTTTCCGTCACGGGCAGCAGCATGGTGTAGCCCAGTGCCGCGACTCCGTGGGGGATAATGGATGTCTTGTGGATGGGCTCCCCGGTGGGCATACTCGCGGCGGTAAGCGCATGCCCCGATTCGTGGAAGGCGACGCGGCGCTTCTCGTCGGCATTGAGGACGCGGTGCTTTTTTTCGAGGCCCGCCATGACCCGGTCGACGGCCGCCTCGAAATCGGCCATCGTGACGGCATCGTGATTATGGCGTATGGCGAGTATGGCCGCCTCGTTCGTGATGTTGGCGAGGTCGGCCCCGATGAAACCCGGGGTCCTCTGCGCGACGACCCCCAGGTCGACGTCCTTCCCCACGGTGATCTTGCGCGCATGCAACTGCAGGATCTTTGTGCGCGCCGCTAAATCCGGCTTGTCGACCACAATCTGGCGGTCAAACCTTCCAGCGCGCAGCAGCGCCTTGTTGAGGACTTCCGGCCTGTTCGTGGCGGCCATCACAACGACTCCAGTCGACGGATCGAATCCATCCATCTCCGTGAGGATCTGGTTGAGCGTCTGTTCACGCTCGTCGTGCCCCCCGAATACCACGGGACCGCCACGCGCCCGGCCGATGGCATTGAGCTCGTCGACGAATATGATGCAGGGCGCCTTCTCGCGAGCCTGATGAAAAAGGTCACGGACGCGGGCGGCACCGACGCCCACGAACATCTCGATGAATTCGGTCTCGCTGATGTTGAAAAACGGCACGCCCGCTTCCCCGGCGACGGCACTGGCGAGCAGGGTCTTGCCGGTACCGGGCGCACCGAGGAGCAGTACGCCCTTGGGCATGTGGCCGCCGAACCGCTCGATCCGCTGGGGGTTCTTGAGGAATTCTATACTCTCCTGCAACTCCTCCTTGGCCTCGTCGACCCCGGCCACGTCGTCGAACGTAATCTTCGGCAACGTATCGGGGTGAATGTGGACGCGATTGTCGCCGATATTGAGGAAACTGCCGGCGCCCCGCATGCGACGGCCCATCCATCCCCAGAAGAGGAAATGAGCGCGAAGGGAACGATCCACGTCAACACGAGCGCCATCCAGGGCGACGCGCGATGGACCTCGTACCGGATGCCATGCGCGGCCAACAGACTGGCAAGCCGCATGTTGTGCAGCGGAACGGTCGCAAATTGACGGGGCTGTCCGGTCGGACCCCTCAGCCTCAGTGTCCCCGTGATGCGCTGGTCGCTTATGACGGCGTTCTGGATTTCGTCTTTCTGGACATATTCCAGAAACTGGCTGTAGGGGATCGTCTCCCTGGGGACGCCGGTGGCGTTATGCCACATAAGGAATAGTGTGACGAAAAATAGGATATAGAAAATCAGATTGACGTCTGGACGCTGCCTGAATCTTACGGGTTTTACTGGCTTATTCACCTCGATGTCGGGCTTCTTGTCCGGACCGAGGCCGAATTCCGCGCGAGTCATGTGTCACTCCCGATAGGCCACGTTGCCGCCGATCCGGCAATGCGGGTACAGTTTCCCATTATACGGGACTCGTACACTACTATCCGGGCGGTTTGTGTCAATCGTTCGCGCAGCGCATGCGCCCTCCGGGTCTGCGGGACAGGTGGCATGACGCACTCTTTTCCCATAGAGTGGAACCGTTAAGACACCGGCGGCATATGCCGAACCACGGGCCAACAGGAGGCGCGTCATGGACCCGGTCCTGCTTCTCGTTTTCGACGGCTTCGGGGTGAGCCCGGCCCGCCGCGACAACGGCTGGGCGCAAGCGCGCACGCCGCATCTCGACGGCTACTTCGCGGCCTGGCCCCACATCGTTCTCCAGGCATCGGGAACGGCGGTCGGCCTGCCGGACTGCCAGTTCGGCAATTCCGAGGTGGGCCACATGACGCTCGGCGCCGGGCGCGTACTTGAGCAGGATCTCGGGCGTATTCGTCGCGCTCTGGACAGCGGCGAGGTACGCACCCTTGCGGCATGGCAAGGGCTGGCGGCGGGGGCGCGTCGCCTGCACCTTCTCGGTCTGGTATCCGATGGCGGCGTGCACGCCCACGTCGATCACCTTCTCGGGCTCCTGCGACTATTGCATGCGGCAGCGATCGAGCCCGTCATTCACATGATCACCGATGGTCGCGACGCGCCGCCTCGTTCCGCAGGCCGCTATCTGGCGATGGTCAGTGAGGCCCTTCAGGGCCAACCCGGCCGCATCGGCACGGTCAGCGGACGCTATTACGCCATGGACCGGGCCGGGCACTGGGACAGGACCCGGCGCGCGTGGGCGGCCATCATAAAGGGCGAGGGCAAAACGGCGGAAACGGCGGAAGACGCGCTGGCCCAGGCGTACGCCCGGGGGGGAAACGGACGAGTTCATCATGCCGACCGTGATCGGCGAGACCGCGTCGGCGTGCGTGCCGCCCGAGGAAAGGATCCTGGATTTCAATTTCCGCAGCGATCGCGCCCGCCAACTGGTCGCGGCCATCGGCCTGCCGGCGTTCGATGCCTTCGATCGCGGTCTTGCCGGGGCCCGCTATATCACCTGCATGACGCAGTACGATGCGCAATTCCCCTTTCCCGTGCTGTTTGCCCCGGACCGCCCGCGCCGGGTGCTGGCCGAGGTCCTGAGTGACCATGGGTTGCGCCAATTTCGTTGCGCGGAAACCGAGAAGTACCCGCACGTGACCTACTTCTTCAACGGCGGGCGCGAGACGCCGTTTGCCGGCGAGGAACGGGCCATAATCGCCTCACCCATGGCAAGGACCTACGACCTCACACCGGAGATGAGCGCCCGGGCGGTGGCCGGCAGAACCATAGCCGCCATCGCCTCAGGACGCTATGCGTTCGTGCTTGTCAACTTCGCTAACGCCGACATGGTCGGGCACACGGCCGTGCGGTCCGCCATCATCGAGGCCGTCGAGACACTCGACCGCGAAAGCCATCGCGTCATCGAGGCGGCGCTCGCCAGGGGGTTCCGAATCCTGCTGACCGCCGACCACGGCAACTGCGAGGAGATGATCGACCCCCTGACCGGTAAGCCGCACACCCGACACACTGCCTATCCTGTCCCGTTCCTGCTGGCCGGTGCACGTGTGCCCCTGTGCGCCTCCGGGGGTGATCTTGCCGACGTGGCACCGACCGTTCTCGAACTCTTGGGCATCGACCAGCCTCCGGAGATGTCCGGGCGAAGCCTCCTGCGCGGCGGGACCGCCGCAAAGCCGGTCACGGCCCGCTCGCGAGACGACTGACCGCCCAACAGGCCTCGCTCGCCGGGATCACGAGCGCAGGCCCGCGCGCCGCCGACAGTATCAGGGCCGAGATTCTGCCCGGCGGCGCCTTCCGGCCTTGGGCAGGCGATATGCCGGCGATGCCGATGTCCGACAAAGCGCGCTCGCAAAACACCCCTGTACGCGGCCGCGGCGGCGCGCCGCCGGAGACCTATCAAACCTGTGCACGCAGCATACGCCATACCCTCGCCGGCCATCCGGTGCTGGTCGGGGAAGCGCGCCAGGTCATAGGCCGGTAGGCTCGCCGCCACGGCCACACCGACTTGGCCGATAGGTGGATGCGCGTCGATGCCAACCGCCCGGCCGCCGCGCAGCCGCGGGTTGCTAACCTCGAAAAAGCGGGATGCCGCCGCCGGTATCGTCCGTCATTCCACTCGCGCGCGGCCACAAGAAAGGCGATACCTACCTATTGACGTCGCCGCAGGCGTATATGTGCGGCGCGCCGGTTTGCATCGCCGCGTCGGCCCGTATGCCGTGCTGATCGAAGGCGAGATCCAGCGCGACAAAGCCTTCGGGTATGACGGGCCGGCGGCGGCCGACGGCCATGACGACCCCCGTATGCGAGGGCTTGCCTGCGCGCATGTAAAGGACACGCACTCCTCGCGCACGTTCCACGACCGTGACCCCGGCGTTGGCAACGATGCGAATGGCCGGGTCGAGCAGCGCCGGCAATGTGGCGACCACGCCGAATCCCCGGTCAGGTACGTAGGCCGCCGGACAGGCGCCACCGCCCGCGCCGATTGTGACGACACCGAAATCCGCATCGGACATCAGTCGGTCTCCGAAACCTTGAGGCCGTGCCCGCCGTCCGGGGCCGGTTTGGCGGACCGGCGGCGAGCCAAGGCCCATCGGGAGGCGCTCGCGCCGTTCCTTCTGGGCCCGGAATGAACCCTTGATCGTGACAATTATCAAAATACCGGTCCCACCGAACGCCGTGATCCCGTGAGTCCGCGGACATGGGCGGCGTATCCTGTGCGGTATGTGGCCCGCGGCGTGCAGCCACCCGCCGGTCCGACACGTACGTTTCATTTTCTGTCACAAGACAGTACGATGGCTGATGGGCCTCAATTCTCTCCGCGGCGCGCTGGCGATCTGCGTGTGCCTTGCGATGACCGCTTCGCAAGGGTACGCCGAGGACCTGCTGTCGGCATACCATGAGGCCGTGGCGCACGATCCGGTTCTTGCAGAGGCGCGGGCGCGTCTCGCCGAGGATCGCGCGGGATTGCCGGCCGCCCGATCCGCCCTGTATCCCCACATCGGCGCGGCAGCCAGCGTTGGCGGTAACCGCGCGCAGGTGACGGGTATCGGACTGCCGATCCTGACGGACTACCTCTCGGATAGTTATAGCGTGACCCTCACGCAACCGCTGTTCAATGGCCAGGCGCTGAGCGCCCTTGGCGTCGCCCGCGCGCGGCTGCGCGCAGGCACAGCCGGGCTCATCCAGGCACAACAACACCTCAGGCACCTCTGATTTAGTCCCTATATACAAGCCGTTATGGTAAAATGGCGTAAGTTAAAACGGATAAAATCCATGCGCCAGCTCACCTTAGCCACCGGTACCTTCGAGACCCACAGGAAACCCACCCGTCGCGAGAAGTTCCTAGCGGATATGGAGAAAGTGGTGCCATGGCAGGATCTTTGTGCGGTGATCGCACCCTATTACCCTAAGGCACGTCTGATCTAATCCCTCATTTCCACAGACGCAGGGTGCCGGAACGAGAATCCGCCGGGGCGGGAAGGAAAAACGCACCGTTCTGCGCCCTGATGGGGCTTTGTTTGGTCGTTCGGGAAGCCTTTTGTGGCCCGAGATCCAATTTCCGGACGGACTACGCCCTTGTGGGTCGCAAAAGCCGTCGGCGCACGAGGTAGAGGTTGGCCAAGGCGCAAGTGACGAACAGGCGATGGGCGTTCTTCTCAAGACCCCGGTAGCGAACCTTGGTGAAATGGAAGATGCCTTTGATGACACCGAAGACATGTTCGACGCGGCTGCGGATTTGGGACTTGATACGGTTACGAGCGCGCTCAACCTCGTTTACCACGCCTTTGTACCGATACCGGCGGTTGGTGAGGTCGCGCGCCTTCGGGGCGTGTTGCCGGAGGACATCGGTCTGACCTTGGTAGGCCGAGTCGCCCCATACTCGGGTCTCGCCGCCATGGAGGAGATCGGGGAGGATGGTGGCGTCATGGACGTTGGCGGCAGTGGCGACCACCGCATGGATGACCTTGGTTTTGCTGTCGACGCCGCCGATATGGGCTTTCATGCCGAAGTACCACTGATTCCCCTTCTTGGTCTGATGCATGTCCGGATCGCGTTTCCCCTCTTTGTTCTTTGTCGATGAGGGCGCATTGATGATCGTGGCGTCGACAATCGTGCCTTGGGTGACCTTGACGCCTTGGGATTCCAGATGCCGGCGGACCTCCCGGAAGAGTTTCTTCCCGAGATGGTGTTTCTCAAGCAGATGACGGAACTTCAAGATGGTCGTTTCATCCGGCACCGGCTCCCGGCCGAGGTCGATACCCACGAACCGGCACATGGAGACCGATTCATACAAGGCCTCTTCCGCTCCCGGATCGGAGAGGTTGAACCACTGCTGGAGAAAATAGATCCGGAGCATGCGCAAAAGCCCCACCGGCGGCCTACCGTTCTCGCCCTTAGGGAGGCTCTGCAAATTCTACGCGATCCGTCGTCGATTGCGATCGCGTTCGTCATGCCGTTCGTTCTGCTGCTGCTCTTTGGCTACGGCGTATCCCTCGATGCGCGACACGTGCCCATCGCGCTCGTCGCCGCCCACCCGACGGCACAGACCAGCGGATTGTTTTCCGGGTTTCGGCAGTCGCCCTATTTTCGGCCGCGAACCTATGCGGACATGGTCGCGGCACGCCGCGCGCTCATGAAGGGCCGCGTCGACGCCATCATATGGTTGCGGCCGGATTTCACGCGCAAAGCCCTGGGCGGCGGGGCCGCGCCCGTTGGCGTGACCGCGAACGGTGTCAACGCCAATAATGCACGCATCATAGAAGGCTATATCCAGGGCGTCTGGGCATCCTGGCTGGCGGCGCAGGCGCGGGCGCGAGGCCAGCCCCTCGTTGTGCCCGTTGACGTGCGCAGCCGCGTCTGGTTCAACCCGGCCCTGCGCAGCCACGACTACCTGGTACCCGGGCTTATCGCCGTCATCATGACATTGATCGGCGCCCTACTCACCGCGCTCGTGGTGGCCCGCGAATGGGAGCGGGGTACCATGGAGGCACTCATGGCGTCACCGGCGACCATCACCGAAATCCTGGTGGGCAAACTGGTCCCGTATTTTTTTCTCGGCATGGGCGGTATGGCGCTTTCCGTGGTGATGGCCATCGTCGTCTTCGCGGTCCCGCTGGTTGGCTCATTATGGGTGCTGTTCCTGTGCGCCGCGCTGTTTCTGCTGACAGCACTCGGCATGGGCCTGCTCATCTCGACGATTGCGCGCAATCAATTCGTCGCCGGCATGATCGCCCTGGTCACGACCTATCTGCCGGCCTTCATCTTGTCGGGATTCATATTCGACATCCACTCGATGCCCTGGCCGATCCGCATCCTCACACACATCATCGCCGCGCGCTATTTCGTTTCGACACTGCAGACGCTGTTCCTCGCCGGCGATGTCTGGCCCGTCATCGCCCGCAACATGGCGGCACTCGCCGTGATCGCGGTCTTTTTTCTCGTGACGGTCGCGCGCATTTCGCATAAGAGACTCGACTGATGGACTGGTACCGGGTGCAAGCCCTTGTGGTGAAGGAGTTTTTGGCGCTTTTGCGTAACAAGGCCAGTCGCATGGTTCTGATCGGCCCGCCCGTGATTCAGCTCATCGTCTTCAGTTACGCGGCGACCTTCAACCTGCACAACGTCCCGATCGCAATCTACAACGAGGACGCGGGCGCGGCGGCGCACCAGCTGATCGCGCGGTTCCAGGGATCGCCCTATTTCTCCATCGAGCGCATGCCAAAAAGCGGGAGACGGATAAGAGACATCATCAGCGACAAAAAGGCGCTTTTGGTCCTGCGCATCGGGCCGCGATTTTCCCGGGACCTGGTATTGCACAGGACCGCGCGCGTGGAGGTCCTGGTCGACGGCCGGAATTCGAACACCGCCCTCATTGCACTAAGCGACGTCAACGCCGTAATCCAGGCCTTCAGTGTCCACTGGGCGGGCACGCACGGCTGGCGCGCGACGCCCGCCATCCTGGTGACGCGGGCATGGTTCAATCCGAACCTGCGATCCCGCTGGTTCATCGTGCCCGGCGTGGTCGGCCTCCTGACCCTTGTGGTGGCCCCGCTTGTGACGGGCCTCTCGGTCGCCCGCGAGCGGGAGGCCGGAACCTTCGACCAATTGCTGGTGACGCCGCTTGGTCCGTGGGAGATCCTGCTCGGCAAGGCGCTCCCTGGATTCCTCATAGGCAGCCTCGAGGCCACTTTGATCATCGTGGTGGCGATCCTGTGGTTTCGTGTGCCGTTCATGGGCAGCGTCCTGGCGCTCTATCTCGGACTCTTCCTTTTTCTGTTGGCGGCGATCGGCGTGGGTCTCGCCATATCCTCGGCCTCGGCAACGCAGCAGCAGGGCCTGCTCGGGGTCTTTCTGTTCCTGGTGCCGGCCGTGATCCTGTCGGGATTTGCAACCCCGATCGCCAATATGCCGTTGCCTGTGCAATACCTCACCTACCTCAATCCGTTGCGCTACTTTCTCATCATCCTGCGCGGCGTGTTTCTCGAAGGCGACGGCATCGCCATCCTCTGGGCACAATACCTCCCTCTCATCGCCATCGGCCTTGTCACCATGACCATCGCCACCTGGCTCTTTCGCCGTCGCCTGACGTAGTGGGGACAGGCGCCCCCGCCGGCGCCACACGAGGTTCGATCGCGCGGTCGGGGCCCAGGCCGCGCTCGCGGGAGAAGGGGCGAGCGACCGCCCCGGTATCGGCGCCGGTTTGACTCGGGTGGATACGTGCGGGGCCCACCGCCAGCCCCGTTATCCCCTTAACGCCAGGTCGCTGTCCTGGTGCTCAAAAGCGCGCCGGTCGTCCTGAATTTCGCGCGGCTCTCCCCTGCCATACGGTCAAGATCCCGGTGATCGCGGGTATCAGGCGGCGCCGAGCCAGTGCAGCGGAAGCGGGGCGCTGCAGCCGGTTCGTGCAGGCCTTCATGGAGCGCGGTCGGCCTTGCGGTCGCACCGGCCATGGCGCCCATACCGAAACCGCACCGTGAGCAATGGTCCGGACGGTAGTGCGTCGGAGCGTGCGCCCGGGCGTCCTGATGCCGGGAGAGCAAGGAGATGCGGACTCCAATCTGGTGGCGGCAACGGAAAGAACTACAAGCACTGCGACCTGAAAAGGCCTGAGGCCCAACCCCGGGTGCGCGCGCCGGTTCAGAGGGCGCCGGACGTTGCGGACCGCGCCTTCCACTCCGTGATCGATCTGATCCACGGGCCGCCGGGACGAAGCCGGGAAGGTGGCGCACCGGTTGCGGGAGGACTATCCGGAGGTCATCGACGGCCACGAACGGCTGGCGATGGTATACGAGGCGCGCGGCGAGATGTAGAAGCGTTGCGCGCTGCCGTCGGCACAGGCCAGGAACAGAACGCCCACGGCACAGGCGATGCGCCCGTTGCCATCGTCGAAGGGGTGCGGCGTCACGAACCACAGGTGCGCCAGCCAGGCCTTGATAATCATCGGCTCACCGACTTCCTCATTGGCCTGCGCCAGAAATCGCGCCGTCTTGACGAGGGGCACCTCGGCAGGCGGCGCCCGAAAGGGGCTCTTGCACCGCCCCATCGGAGCGGAGATGACCTGCAGCGGCCAGGCGACATCGTCGCGCACTGACCCATGGTGAGCTTGTTCATACCCGAGTAGCCGGTCAGGATCAGCGCTGCATGCCAGCCGAACAGGTACTCGGCGGTCAGCCGGGCGGCGGCGTGGGAAGTGGCGTCGAACACCATCTCGACCACGCCTTCGACGTGCCGATCGACCGGAGCCACTGCGCCGATGTAGCTTTCTAATACTTCGTACTAGCTTGCACCAGGGTGTCCGCTTAGTTCTTTGGCGGAACAGCGCGTTCATAGGCACGCCTGCTGCTGCCCCGAGGTCACAATGCTCATTCCTCCCGCCACTGACCGTCACATGCTGCGCGAACCGCGCTCGCCAGCTATCGGCAGGATGGTAGGCGAACACGCAATTCCCATCCTCTCCGCATTGCCGAAGTCAAGTTTATACTGTAAAATGCAGTACATTTACAGTGGTCTCGGGAGAGGCTATGGCCAGCATCAAGACTGCCACGCTAACCTTTCGCATCGACCCCGGACTGAAAGAAGCGCTTCGCATTGCGGCGGATCAGGAACATCGATCCATAGCGAATATGGTCGAGGTTTTGATCAGGGACTACTGCGACCGAAGCGGCATCGCGATTCCGTCCTCCGAGGAAACCAAGAACAACAACGCGGTGCGTTCATGATCAAGACGGTCAAGCACGCCTGCCGGTTCAACCCGATCATCCGTGACGATCGGAGGAGTCAGGGGATCGAGAACCTCGCGGATCTCATCAATGACGCGGATGATAGTCGCAAGTTCTTCTCGCGCAACTACGTCACTCGCGGGATGGATCCACTTTCGCGTGAGAGCTTACTGCGCCCGTCCGGCAAGTCCAACCAAGGCGTCTTCGAACTGACGCAGGCGATGGGCGGCGGTAAGACGCGCATGATGATCGCGCTTGGCCTACTTGTGCACCATCCGCATCTGCGCAAGAACGTCCTGCCCGCCCACTTGGCCTCACGCATTGGGTTCGGCCACGCGCGTATTGCTGCGCTCAATGGCCGCCACAGCCCCGAAAACTACATCTGGGGTGAGATCGCCACCCAGTTCGGCGTCGCAGAAGCGATCAAGCCCTACTGGGCGAACGGGCTGAAAGCGATCGATCAGCTTGTTTGGAAAGCAATCATCGCCGACAAGCCGACGCTGATCCTCCTGGACGAGCTGCCGCCTTACCTCGACAACGCCAGCACGCAAGTGTTCGGTCAGGGCACGCTGCCCAACATGGTTGTCTACAGCTTGACGGGCACCGCACTGGAGCTGTCCAACTGCGCCATCATGGTCGCCAACCTTTCGGGTAGTTACAAGGCCCAGACCAAGGCGCTGGCCAACGCCATTTCCAACTTGCAACAGGAAACCCGTCGTCAGGCGACGACTATCACGCCGGTGCAACTGACGGGCAATGCAATCTACGAAATTCTCAAGAAGCGCCTCATCGTCGAACTGCCGGACGAGCGCGTCGTCTCCGACATCGCGGAGAACTACGCGCAGCAAGTCAAGAAGGCCGAGGACAGCGACTACATCGTGGCCAGTAGCATTGAGCAGATCGCCGAGCACGTCAGGGAAACCTATCCGTTCCATCCGTCCTTCAAGAATCTCGCCGCGCTGTTCAAGGAGAACGAAGGTTTTTGCCAGACCCGCGGCCTGATGCAATTTACCGCGCGCCTGCTCAAGAGCGTGGACGAGCGCGAATCCGACGATGTTTTTCTCGTCGGCACACAGCACCTCAACCTCAACGACGATCAGGTCAAGGACGAGATTGAACGCATCGCGCCGAAGCTGATGCCGGCAGTGACGCGGGACATCGCCGACAGCAGCAACGCCATCGCGGAGCACATCGATGTCGAGTTGGCTGGCGATGCCGCGCAGCAGGTCATGACCTTGCTGCTGGCTTCCAGCCTGTCGCGCGCCGTCGGCGGGCGAATCGGCCTGTCCGAAAGCGAGCTGATCGAGTTCCTTGCCGTACCACAGCGCAAGCCAGACGAACTCCTTCAAGCATTGCAGCGCCTGCGCGAATCGGCGTGGTATCTCCACCGCGAAGAACAACGCTTCTTTATCAAGGAAACCGAGAACCTGTCGCGCCAGATCGAGCGCAACACCAAAGAGGTTCCCCAGCCCAAGGTCGATCAGGCACTCATCAACCGCCTCGCGGGCATCCTCGATCCTGACCGCAAGGTCGCCTATCAGGACATGCAGCTGCCCAAGCTGGATGAACTCAAGATCGGCGGCCCGCGCACGCTGATCGTGATCAAGCCCGACGGCAAGGTACCGCCCAGAGAATTGCAGAATTTCTTCGACTACCAACAGGAGAAGAATAATCTGCTGGTACTGACGAGCCAAGACAGCCTGCTGGCCGACGCGGTGGAGGAACGGCTACGCGAGCCGTACGCCATCGAGCAGATTCACAAACGCCTCAGACCCGGCGACACCTTGTACGAGGAGGCTGGCGGCCGCCTCGAAGAAGCGGAGGATCGCTTCGGCAAGGCGCTCTCGGCGGCCTACAACTGTTTGTATATCCCCGTCAACGACGCGACGAGTGGCCGTGACGTGCTGGGCAAGGTCCCCATCTATCAAGGTCTCAAGCTCGGCCAAGGTGATCAGTCCGCCGCAACGCAGATCGAGAAACTCCTGTCCAGTCCGCGCGCCGACTACAAGCTCGTGGCCGAACTCGGCAAGGACCGCCTCGACGAATACTGCGTACAGACTGAGGAGTACCTGTGGCCGTCCGCCAAGGACAATCGCCGCACGCCCTGGAAGGATATCGCCACCCGCGCCGAGTGCTCGCCCATCTGGCCGTGGATGCCGGGCGCTGGCGGACTGGACACCCTCAAGACCGAAGCTCTGAAGCAAGGCTCCTGGCGCTTGGGCGAGAACGGCTACATCGATAAGGGGCCATTCCCCAAGGACAAGGCCACCGTCAACCCCTCTGTCATCAACGTCAAGCCGGGCTCAGGCGAAACGGTCTTGGGTCTTACGCCGCGCCACGCGGGCGAAGGCCCGATTGTCTATTGGTCAACCAAGTCCGACGTATCCGACATAGATCACAAGGTCGCGGATCTTGAGAACTTTGCCGCCGGTGAGGGCACCGTCTACTTCATGGTGAAGGGGCCGACAAGTTGCTACGAAAGCAGCCCTGCCACGCGCTGGCTCGCCGATCTCAAGATTCGTCATCACGTAGAGCCTGCGGCCGACAAGCCTCGCATCGTCCTGGCGGCCACCCCACGCGCCGACTTCTTCTACACTTTGGATGGCTTCAACCCTAAGGACGGCACCCGCTACAACGGGCCGCTCAAGATCGGATCCGCGAGCTACCGCGTGCTGGTGTTCGCCCGCGCGGGCGAAGCCAAAAAGATGGCGGACTTCCAGATCCCCGCTAGTGGGGACAAGACAGGTCATATCGTGGACAGCAGGCCCGCGCGCCTGCAAAGAAAACGTGTCGCTCTCGACACGACCGGCCGCATCTTAGGCGTCATAAACCGTTTCCGCGATCAACTAGGCACGCGATTCAAGGGCGTGCGCGTCGAAATTGGCTAAGGCAAAAACACCGTGACCGTTCGATTCCAAGAGCGCGAAGTCACGGCGGCCATCATCGAAGGCGTGGTCAACGGCCTGCGCGAAGTGTTGGGCGAGCCCGAGGCGTTGATCAACATCGCCATCGCCGATGGTGTTCACTTCGATACCGGCTTCGCGCTCAAAGAATTCGCCAAGCTCGCCGGGATTGAATTGAAGCCGGGGAGACGTGAGTCAGGAGGATTGAGGATGGCGCTAGCCAAGGCCGCAGCAAACACCGAATCACCCAAGGCGCGCGCGCAAGTGCCGCACACACTGGGCTTCGCTGTGCCTGCGACCTCCGACCCGCATCACTTCAAGGTCGTCATCCCCAAGAGCAGCACCGGCAAGGTTCAGATCAGCGAACACCTCGGCTTGCAGGCCGCCAGCGCCGACAGCGCGGTCATCGACCGCGTTCTGCTGGAACGCCCTCGCTGGACGGCCATCCGCGCCGAGGTGCAACGAGCCTTCAACGCGCGCTTGTCCGCGCACAGCTTGAAGCCCGGTGCGTGGAAGGTCGGTGACACCCCAGTGGATCGCCTGCTCGGCAAGGAACTGTGCGTGCTGGCGTGGGCGGTCGAGCAGATGGACACGGAGAAGATTCCGGTCGCCGTCCGCAACTGGCTGGCTCTGCGCCCGGAAGAACGCTGGTGGCTCTTCGGCATGACCGCGATGAGCACGGGCGGCCTCATGGACGCGGGCAAGGGTTGGCGCGCCGCCTTAAAGGACGCCTTGGGCGACGTGGCGCAAAGCGAATGGCTCGCCCCGCGCGCGCGCAGCAGTAGCCGTGGCAAGGACGACCCCCGTCCCTCGCTTGACCTGTTCGGGGACGAGACATAATGAACGCCGTGCTCGTGCCGCCGCGGCCGAAGATCTATCACATCGCCCACGTGGATCGTCTGCCTTCTATCGTGGCCGATGGTTTCCTCTGGTGCGATGCAGAGGTTGTTCGGCGGGCGCCTGCGGGCACGACCATCGGCATGAACAGCATCAAGCTACGGCGCTTGAACGAGCTGCGTCTCAGCAGCTATCCCGACCTGCACGTTGGCGACTGCGTGCCATTCTATTTCTGCCCGCGCTCCGTGATGCTCTACCTGATCTACCAGGGCAACCATCAGGAGTTGACCTATCGAGGTGGGCAAGGGCCGATCCTGCACTTTGAGGCCGATCTGCACGCCGCTGTCGCATGGGCCAACGCGCAGCCGGCGCGCTGGGCATTCACAAACTCGAACGCGGGATCACGCTACTTCGAGGACTACGACGATCTCGCGCATCTGGGCAAGATCGATTGGAATGCAGTGCAGGCGCTCAAGTGGGTGCAATGCAAGGAAGGCAAGCAAGCGGAGTTCCTGCTGGAGCACCGCCTCCCTTGGCACTTGGTCGAACGCATCGGTGTTCATTCGGCCACCGTCTACGGCCAAGTGGTCAACGCCCTTCCGACGCACGGGCATCGGCCCACGGTCGAAGTTCGCGCGGACTGGTATTACTGAACTGAGAGGAGCACAGCCATGATCGAGTACACCTCGGGCGACATTCTCAAATGTGAGGCTGACGCACTGGTTAACACTGTCAACTGCGTTGGCGTTATGGGGCGCGGTATTGCCTTGCAGTTCAAGAACGCCTTCCCAGAAAACTTCAAGGCTTACGAGGCCGCCTGCAAGTGCGAGGCCGTACAGCCGGGCCGCATGTTCGTCTATGAGACGGGCCAGCTCACGCCGCCGCGATTCATCGTGAACTTCCCCACCAAGCGACACTGGCGCGGCAAGAGCCGCATTGAGGACATCGAGTCGGGCCTTGCCGATCTCGTCAAGGTCATCTGCGACAAGGGCATTCGCTCCATTGCCATCCCGCCGCTGGGCAGCGGCCTGGGAGGGCTGGACTGGAACGAGGTGCGCCCTCGTATCGAGCGTGCCCTGACGGGTCTTGCCGACGTGCAGCTGTTGGTGTTCGAACCCAGCGGCGCGCCGGCCAGCGACAAGATGTCCCACGTTCGGAAAGTGCCCAAGATGACGGCGGGCCGGGCGGCTTTGGTTGAGCTCATTCAACGGTACCTCGGCGGCTTGCTCGACCCTTTCGTCACCCTGCTGGAAGTCCACAAGCTCATGTACTTCATGCAGGAAGCCGGTGAGCCGTTGCGGCTCAATTACCTAAAGCACCACTATGGTCCCTACGCGGAAAACTTGCGCCATGTGCTGCGCGCGGTCGAGGGCCATCTGATCGCGGGTTACGCCGACGGCGGCGACACGCCCGACAAGCCCCTGAGCCTTGTGCCGGGCGCTGTGGAGGAAGCCAAGAACTACCTCGACCAGCATGAAATCAGCCGCGTCCGCTTCGAGCGCGTCACGCGCCTGGTCGAAGGTTTCGAGTCACCCTACGGCCTGGAGTTGCTGGCCACCGTGCATTGGGTGATGAGCCGCGAAGGCGCGACCCAACACCACAGCGTGGTGCGTCAGGTCTATGACTGGAACGCCCGCAAACAGCAGTTCACGCCCCGCCAGCTCGCCATTGCGGAAGAACGGCTGAAATCGCTGGGCTGGCTGTCGCCCGGACCGGTGGCGACCCATTGAAGAAGAACGCGCGATGCGTGCAAAGACAATAACGACAACGCTCACACCGCTGGCACTAAAAGATGCGCCCGCATTGATCGAGACGATATTCCCGGCGCAGAAGATTTCGTTCAAGGCGCACAGTGAACGCAAGGCGGTCGCGGACAGACGCACGGATGTTGCGGGCACTCATGTCAGGCTATCCAGGTAGGGGCGCATCACGTTGGCCACGCGGCAGATCCTGGCGTAGCGCCAGATGTCGTCACTGATCATCCGTTTCCCGCGCCAAGCCTCGCGCAGCGCCTCTAGGGCGATATCGAGACCGATCTTGTTCCGGTACTTGAAGCAGTCGGCGACGGTCTTCGCCACGCCCGTGATACGGATGGTCACGCCACCCACCACATGTTCCTCCACGCCCTCAGTGAGTGCTGCACCGGAGAAACGCACAATCCGTAGTGGCGGGAAGTCGAGTTTCGGCGCAAGGGACTTGTTCTCGATGGCCAGCCATACCTCGAAAGGAGCCTGGGTGGTCAGACCATGAAAACGCAGTGCCGAGAATAGGCAGACCACGCCTTTGGGCACTCTGCGCGCCACCTCGGCCAGTGATCCGTGGGCCGAGACCTCGCGCCCGGGCAGGCCATACAGCCCTCGCCCGACCCGCTCCAGTTGCCCGCGTCGGACAGCACGTGTCAGGGAAACCCGGGGGATTCCCATCGAGGCCAGATCACAGGGGCGGATCAGCCCTTGGGATCGCACGAGATCAATCAGCCTCTCGGCAGTAGTGCCCATGTCATGAATGTCCATGTCGTGCATAGTGTTGCATAACATAGGTAAATGTCAATAACTGCCGATGAATCGGAACAGGCGTGCCCGCGCACGCCACCCGACATCGATCAGGGCACAGGGTTCTCTGAACACCGACATTCACCTCCATCCACGACACGCAGCGAGAGGCGATTGACTGTGCGCGGGACATCGCCATAAACCCGCAGAATGAGATACTTATCCAGGGGCGTGATGGCCGGATCCGTGAGCGCAACGGCTACGGTGATGATCCGTTCCCGCCAAAGGGCTGACGTTGAGGCTGGCCTCGCGCGTTTGCTATTCTAATTTGCTCGTGCAAATCCGCGAGCCAACCATTCCCATTGGCACACGCACAAGTGGTTGACGAACAACACCGTCTGCGTGTGCCACGGCGAAGAAGTTGGCGCAGGTTTTGAGAGAAGATAGCGCGGAACAGGGGCGAACCGGGCGGGTCATGCCACCCGTGCCCGCGACGGTTGGCACACGTAAAACGGCCCGGAAGCCCGCGTGGTGCGCGGAACCCGCAAAGGAAAACGCCCAACCGAGAACGGTTGGGCGCTGAAATAGTGGTGGAGCGGAGGAGGATCGAACTCCCGACCTTCGCATTGCGAACGCGACGCTCTCCCAGCTGAGCTACCGCCCCAGTGGCCGGCATTGTAAAGGACTCCGGGCCGGGAGGGAAGTTACCAACGACGGCCGTCCGTCCCTAACCAGGCGCCGCCCTTAAATAAGGGCATCGCGCTATGAATGGGGCGGGGGCTTAAGCCAGTCGTGCGCGCCTTGCTCTGCTCGCTCCCTATGTGGCCCGGGGGCGGCGGCGCCATCATCCATCCGGCAAAGAGGCCAACACTCGCCTGCTGTGTGTCTATACTCAGAATCAGGGCGCATGTCCGCCCGTCGGGTATCGTGAAGACCGCCACACCGGTCTCGGTCTCCAACGCGGGCTGAGAACGTGGATAACTATAAGGGGGCCCTATGCGGAAGGGCAATATCGGTCTGCAGGGTAAGCTCGCATTCTTGATGGCCTTCAGTACGGATGCGGTGTTCGTTCTTGACGACCGAGGCATCATCCGAACCACCAATCCCGAGGCGGGCCGGATTCTGGCCTGCGACACAGCGACCCTGGTCGGGGCCAGCCTGCGCGCCTGGCGTACCGATACCCCCATCCGCCCACATCCGGACAGTACCCGACCGGATAGCCTGTGTTACAGCGCCTTCTTTAGGCGCCGCGGCGGTGACACTTTTCTGGCGGACGTGAGCATCGCAAGCGTGGTTGAGGAGAGCGAGCGTACCTATGTCGCAATCCTGCGCGACATGAGCTGGCACACCGAGGCGGCTTACACACAGAGTCTCGCCGCCGCGGTCTTCGATAACAGCATGCAGTCCATCATGGTCACGAACGCCGCCAATCGTATTGTCGCGGTAAACGCCGCCTTTGAGCGCCTTACCGGCTATAGCGTCTCGGAGGTGATAGGCCGGTCTCCGAACCTTCTGCAATCCGGACGCCACGACAAGGCCTTTTACGCAGACTTGTGGCACGCTGTACTCACAACCGGCCACTGGCAGGGCGAGATCTGGGACCGGAGAAAGAACGGTGAGATATTCCCGGAATGGCTCACCATAAGCGTCGTACGCGATGATTCGGGGGCCATAACGCACCACGTCGGCATATGCCATGACATCACGGAACGTAAAGAGTCGGAGGAACGCCTGCGTCATATGACGGACTTCTACTCGGCGCTCTGCCAAGTCGACCACCTGGTCGCCTGCCGCACGGATCCACAAGCCCTTTTCGAAGGCATATGCCGCACTGCGGTGGAATACGGACATCTGCAGCGTGCATGCATTGCCGTGATCGAGCCGCATGCCGCCACCGCGCGGATGGTCGCCGCCTTTTCCCACGCCAAAGAGGACATGGTCTTGCCGCCCGAAGAGACCGTACTGATGCTCTCGCAGAACGCCATCCGGACTGGCGAAATCATCGTACGGCAAGAGGGTGGGGGCACGGTTGGCGGACACGTACGCCCGTTGGGCGCATCGGCAAGCCTATCGGCGGGCGCGCTCCCCTTTAAGCGAGGCGACCGCGTGTACGGCGCACTCTGCGTCTTTTCAGACGAGGCCGCCTTTTTCGACAACGATCTTCTGCATCTCTTGCGACGCATCGCCGAAGATATCTCGTTTGCGCTCGACGGCTTCGATCAGGACACGCTTCGGCAGGCCGCCGAATCGCGCGCCCATTACCTCGCGCAACACGATATCCTGACCGGCCTCTACCGACGCAATATGATTGAAGAGGCGATGGGCCGCCAGCACGCGCAGGGGTCGCAAGCGAATACGGTTTACAGTCTCGGCCTAGTCGACCTCGACCACTTCAAGATCATAAACGACACTTACGGCCACGCGGTCGGCGACGAGGTCCTCATCCATACCGCCACGATCCTGCGCGGGGCCATGCGTCACGGGGACATCGTGGGGCGCTGGGGTGGCGAGGAATTCCTGTGCCTGCTCCCCGATACCAAGCCAGACTCAGCACTTTATGGTATGGAGCGTATCCGCGAGCAGATCGGCCATACCGCGATTTTCGCCGGCGATCAGGAGATTCATGTGACCGCCAGCATAGGCGTGGCGTCCTTCCCGGTCGATGGCCAGACCATAGTCGAGCTCATGACTATGGCCGATGCCGCGCTCTATCAGGCCAAGCAGGAGGGTGGGGACCGGGTTTGTCGAGCTGGCTCAAGCCCCAACATCTTTTTGATCGGCGGACAGATCGAGGAGGCCCTGAGCCATGATCGGGTCGTGGCCGCCGCGCAGCCCATCGTGTCTTTGAAAGACGGGGTAGTGGTCGCAGACGAATCCCTGGCGCGACTGATCCTGCCGAATGGAACGGTCCTGGACGCTACGCAGTTCATCGAGGCCGCAGCGCATCTGGGCCAGTTGCAACGCATAGATCAGGCAATCATAGCCCAAGCCATGCGCCGCTGCGTGGAACGCGTCAAGGCCCATCACGCACCCATACTGCATTTCGTGAACGCCTCGGCAGGCCTGCTCGCGCAGGCCCAGACCCTCGCCGCTCTCCTGCAGGGCGCCCGGGAACAGGGCCGCGATACCGGACTCACCCGCGACTGCGGGACACCATTTGTCATCGAGATCACGGAACGGGCCATGCTCCGCGACCGCAAGGCGGTAAGACGTCATCTGGAACCGCTGCTCGAGTACGGCTTTCGCGTGGCGCTCGACGACTTCGGGAGTGGCTACTCGTCGTTTCTGTATCTGGCCGACTTCCCGGTGTCCTTTCTGAAGATCGAAAAAGAGCTCGTAACGCGCGTCACCTACGAAAAGCGCATGGCGGCCATCGTCCGCGACATCGCCCATCTCGGTCACGATTTGGGCATTACCACCATAGCCGAGGGCATAGAGGGCGCGGATACCGCCGATGCCCTGCTCGCGCTCGACATCGATTGGGGCCAGGGATTCCACTTCGGATCCCCGACGCTCACGTGATGACCGCTGGCAGGCGATTGGCCTAGGAGGTCTTGCTGTCGCGCACCCGCCGCCACACCGTGTTTTTCCCGACCTGCAGGATCTCGGCGGCCTTGGCCTGGTTGCCTTGCGTACGTTCCAGAACGTAGGCGAGATACTGACGCTCCAGCTCCTCCAGGCTCACGAGGTCCTTCATCTGGGAAAAGAGCGGGGGGCCTGAGTCGCCGGCGCCCTGATCCAGGCGGATATCATCCGCATCCAATACCTCGGTATTACCGGCCAATGTCAGGCTGCGCTCGATCACGTTTCGGAGCTCGCGCACGTTGCCGGGCCATTGCCCCTGACCCAGTTTGCGCAAGGCATCCAACGTGATGTGCGGAACCGGACGGCCGGCCTTGGCGCAATAGCGCTCCACGAAATAGGCGGTCAGCTCCGGGATGTCGTCGCGACGGTTGCGCAGAGGCGGGACCGTGAGTGGCAGGACATTCAACCGAAAATAGAGGTCATCGCGGAATACGCCCTCGCGCACGAGCGTGGCGAGGTCCCTGTGGGTGGCGGCAATGATGCGCACGTCGACCTTACGTCCGACGTTGGCCCCCACCGGCCGAATCTCCTGTTCCTGCAGGACACGCAGGAGCCGGACCTGCAGCCCCGGCGAGATGTCACCGATCTCATCTAAGAAAAGGGTGCCCTTGTGCGCCTCCTCAAAGAGCCCGCGACGAGAGCGGTCGGCCCCGGTAAAGGCCCCCTGCACATGCCCGAAGAGCTCGCTCTCCAAAAGCTGCTCGGACATGGCCGCACAATTGACCGCGATGAATGAGCGCCCCTGGCGATTGCTACGATCATGGATGGCGCGTGCCACCAGTTCCTTGCCAGTCCCGCTCTCGCCCTGAACAAGGACCGGGAGGTCCGACAAAGCGACCCGATCGAGCGAGGCAAAGATCCCGGACAGACCGGTCTCCTCACCGATCACAGCCGTCTTCTTATCGGCGCGCAGGCGCGAACGCAAGGTCTGGACCTCACGCTTCAATTGCCGCCTCTCCAGGATCGAGCTGATCCGCAGCAGCAGCTCCTGGGTCTCCACCGGCTTCATCAGATAGTCGTCGACCCCCACGCGCATCGCCTCGACCGCCGAAGGCACGCTGGCATAGGCCGTGACAATCAATACCCCGATGTTACTTTGCAGGGCACGCACCCCCTGCGCCACCTTGAGACCATCGTCGTCATGGACGAGCTTCAAGTCAGTGATCACCATGTCGAAGCTCTGGGCCGCGGCCTGCGCCAGGGCCGTCTCCACCGAGCCCGCACACGCGACCGCATAGCCTGCGCGCTCGAGCGTGCGCGCCAGGATCTTCAAGAGTGCCTGCTCGTCATCCACCAAGAGTATGTCGGTCACGGCCCCTCCCGCATGATGGCGAATACGACCATGGCACCCGGGGACAGATTGGTGATGGTAACCCAACCGCCATGGGCATTGGCAATGCGGCGTACCAGCGCCAATCCAAGCCCCGTACCCTCGGCCTTGGTCGTATAAAAGGGCGTGAACAGGCGCTCCGGGCTGCCCTGAACACCAGACCCCGTATCCGTCACCTTGATATACACCCAATCCTCTTCGACCGCGGTCGCGATCGTAATGGTGCCAGGGCTCTTCATAGCATCCGCACTATTCAAGAGCAGATTCCACACCACCTGCCGTATCTGGTCGGCATCGAACGACACGGGCCCCAGAGACTCGGCCATCTCCATCCGAAACACATGCCGGTGCTCCCGGTTCAACGTCAGATCATACATCTCCACGACCTGGGCCACGACTGCGTTTAAGTCTCCCGGCTCTCGCAAGGTCTCAGCGGGGCGCGTCCATTTCAGAAAATTCTGCAGTACGGCATTCAAGCGGCGCGACTCGTCGCGGACGATCGCCACGAATTCGTGCCGCTCGCTGTCCGAGACACCCTTGTCATCCACGAGCAGCTCGACACCGCTTACAATGCTTGCCAGGGGATTGCGGATCTCGTGGACGATCGCCGCCGCAGTCTCGGTCAGGCACGCCAGGCGCTCTGATTCCGCCTGCTTGTGGCGTTCGATATCAGCCTGGCGGCGGGCGCGCGCGAGCCGGGCAAGCATGGCGTTGAAGGCCTCGCTCAAGACCCCCACCTCGTTATGGCGCCGCACCTGCACCCGCCGCTCCTCGTCGTCATGGCCGCCCAGCCGCTGGACATCGCGCATGAGACCCTCGAGGTCGCCAGTCAAGTGACGCGACAACAGCCAGCCGGCGCCCCCCCTATGATCAGCGCCGCCAGGGTCAGCAATAACCCGGTGTCGCGGGCCGCGGCCATCTGCTGCGACACACTTGCCCGCGACAGGCTCAAGGTGACGAGACCCACCGAATAGCGGCCCACGCGGATGGTATGGCGGACCGTAAGCCATCGGCGCTGGAGGTGCGCGGGCCCACTCCGCTCGAGAACGACTCTCTGGGCATTGGTGATGCGTACGCGTCGCACCCCGGACTTGTGGAGTGCGTAGCGCACGATTTCCTGGAGCGTCCCGAGGTTCTCGGTGAGCACGGCATTGCGCGAGGCGATCGCCACCATGCGCGCGAGGCTCTCGGCATTCTTGTGCAGGACGCGGTCCATGGTGCGCTCCTGCCCTTGGACTACAATGATCACAAGCGTCAGCATCAAGACGAGATGTACGAGCGTAATGGAGGCGACGACCTTGAAACGAAAGGTCTGGTAGTAGCGTAAAGGCTTCATGGCCGGCGCGGCGCCGCGCAGGGATTCAAGACGCGCGGAATATTCGCGTATTCGCGAGGGCTGGCGATGGCAAATCCCGCCGGTATGTGCATGCGCCGCAGGATCGCGCGCCCCGCCACGCTCCCGGTCAGCCCGATGAGCGCGTTCTGCAGGGCCTTGACGGTTGCAGGCGCCATGGTATCGCGCACCGCGATCGGCATCTCCGGGCCTGGGGCCGTGCGCGCCACGATGCGCACCTGGGCACGTATCGCCGGCGGCTCCTGATCGAGCGACCACGGCCATGTCCCGCCCAGATCCACGAGACCGCGCGCCACCGCCAGGATCACCGAGTCCTGGCTACGCAGATAGACAGGCCGCATCTCGGTGTCCACGATCACGCCACGCGCCCGCAGATACTCTTTTACCATCAAGGTGGCGGCGAAGGCGTCGGGATCAGGGAATGCGATCGAACGGCCTGCCAGGGAGCGTGGCGTCAAGGGCCCAATGTGGCGCCCCTGGCGGGTGATGAGCAACCCGATGAAGGGTACGCCCTTGATGCGCGCCACCGCACGGTAACCATGCAGCTGACGGTACAGATAGGGATTCAGGAACAGCACGTCATAGCGCCCCTTCTTGGCGCGCGCCATGAATCTCTGGAAATCGGGGGCCGTCGCGAACACGATCGGACGGTGCAGGGCCTTCGCCAAATGCGCACACAAAGGGATAAAAAGCCGCGCCAGGGCTACCGGACTTTGCAGCGGCAAAACCCCGAAGCGCAGCGGTTGCGTGCCCGCAAAAGCCCCGACAGGCCCCGCCAGGAGACCCAATACGATGCAGCGCGACCAAAACGGGCGACGCGCGCTTACCATCTTACAGTCGAGACCGGACAACGCATCCGCTATAATCGCCTACGAAAGCCACGGATCCAACATCTTAACCCACTTTTTTTCCGTCATTGCAAGCCCATTCACCATAAAAAAATGGGGGAGGATCACTCCTCCCCCGCCCAACAACTTAGGAGGACTTATTAAATTCCCTTAGTGTATGAGACGCACACCGAACGGCAGGCTCACCATCACACTGACAGCGTTATCGTCAGCAAGCTTCGGCTGATTATTGATATGCGTGCGGTCGTACTCCACATAATAGCGTACGCCGTTACGCGCGAGATAAATCCCTACCAGACTCTTTTGATTAAGACTTGTCGTGGTCAGGCCGGTGCCGGTATAGCTTGGCGCCAGCATGGGTCCGACGGCTGATGGCGTCTGGCCATACGATCCGACAGGTAGCACATTCTCTGAATTGTAGGTGCTGTAACGAAACACCGCCATGAAATGCTTCGCAGGGCGATACCCGGCCGCCGCGAACCAACCGCGCGCGATCCCGTGGCTTCCGCCCGGCTGCGTGTCATTGGCATGCTGATATTCATACCATACCCACAGAGGATCCTTTGCGAAGTTCCCCCAGCGGGCGTCGATGGCGTACTTCCGTTGCTGATAGCTGCTATTCGGCGCCCCGCCACCGCCGGCGATAACCTGCCGCCCGTTCTCGACACTTCCGGCCAGACCAAACGGCCCGAAATCGACCCCGGCGTGCGCCAAGATCTGATCGGGATGGTCCATACTACTGCCGGTCTGCGACAGCCCCGTGCCGTTGTAATAGCCCAAGGCATAATCCACGGCTAAGGGACCGCGCATAACCTGATTGAAGGCCATGACACCCATCTCGCGCACACCGTTGAACAGGCTGTCTGGGCCAGGAGGGCCAATGAACTCGTTATAATCTATGCTAAGCGTAGCAGGCGAGTAATTGATCCAGGGGAGGATACCGGCCGCCGCAAGGCCCTCCTCAGAAAACGGGATCAACATCTGCCCCACCTCCAGGTGCACGCCAGGTATGTAGTTCAAGGTCACGTTCGCGTCGAGTACACGCGCCCGTGCCCCGGTCCCCGCATTACTGCCCGGCATGCCTGGATAATAGGCATTGGGGTTGGCAGCATTGTTGGCAAACTCCGCCAAAAAGAAGTAATCGATGTTGGGCCCTATAGAGCCACGGATGCCGGGTCGGACGCGGTAGAATTTGAACTGTGAGTAGCCATTGACCGTTCCATTGGCGTTGCTCGTCTGCGCATAGGCATAGCCCGGCTGAATCACCCCAAACAGCAAGGCGCTGGGTTTCTGTTGAGGTTTTTCCGTTCCATAGACCATGGTCCACGCCGGCATGGGCTTTTCGTTCATCGAGGGTAGCAAGCCCGCGAATGCAACGGCTGAGGTCGTCAGCATTGCCCCCGCCCCCAAGGCCCGTGCCAACCAGCTCAGTTTCTTATTCGGCTTCTTCATTACGTCTCCTCCGGTTCCTTTATGGTTATTGCCAGACCACCACTCAAGACATTCTCAGCCGTCCACCTCCCTCAAGAGCCGTTCGATGCCCCGCAGGCATTGGCCATCGACCCCTTCTTCGTGCCGGACGTATGATGGCCTCCGTCCCCCGCCATACCGCTTGTCGATCCCGAGGTCGCGCCGCCCGCGGACCGCGCCGTACTCGGGGCTGCACTCGTTGTACCTGTGGAAGGACTCTGGGCCGCGGTCTTGTGATGGCACGCGCTGAGCGCCAGCAGACTTGCCACCGTTACCATCGACATCAGTAGGCGTCTGGCAGGCGTATTCATAAACCTCCTCCTGGCCTGAAGTTCAGGCTATTATTATATTATTTATTATTTCGTAATCTGTGTATCGACTTCGTGAAGGCTCCCCATTCCCGCGACATTGATTCCACTGTGTCGGAACGTTTTGTGGACATTCGCGCCGTCTAGTCTGCTTGTACAACAAGTGCCCCGTACACGCAACCTCATTTGTCAAACCCTGGCTGTAATCCCATGGCCGCCAATCTCTGAAATGGCCCAACCTTGTACCGTGGCGTCCTGTAAGCACTTTGCAAAGGCACTGCGAAGTCCCGGCCGAGCGGTCGCCTTCTTTCGCGACCGTGTATGCAGGGTTTCCGGATGCCCGCCCCGGAGGGTGTCGGCCTACGACCCCCCTTTTCCAAAAATCTTCGCGAGCCCATGCACGCCTTTAGCTAGTTGACGAAGCCGACCGAGACCGGGTCACGATGATGGTAGGCCCATTGGGTCATCGAGCCATCGTAGAGACGGACATTCTTGTACCCCAGCTCCTGCGTGGCCACAAACCAGCCGATGCTTGCCCAGTGCCCGGTGTTGCAGTAGGTCACCATCGGCGCGCCATGATTCTCGGGAAAGCCCGCCACGCGCGCCAGGGCCTCGAGCTTGGCCTTGGGTAATAGATTGCCGTTATGTCCGACCATCCAGGTGACGGGATAGGGGACGGCGCCCGGGATGTGCCCGTATCGCGCCACGAACGGGGCCTTGGTGAGACCGACGATCTGATGCATCGGACGGTTGTCCACCAGTACCACGTGGGTATGTAGGTCGGCGCGCACCTGCTGCAATGTGGCGTAGATCTGCGGCTGAAAGTGGGCCGTGAGATTGCCGTGCGCGTGGCGTACGGTCTTCGTCAAGGCGCCATGGCTCTTGAGCCAGCCCTCGAAGCCGCCGTTCAGAAGCGCCTCGCTGTTGTGGCCGAGGACCTTCAGTGTCCAGAAGGCCCGGGTCTCACCCCCCAGACCGAGGCCCATCGGCGTGGCGAGGTCATTGTAGACAACTACCTCGGAGTTATTGTTGACGCCTACCGACCGGAGATAGGCCTGGATGACGGGGATCGGCGGGAGCATGCGATTGACGCCGCGGATCATCATGCGCCAATGGACGTAAGGGGCCGATATGGCCCCGGGGATGTGGCCGGCGGCATAGGCCTTGGGCGAGCGTAAGTCCAGGATCACGAGGCGCTTGTCGTGGAGATGGGCCTTTAGCCAGTGCGGGCTCACTATGGGGCCCGGCAAGGCCGCCAGAGCGGTCCCCGAGATCGCGCTTAGGCACAGCGCCGCCAACACATTACGATGCAACGTGGATATTTTTATCCCCATGACGTTCATCCCCCCAGGGTGGTTCCGGATATGGTTGTCGTGGCGGGCTGGTAGCAAGAGACGGACCATTTTGCGATGGCCTTGAATTGGCGTTGGTTTTTTGAGAGTTGCAGGCGGGTCATATCACCAGCATGGTGACCATGATCACCAATTTGGTGACTTTGAGTGGATGACCAGAACGGTCTTCCCGGGGCCGCCAAGCCCAGTATGAGGGATATCGTCCCATGAGGCTTGTCCATGACCGGACCGGCCCCTATGATGACCGATATCAAAAGACACTCGGAACATGGCATGATCCTGTTCTATGCGGCCGGCGCGAGCTCCCTGGCGCCCCATATCCTGCTACGCGAGACCGGGGCACCGTTTACTTTGGAGCGAGTCGACCTTGCCACGAAACGCTGGCGCAACGGCGATTATCGAGAGGTCACGCCCAAGGCCTACGTCCCAGCCCTGAGACTCGATGACGGCGACATACTCACCGAGTGCGCCGTGATCCTGAGCTATATTGCAGACCAGGCGCCAGGGCAGGGACTCATGCCGCTTGCAGGATCGCGCGCTCGATACCATGCCTGTGCGTGGCTCAATTTTCTAGCGACCGAGATCCACGGTAACTTCATCACCCCGGACCGTCACGGGGGCGTGGCCGCCAACTTCCTCGCCAACACCGCAGAGGGTCAGGCGGCCAGCCGCGCGCTCGTGGCGCCGCGCCTGGACTATATCGACCGGATGCTAAACGGACGCCGGTTCCTGACCGGCGAGTCGTTTGCCGCGCCCGACGCCTATCTCTTCGTGATGCTCACCTGGGCGCTGCGCATCGAGCTCGATCTCGCGCCCTGGGCGCGGCTCGCGGATTATTTCGCGCGCATCGCCGCGCGCCCGGCAGTGAGCATGGCCCGCCAGATCGAAGGGCCGCCACACGCGCTCAAGCCCTAATCCCCATACCCGCACGACATTGGTGGCGGCCGCCGGTACGAGGCGATTGAGAATTCGCCATGCCAGGCGATGGTCTTTGGCGCTATGATCGCGGTTTTGCGGGAACCAGCATGGACTTGAGGCGGAATCTTCCCGTGGCGAGCGCCACGCTCCTGGTGCTAGTCGGCATGGCGGCCAATAGTCTTCTGGCGCGCGCCGCGCTCGCTGGCCATCTGATCGGGCCCACGCTCTTTACGCTCCTGCGGCTAGCCGGCGGCGCGGTCCTGCTCACGGTCTTGTCGGCGATCCGTCGCGTCCCGCTCCGGCGTCCGCAGGCGAACGTGTTGTGGTTATTCCTCTACGCCGCCGCGTTCTCCTACACCTACGTCGTGCTGGGCGCCGCCATGGGTGCCCTGCTGCTCTTTTTCGCGGTGCAGCTCACGATGTTCGTGGGCGCCATGATCGGCGGCGAGCGGCCCACCACGGCGCACGTGCTGGGCGGCCTTCTGGCGCTCGCCGGGCTCTATATCCTGGTGGCCCTGCAACTCCATCGGCCGGCACCCTGGGCGGTCGTGGGCATGCTCGCCGCGGGCCTCGGCTGGGGCCTTTATTCCATAGGCGGGCGCGGGGTCCGCGATCCTCTGGCGCACACCACGGTCAATTTCCTCTACGCCGCCTTGCTGAGCGTCGGCCTCGCGCTTTTGCGTCTCGGTTGGCGGGTCGGGCCGGGGTCCTCGCCGCACTGGACAGGTGTGCTCGAGGCGTTGGTCTCGGGGGCCGTGACCTCGGCACCTGTCTACCTGCTTTGGTACGCGCTACTGCCCCGACTGCGCACCGTGTTCGCGGCCACGGTACAACTCGCAGTCCCTGTGATTGTCGCCATGGGGGGCTGGGCGTTCTTGGGAGAGCCGATAACCGCGCGGCTGGCGGTGGCCGGCGCTCTGGTCCTTACGGGGGTGGGCCTTACGATGCGTCGCACAGGACGCCCGCCCCGCGCCCTCAACGCGGGCCCCGGCGCCCATTGAGGTTGCCAGAGCCTGCCATCCCAGGCCCGGCGGCCATCGCCGCATCGCTGTAAGGTTCGCCGCGACCTAAACGACTAAGCGCACAACCATCCTTTTGGGGTGGAGGTTGCTTCGCCCAGGGACGGGCACCGGATTACACACCGTCCGACGAAGGGGACCTCGGACGACTGGCCACCGGCAAGGGCCCGGGGCCATACACGGTTTTGCCGACCAGGAGACCCTCTATGCCGGATCGCGTCACCTCCTCTAAACGGCACCACGCGATACCGCGTCTGCGTGCCCTCCTCATCGGGCTTTTGCTGACTACCGCCGCGTTTTCGGCCCAGGCGGCCATGGGCTATCCCGGCACGCACACGGACACGACACGCTACCGCTATCCAGTGCTCTTGCAACGGCTCATCGCCGCGGTCAAGGCCCACCACATGGTGGTCGTAGCCCAGGCGAGCGCCAGTCACGGGGCGGCGGCCCGGGGGATCAAGATCCCGGGGAACGCCGTCGTCATGGTGTTTCGTAACGATTTCGCCGTGACCATGCTCAAAGACAGCGTGGCCGCCGGTATCGAGGCACCACTCAGGATCTATGTCACGGCCAATCGTCATGGCACCGCCGACCTCACCTACCGCACGCCGAGCGCGGTCTTTGCCCCTTACCACAATCCCGCGCTGAACCGCCTGGCACGCACCCTGGACCCGATCTTTGCGGCTATCGTGCGTCAGGCGGCCGGGCCCGGGGCCAAGCCCAGCCACCTCTCCTGACGGTCGTCCGGCCGCCGACGCTCCGCCACGCCTGGGTTAAGAGGCCGGATGGGGTGTAAGATCTGGCCATGGCGCGCGACTAAGCACGAAGTCCCTCACCTTGCACGGGGACTGCCGTGCCCAGGCGGCCAGGAAGGCCCGGGGCATGGTCCTTACGATAACAAGGGCCGATACGAAGGTCCTAGGCGAAGGGATGCGCCGCATCATGCTGTCCGGGGACAGTGTTGTCATCACCACTAGCACTATTAAAGGAGTTTCTGATGAAGATAGCGACCTATGCACTGCACACCGCGATGGCCCTGGCTGCAACCGTGGCCCTCACGACGGCACAGGCGAGCATGAAGAACGCCTGCGGCTCCCAAGGACAGATGATGAAGAAATCCGGCTGCGGCTCCCAAGGCGGCACCATGAAGAGCTCCTATAGCTCCAAAAAAGGTAAGATGAAGAACGCCTGCGGCTCCTAAGGTCGTAACCGGCACCCGTGGCCGCACGGGGCCCTGGCCACACTTCCCCCCGCTCCCGCCCTTCGGGGCGGGCGGGGTTTTTCCCCGTTTTACACAAGGCCTCCGGACGCGCAGCCCGCAAGCACCGCGCCGTGCGGTGGTGGCTCGCGCTGTTGCTATTCAACCCCGCCATGCCGACGTGGGCCTGGCCGACCACGGCCTTTCTGAGTCACTACTGGCATAGACCAGTCCCCATCGGAGGGCCGTCGCCCCCTCATTGGCCGGCCTTCGAGACCGCGCTGTCGGCACGCGCCTGCGGCCAATGCCATATCAGTCAATATCGAGAGTGGCGCAAGAGCCGTCACGCCCTGGCCATGGGGCCAGGGGTCATCGGCCAGCTTGCCCAGGCCGGCCTTGGCCGTTGGGCATTCGTGCGCGGCTGTCTGTCGTGTCATGCCCCCGCGCGTCGTCAATGGCGTGAGGTCAAAGCCGCCTTGGCAGGCCAGCCGCTTGCGACCCTAGCGCGGCAAGGCGTCACCTGCGCCGACTGCCATGTGCGTCACTACCAGCGCTTCGGTCCACCCCTCGAACCGTATCTGGCCGCCGGACGCATCGTCCATAATGGCTTTACCCCAAGCCGGGATTTCATGCGGAGTCGATTTTGCATAAGCTGTCATCAATTCCATCGGGATGGTGCGCGCCTGCACGGCGCCCTTCTGGAAAACGTCTATGGCGAATGGCGCAAGAGCCGTTACGCACGCGAGGGGGTGACGTGCCAGAGCTGCCACATGCCCGACGGGCGCCACAACTTCTATGGGATACACAACCCGCGCTTCGTGCGCCGCGCGCTCACCATCCGCTTCCGGGCACAGCCCCGCATTGCGCACCACGCCCTCATCGCCCGCCTCGTCATCACGAATTCGGGAGTCGGCCACGATTTCCCGACCTACACGACCCCCGAGGTGATCGCCACCGTCTGGCAGCGCTGCGCGCGCCATGTGTGCCCGGGCAGTGTCCGCCGCCTCGTCATAGCGCGGCGCATCAGTCTCGATCTCAAGCATCAATACTTCGATACCCGGATCAAGCCCGGACAATCCCGCGAGCTCTCCTATGACGTCAAAAGGGCCGCGCACGCCACAGCGCTTGCGGCGCGCATCATGGTCTACCCCGACGCCGCCTATGTGCGCTTCTTCCGTGCCTATCTCGTACGCTATACGCTCACCGCAAGCGAGCGACGCACCATCCAGCGGGCGCTCGCCCGCGACCAGCATTCCGACTATGTCCTGTGGCAGGCTGATCGCCCCCTGGCGCCACGATAGTCGCCATGGACGGATGGGCGGGACGATGGTGTCGAGCCTCAGGCGCCCTTGCCGCGCACCACGGTCCCAGGGAAACCGGCGTTCTTGACCGCTTTCAAAAACACCGCCGGGCGCGTGCGGGTCGGGATGTATTTCACGGTAACGTTCTGCGTCGATTCATCGACACCCACGCCCATCACGCCGGGTAGGCGGATGAGCGACATGTACACGGCGGTGGCGCACGAATGATTGCTGCAGGTCATCCCGGGAATATGGATGACGACCTGCGCGAAGCGCACGGCGACTGCGTGCGCCGACCCGTGCGGACTGATCGCCGCCATGGCCGGCCCCAGGGCCGCTACCGAGGTCAGGGTGACCATGAGAATCCACAAACGCGTGACGGGCTTCATATGAGATGCTCCTAGGGTGTAGTGGGGATGGACGGCACGATCAAGGCGGGTAGCACATAAGGCGCGAGCAGCGTGACCGCCACCAAGGCGGTACCAAACCAGAGCCACAAGGCCGAACGCCTAGCCGTGGGTGGGCAGCTGCATGCCGCCGCCCGGCGCCGCTCCCGCCAATAACGGACATGCGCGAACGCGAGCAGGCCCAGGGTCATGGCCATAAGCCATGGGCGCAGCGGGTCCAGGATCGTAAGATCCGAGACCCAGGCACCGCCGATGCCGGCCACCACCAGGACGAGCGGGCCCACACAACAGATCGATGCCAGAAATCCCGTAACCACCGCCGCACACAATCCGCGCGGGCCAGTAGCCAGCGGTCGAGAACGCGTGCCCTTATCCGCCATCACACCCAAAACCCTCGCCATGATCGACAAGGCTAGTTCCGTACCCAGGTACGGAATCAAGGCCGTCCGACGCGCACCGTGGCAGGGCCGCTCGCGTATGACGATCCCATCTCAAAACTTGCCCCGGGCACGGCAAAAGCGCTATACAGGAACGACGCCCCGCCAAGCGGTGGGCCACCATCACCACGGGTTGGCGCGCCAGACACCCGCCGCGCCGTTCCCGCCCTGCAGGAGATGCGATGTCAGACCCAAAAAACGAGAATCTGCCCATCGAAGACTACGCGCTCATCGGCAACACCATAACCGGGGCGCTGGTTGGCAAAAACGGCTCGATCGACTGGTTCTGCGCCCCGCGCCTGGACTCCGCCGCGTGCTTTGCCGCGCTGCTCGGTGATCGCGACAACGGCCACTGGCAGATCGCGCCGGCCGACGGCACATGGACGGTTCGTCGCCGGTATCGCGACAACACCCTGATCCTCGAGACGGAATTCGAGACGTCACAGGGTTGTGCGCGTCTTACCGACTTCATGGTCATGAACGGCCACGACTCCGAGGAACACTGCCGCCTCGTGCGCATCGTCGAGGGGGTGAGCGGCTCGATCGACATGGAGATGGTGCTTGTCATTCGCTTCTACTACGGGTCCATGGTCCCGTGGGTACGCCGGGTGGGCGATGCGCGGCTCGCAGTCGCGGGGCCCGACAGTCTCCACCTCACCGCCACGGTTCCCGTCTATGGCCATGACCAGACGACCCGTGCACGGTTCACGCTCACCGCCGGTCAGCGGGAGATATTCCATCTCGGCTACCAACCGACCCATCATACGGCCTACGAGCCTCCGGAACCACTCGCCGCGCTTGCCCATACCGAGGCCTGGTGGCGCACCTGGGTGGCCCAGGGCCACTATGAAGGCCCGTGGCGCACCATCGTCATGCGCTCGCTCATCACCCTGAAGGCGCTCACCTGCCGCTCCACCGGGGCCATCGCCGCCGCGCTCACCACCTCCCTGCCGGAACAACTCGGGGGCACGCGCAACTGGGATTACCGGTACTGTTGGCTGCGCGACGCCACCTTCACGCTCTGGTCACTGCTCACGACCGGCTACACCGAAGAGGCCGTCGCCTGGCGCGAATGGCTCATGCGCGCGGTCGCCGGCCATCCGGCCGACCTCCAGATCGTCTACGGCGTGGCCGGCGAACGCTGGATCGGGGAACGCGAGATCCCCTGGCTGCGAGGCTATGAGGGCGCATCGCCGGTACGCATCGGCAACGCCGCCGCCGATCAGTTTCAGATCGATGTCTATGGTGAACTCATGGACTCCCTGCACCTCGCGCGCAGCGTGGGGCTTAATCCCGAGGCCCATGTCTGGGATATCCAGCGCGCGGTCATGGGGTTCCTGGAGACCCACTGGCATCTCCCCGATGACGGCATCTGGGAGATGCGCGGGGGACGCCGGCACTTCACCCACTCCAAGGTCATGGCCTGGGTGGCCTTCGATCGCGCGGTCAAGGATGCCACGCGCTATGGGCTCGAGGGGCCCGTGGAACGCTGGCAAGAGATCCGCGATACCATCCATGCGGACGTCTGCGCGCACGGCTTCAATGTCGCAAAGAACAGCTTCACGCAGTATTACGGCAGCGAGTCCCTGGATGCGAGCCTGCTCATGATGGCCCTGGTCGGCTTTCTGCCGGCGACCGACGCACGCATCGTCGGTACCGTGCGCGCCATCGAGGACGAACTCATGGACGATGGCCTCGTCTTGCGCTATCGCCCGCAGGAGTCGAACGATGGCCTGCCAGGCACTGAAGGGGTGTTCCTACCCTGCTCGTTCTGGCTCGTCGACAATCTCGTGTTGCAGGGGCGAGATAGCGAGGCCCGGCAGCTCTTTGCGCGTCTCGTGGGTCTTTGCAACGACGTAGGTCTGCTATCCGAAGAGTACGACCCGGCGGCGCGGCGACTGGTCGGCAATTTCCCGCAGGCCTTCACGCATGTGGCCCTGGTGAATTCCGCGCGTAACCTTGCAGGCGACGGGCCCGCCGCGCACCGCGCGCGTAATCAGCCGGCGGCCACAGGGGGCGCCGAGGCGCGACGGTAGATGCGCGTCAACCAGATCAGGGTGCGGGCCTCGAAGGCGGGCTCGAAGCCAGCGGCACGCATCTGTCCGTCGATGGTCGTCGGATCATGCACGAATGGTCGATAGGTGCTGCCCACGACCCGGAACAGCCCGGCGCCGAGGTGCGCGGCCGCGCGATTGAACCAATGCCGTCGTGGGAGGGTCAAGGCGCAGGCCTGCTTGGTGCGCCCTATGGTCGCGGCCATCAGCCCCGGGGCATCCGGGTAGCAGCACACGACCTTGTCGAGCAGTGTGATGTCGGCGGCCTCGAGCGCAGGGGCCATGACCTGGAAATCCCCCGACACGTATCGCACCCGCTCCGCAAGTCCCTGGCGTGCCGCCAGTGCCCGCGCCTCGGTCAACATCGCCTCGGCAAGATCGACCCCGACCGCGGTAGCCGCCCCGCGCAACAACAGGTGTTGATGGAAATACCCGACCCCGCAGCCGATCTCGAGCAGCGAGCGGCCGTCAAAGCCGACCTCGCGCAGACCCGCGACCAGTTGCTTTTGGGTCGCCTCCAGGCCGCGCCGTTCATAGCGACGCGTATAGCGCCGCGAGAAGTGCCCGAAACAACGCCCGATTCCGCAGGTCGTACCACCGCAGCATCCCGCCATGCTTACCTCCCGGATCACCGAAGTCTAGGCCGGATCGCGCCCATCCCACAAGCGCGGCGGGCCGTGGCGGCCAATCCCAAGCGACTGCGGCCATGTCCATTACCCCCCAAATACCATCTGCACGCCGACTAGGATCAATAGGACACCGAACACGCGCTTCAATTGCGTGACCGGCAGGTTGTGGGCGAGGTGCACGCCGAGCGGCACGACCAGCAGGGCGACGGTGGTGAGCCCAGCCAGGGCCGGCAGATAAATATAACCGACAGTACCCGGCGGCAGACCGGCCCGATGCTGGCCGGAGAGCGCAAAGCCCAGGGCGCCAAAGAACGCGATCGGCAGCCCCAGGGTCGCGGAGATGGCGATCGCGCGGCGCATGTCGACGTTGCAAGCGGTCAGGAACGGGACGGTCAGGCTGCCGCCTCCAATGCCCAGGATCGCCGACAAGGCCCCTATGCCCACCCCCACACCCATGAGCGCGGGGCGTGCCGGTAGGCGCCAATGGGCCGCCGGCCGCCAGTCGGCGAACACCTGCAGGCCGACTAGGGTCAGAAACACCCCGAAGATCTCCTTCAAGAGGACACCGGGCAGAAAACCCGCCAGATAGCCGCTGGCAAGACTCCCGACCAAGGTGGCAAGCCCAAGCGGCGCGGCCACCGACCAGTCGATCGCACCCCGCTTCTGCTGCGCGCGGATGGCGGCAAGCGAAGTAAAGAGGATGCTGGCAAGCGATGTCCCTATGGCAAGCTTCATGGCCAGTCCCGGGGCGAGATGCTCTTTGCCAAACACAAATACCAGCGCCGGCACCACCACACTGCCCCCGCCGATGCCGAGCATGCCGGCGAGCAGCCCGGTGACAAGCCCAAGCCCCATGTAGACGAGAATCATCACCACCATGCCGCCCTACCCCACGCGCCACAAACGCCCCTCATACCATGTCGCCATAGCCTACGGCAACGCGACCAGCCCGTATGGACACACGGTTGCGCCCAAGCCGCGCCGCGAGCGCCACACCTCGATCACGGAACATCCGAGGCGGACCTGGGCGACGGGATGGGTGGCCAGCAACGGCCGGGAGGCTACTTTGTGAGAGGATCTCGTACGGAACACAGGACAGGCGAACGCCTACGGCGCGAAGACCCCGCGCAAGCCATGGGCCGTTACCGTGCGTCTCAGTCTTTGTCATCATGTATCGCCCGGGCGCCCGCGCGCGTTGCGATGCCCATCCGCGGGGAGGATGGTACGTCCATCCGCAGCCTCCCGGCACCCCCTTGCGAGGCAGGTCGCCATCGTGCGCACCCTCTGCCGTACGCCCGCTGAAGAGGGCATCCCGACCTTAGGGGGACAGCTAAGGATTACGCCGTTGTTGCAGGTATCGCGTCTATCACCCAGCTGCTGGAGTGGCGCGTCATCGCAGAGACGAGGGGCGGCCACCGCCGCCCCTCGCCATCTCTTATTCGCCAAGGGCCTCGAATCGCTTGTGGGCCGGCGTCCTTATGCCGCGCCGATGTCGTCAAGGTCAGCCCGGCGCCCTTGCGCTAGCGCTCGCCTGGGCGCGGCTTGCGGGCGCGCTCACATGCGCGACGGGCATCAACATAGTGCGCCGGTAGAGGCCATGGAACATCCACGAGGTGAGTCCTATGGTGAGGATGAACAACGGGATGAACAGTATCAGCGCCACCGTCTGCCAGATCTGCGTCTCGGAGACGTTCAGATGCAGGAGCAGCACACACTGGATGAGCGCCGCAAGACCCGCCACCACCGAGATCGCGATACCGATGTCCATGGGCGCGAGCGTATGCTCACGGACGATCCAAAGCGACAAGCCCATCAACGCAAGCCCCAGCAGGTAGGCGACGACATAGCCGCCGCCCGCCAGTTGGACCTCCGGGTGTTGCCATGCGTTATCCGTGGTATGCGTCATACGATCGCGCCTCGCAGATAGAGAAAGGTAAACATAAAGACCCACATCACGGCCTGGAAGTGCCAGAAGAGCCGCAGGTTCAGCAGCCGATAGACGACCTTCTCGGTAAGCCCCGTGAACGCCACCTGGATGAGCATCACAAGCATCCAGGCGATGCCCGCTACCACATGCAAACCGTGATAGAACACGAGCGTGAAGAATGCCGACAGATAGCCGCTGCGTTGTGGGGTGGCGCCCATGCGGAATAGATGCAGGATCTCGTGGATGTCGACCGACAGGAAGCCAAGCGCGATCAAGAGCGCCGCCGTGATCCCGAGCATCACCCCGCCACGATGGCCCTTCTTCAGGGCGATCATGGCAAAACCGTAGGCAAGAACGCTTGAAAAAAGCCACACGGTCTCCTTGAATGCCACGCCCGGATGGGCCACGGTCGTAGCCCATGGGCCACCGGCGGCGTTGACCTCGTGTCCAAGGACCGTATAGGCCGCAAACAACGCCGTGAACATCATGGCGTCGCTCAACATGTACAGCCAGAAGCCCAGGGTCCGCGTCGATATGGCGTCGTGCCCGTGGCCTGACGACCACATCGGACTTTTCCTGGCATCCAGCATCCCGCTCGTCGCCGTGCTCATCACTCTCTCTCCCATAAGGCTATCGTGATCCCAAAGGCCGCCGCGCCGGCCATTTCCGACCGCCACGGCAGACAGCGCCTTGTCTTCGCAGCGCCTGTTGCTACATACCCTCGCGGAACGCCGGCACACCGCCTATCACATCATCGGCCACCGGACGCCCGCTCGGGATGTCGCGGATGGCACGTTCCATGCGCTCGATGTCCTTGGCGGCGATCGTATAGTCAGTATCGTGATCGAAGGACCGGATGACGATGAGCGCTATGATCGCCGCGGTACAGACCTCGGCCAGCCACCAGATGCGCCACACGAGACCGAAGGCCAAACCAAAGGATAGGAGGCCGAGCCACAGCGGGGTCGCGGTGTTGCGCGGCATGTGGATGTCCTCATAGCGTTCCGGGCGTACGGTATCGACCCCATGCTCCACACGCCAGGCGCGCTCGTCACGGGCATGCACCTCGGGGGTCACCGCGAAGTTGTAGAAGGGCACCGGTGAATGCGTCATCCACTCGAGACTGCGCGACGTCTCCCAGGCATCGAGGCCGACACGATTACGTGCGCGATCGCGGAAACTCACATAGAGCTGGGCGAGCAGCGCCACCACCGACAACACATAGATCCCGATCCCCACCACCTCGACATCGAGCAGCGGCCCCCACTGCGGGAAGGCGATGTAATCGAGGCGCCGGGTCATGCCCATGAAGCCCAGCGTGAACATGGGGATGAAGACCACTGCGGTACCGGCGGTGAACAACCAGAAGAACATCTTCCCGAAGCGTTGCTCCAAGCGGAATCCGAAGACCTTCGGGAACCAGTAATTCACGCCACCGAATATGGCGTAGACGATGAGCAGCAGCATCATGTGGAAATGGGCCACCACAAACACGCTGTTATGGACCATGTAGTCGTTGGTCGCAAACGCGTTCATCATGCCGGTGAGTCCGCCCACGAGCAGGAAGAACAGGGCTGCCGAGGCCCACATCATGGGCAGTTCGAAGCGCAGACGTCCGCGAAACATCGTAAACGCCCAGTTGAACACCTTGACCCCGGTGGGGATGCCGACCGCCATGGTGGTGATGCTGAAAAACGCATTGACCGCCGGCGCCGAGGCCATGGTGAAGAAGTGATGCAACCACACCCCCCACGACACCCCGGCGATGCCAAGCGACGCCAGCACCATACCCATGTAGCCAAAGAGCGGCTTTTCGGAAAAGGTCGGGATGATCTCCGAGATCATGCCAAACGCCGGCAGGATTACGAAGTACACCTCCGGATGACCCCATATCCAGAAGAGGTCGTTATAGAGCATCAGGTTACCGCCCAGGCCCGCGGTATAGAAATGCGTGCCGACATAACGATCGAGGGCCAGCAGCGCGAGCGTCACGGTGAGCACCGGGAAGGTCGTGAGGCTGATCAGGTTGGCACTCAAAGAGGCCCATGTGAAGATCGGCAGCCGTCCCCAGGTCATGCCCGGGGCGCGCATCTTCACGATCGTCGCCAGCAGATTGATGCCGCCCAGTGTCGTACCGATGCTGCTCAACTGAAAGGCCCACATCCAGTAATCGACGCCGACCCCCGGGCTATAGGGGAGCTCCATTACCGGGACGATCCCGAACCAGCCGGCATGGGCAAAATCCCCGATGAAGAGCGAGACCATCACGAGCGCCGCGCCGGCGGCGGTAAGCCACAGGGACACCGCGTTCAGATAGGGGTAGGCCATGTCGCGGGCGCCGATCTGTAAGGGCACCAGGATGTTCATGATGCCGACCAAAAGCGGGGTCGCGGCGAACAGGATCATGATGGTCCCGTGCGCGGTGTAGATTTGATCGAAATGATAAGGCGTGAGATAACCGTGCAGCGAGTGCAGGTAGCCCGGCGAATGCGGCCCCACCGCCAAGGCCTGCTGGGTGCGCATCATGACCGCATCTATGAAGCCGCGAAACAGCATCACAAGGCCGATCAGGATGTACATGATGCCGATCTTCTTGTGATCGACCGAGGTCAGCCAGTCCCGCCACAGCGTACGCCACATCCCGAAATAGGTGGCAAGCCCAATCAGCACGACGGCCAGCAGCGTCGCGAACACGAAGGTCCCGACCAGGATAGGGTTGTTATAGGGTATCTCGCTCAGCGCCAAGCGGCCCAACAGCGGGCTCCACGGCCCATCGATATGCACTAGCATGAACGATTCCTCTCCTTAATCTCGGTTGTGGGCGTCGCGGCGGGCCTGCCGGCGCAGATAGCCCGTCATGTTCTCGGTCATGGCCATCGGTGTCGGGTAGGTCTTGCCGGCCATGGTCTCGGCCACCACATGCCGGAACAGACCCGGCTGGACCTGTGAGAAGTAGGCCACGCGGCCATGGACGTTGATCGTCGGCCGCGCGACCGTTCGGAAGGTCGCGTAGGTGAGGTGTGCCGGCGCGGTCTGGACCTTGGCCACCCACGCGCCGAACGCCTGGGGCGAGACCGCGCGCGTCTCGAAGTCCATCCACGAAAACCCCGCGCCGCTGTAATCGGCGGAGAATCCCTCGTAGGTCCCGGTGCTCGAGGCCACGAGCGATTGCCGGACGCGCATGCCCGGCATGACGTCGATCATGCCGACCAGCTGCGGTATGTAGAAATCATTGACGACGGTCGCCGACGTCAGCCGGAAACGCACCGGAACACCGGTGGGGATGACCAGGCGATCGACGGTGGCGATGTGCTGTTTGGGGTACACGAACACCCATTGCCAGTCGGTGGAGATGACGTCGACGTCGAGCGGATCCCGGGCATGGGTAGCGCGCTCGGCGCGCGCAATGACTGTCGGGTGATAGGGGTTCACGGCATAGATGGCCTTGACCGAATAGTAAGACAGGATCCCGACGGTCACGATCGGTATGCCCCAGACGATCGCCTCGAGGACGTTGGAGTGGTCCCATCGGCCATCGTAATGCCCGCGCCCGCCGTCCTTGCGGTAATGGCGCATCGCCCACACGATGAAGATCCCGGTGGGCACGATGATGAGTAGCATGACTAGGACATCGAGGGTCAGGTAATGGTCCTGAGTCGCGGAGATGATCCCCTTGGGGTCCAGCATCCAGAAATCATCCCCGGCGTGCTGCTTAACGCAGCCCGCGAGAAGCCAGAGTGGCGCAAGGGAAAGGACCCGCCACACCCGTGATCGCAACCTGTTTGTTGGCATATCTCCGAAAGCCTCATGAATGTGGCGGGTCGGCGCCCGGGCCCTGGAGGGACCGGCCGCCACCCTGCCCGTCGTGTCCGCCGCCGCGCGGATCGCCGCGAGGCGCCATCGGGAGCCGGTCCCTACCGCAAGAGAGATACCCGGCTCAGCGGGCGCTATCCTAAGGGGATAGATCCGGGGGTGTTTTGACACAGATCAGAGACATCGGAGCATTCTTATAGTCGGAAGCTCTAATAGTCGTAAGCCCTCATGCCGCGCATCGGGGCCCGGTGAGGGCCGGCCGAGTCCTTTGGGCTTCGGCGGGCATAGCGGCGATTCGTGCCGGGAGATGGCAGCGCACGGCGGTGGCGCGTCCCGCTCGTCCTTCGCCCGGGATGGGTTTTCTGAACCATGGGAGGGTGGTCGGGGAAGTGCGGGCGCCTTGCCAGGCCAAAAGCGGCGCGACCAAAGCCCCGCCCCACAATCGGCGAGACGCGCGCGGGAGGCCTCCTTATAAGGCCGCCTCAGGTCTTGGCAATCAGGGGTTTCGCTTGTGGTGGGCCAGGGCCTGCCGGACGCGCGCGGCTACGAGCGTGGCATAGATGCGCTTTTGCGCAGGCGAGAGCCGCCGGTAGGCCTTGTGATGGTAGGGTACCATTTCGACGGCGAGCCGGGCCGTATCGTCGCCCACGGCGTGGATGGCGCGCTCCAAGCGCGTGATATCGGGATGACTCTCCTGGCTCAAGCGCGCATAAAGCGCATAGGCCTTCTGTAGTCTGCGATTATCCTGCAGCGTCGTTCTCGCCATGCCATCCTTGAGCGCCGTCTCTTGCCGGCGCTGCGCCGACGTGAGGTGCAGGGACTTTTGCTGGAGGATCCAGTAAGGCCCAGGATGATATAGGCCGTAATAGGTGCTAAAACCGAGCGCGTGGGCCCGAAAATACGCCTGCGCCGCGCGCTTCTGGGCCATCGACAGGGCCGACAGACGATCGTGGGCGGACACCGCCCCCATCCCCAGCACCATCATCCCCAACACCACGATACGTCCCGCGTTCACCGGCGCGCCTCCGGGTACCTTTCGCGGCACCTTAGCATGGCGCACGGCCCTGGAAACAGGGACCCGGGGCGCTCGTGTGCCTCCCTAAAGAACCCAGGCCGCCCACGCCCTTCGGGAGCGACCTGGATGCGGGCCGCGCTCAGACGGGGGTCGGCTGCGCCAGAAGCCGCGCCATACCCTCGGCATCGGGGGATGGCAGCACCCCGCGCTCAGTGATGAGCGCTGTGATGAGCGCCGCCGGCGTCACATCGAAGACCGGATTCCAGGCACGCGCCCCCGCCGGGCTATGCGTGAGCCCCTGGCAGCCCAACACCTCGCCCTCGGCGCGCTCCTCGATGGGAATCCCGTGGCCGTCGGGGGTCGCGACATCGATCGTGCTGACCGGGGCCACGACGTAAAAGGGCACGCCGTGATGGCGCGCCGATATCGCGAGCCCATAGGTCCCGATCTTGTTGGCGGTATCGCCGTTGGCGGCGATACGATCGGCGCCCACGAGCACCGCTGCGATATCACCCGCACGAAGCCGCGCGGCGGCCGCGCCGTCGGCGAGCACGGTCACCGGCAGCCCCTCCTCCACGAGCTCCCAGGCGGTGAGCCGGGCCCCCTGCAGCCACGGACGGGTCTCATCGGCATAGACCATGCGGATGCCGCCGGTGGCGGCCGCGGCGCGCACCACGCCCAGCGCCGTGCCATAGCCGCCGGTGGCGAGCGCCCCCGTGTTACAGTGCGTGAGCACACGGGCCTGCGGCGGCAGCAAGGCCGCGCCGAGCGCGCCCATACGTCGGTTGGCGGCGATATCCTCATCATGCAGCCGCCGCGCGGCCGCGAGCACCGCGGCCACCGGGGACCCCGCGCCGATGGTCTCCATTACACGCTCCATGACATCCAGGGCCCAGCCGAGATTCACGGCCGTCGGGCGACTTTCGCGCAGCGCGGCAAGATCGACGCGCGCGGCCGCGCGCCAGTCGGTGGGTGCGCGTCTGTAGGCCTCGCTGACCGCCAGCACCGCGCCATAGGCCGCGGTCACCCCGATCGCCGGTGCCCCGCGCACGACCATGGCGGTGATGGCGGCCGCGACCTCGGCGGCCGTCGCGCACTCTTCATAGCGTAGCGTCGCGGGCAGCACGCGCTGATCCAAAAGCCGCACCACGCCATCGCGCCACGCGACGGCGCGCACCTTGTCATAGAGAACCGCATCCACACCCATATTCCTCCACACCCTGCGCCTCATGCCCGGCGATGATGCTATCATGAGGACGGCCGCCTTTTCGTCGGGTCAATGGCAAAAAGTCTCGGACAGCCCCGGCTCGCCGACAGCGGCATGGGGAAAAAGCTTGCGCGTCAAGACGCCACGGCGCGCGATTTCGGCGACACCTTCGTCTGGCGGGAGGGCGGTCGCGTGATCGAGATCGAGACCTTCCGCGCCCCGACCGCGCAGGCGCGCCAGACCCCAAACCGCACGAGGCTATGATGGACTGCGATCTCTGCCTGAAGGCCCCTTGGATTATCCCGGTGGAACCGCGCGGCCAGGTGCTGTACGACCACGCCGTGCTCATACGCGACGGCCGCATCGCCGCACTGCTGCCGCAGGCCGCGGCACCCGCGGCGGCGCACACCATAGATCTCCCCGGTCATGTCCTGCTCCCGGGGCTCGTCAATGCCCATACCCACGCCGCCATGACACTCTTTCGCGGGCTTGCCGACGACCTGCCGCTCGCGCAATGGCTAAACGAGCACATCTGGCCGGCGGAGGGCCGCCATGTCAATGGCGACTTCGCGCGCGACGGCAGCGCGCTCGCCGCGCTCGAGATGATCCGCGGCGGTACCACCTGTTTCGCGGACATGTACTTCTTCGCCGACGAGACCGCGCGCGTGGCCACGAGCGCGGGGCTGCGCGCGGCGATTGGTCTCGTGGTCATCGACGTCCCGACCGCCTGGGCCCGCGATCCCGAGGAATATCTAAGCCGCGGGATCGCGCTGTGCGACCGCTGGCGCCACGATCCGCTCATAACACCGATGCTCGCCCCGCACGCCCCGTACTCGGTATCCGATGACACCCTGACGCAGATCCGCGTGCGCGCCGACGAGCTCGATATCGCCCTGCACATGCACATCCACGAGACCGCAGGCGAGATCACCCAGTCGCTGCACAGCCACGGCGTACGCCCCCTGGCACGGCTCGACCGCTTGGGGCTCGTCCATGCCAACCTCATGGCCGTGCACATGACCCAGCTGACCACAGACGAGATCGCGTTGTGCGCCGAGCGTGGGGTGAGCGTCGTCCACTGTCCCGAGTCCAACTTGAAGATCGCCGCCGGCATCTGCCCGGTCACGGCACTCACCCGCGCCGGGGTCAATGTCGCCCTCGGCACCGATGGCGCGGCCAGCAATAACGACCTCGACATGTTCGGGGAGATGCGTACAGCGGCCTTGATCGCCAAGGGTACGAGCGGGGATGCCACCGCCGTGCCGGCGGCGGTGGCGCTGGAGATGGCCACCTTGAACGGCGCCCGGGCCCTGGGACTTTGCGATGACATCGGGTCGCTCGTCGTCGGCAAGAGCGCCGATCTGATTGCAGTCGACTTGGGTGCGCCCTCCACACAGCCCGTCTATGACCCGCTTTCACAACTCATCTATGCCGCAAGCCGTGATCAGGTGACGCATGTCTGGGTCGCGGGCCGGCCGCTGTTGCGCGACCGGCAAGTGCTGACCCTGGACGAAACGGCGATCATCGGCCGCGCTGCGGCCTGGCGTGATAAGATACGCGCGAGCGATCATGGAGGCCTGTCATGACCCCGGCGCAGAATGCCGACCCCAAAGAACTCCAACGATTCGAGGCAGTCGCCGGCCACTGGTGGGATCCGCAGGGACCGCTCAAGACCCTGCATGGCATGAACCCATTGCGCCTGCGGTTCATCAAGGAACGCGTCGATCTGGCAGGCCGCAAGGTGCTGGACGTAGGCTGTGGCGGAGGCCTGCTCACGGAAGCCATGACCGCCGCCGGGGCCAATGTGACGGGCATCGATCTGGCGCACGAGGCGCTGCTCGTGGCGCGCCTGCATGCCATCGAAAACGGCCTTGCCATCGACTATTGCGAGACCTCAGTCGAAGACCTCGCGCACACGAGCCCGGCCGCCTTTGACGTCGTGACCTGCCTTGAGATGCTGGAACATGTGCCCGACCCCGCGTCGGTGGTTGCGAGCTGCGCGCGACTGGTGAAGCCCGGCGGCCGGGTGTTCTTCTCGACCATCAATCGCACACCCAAGGCGTGGTTGATGGCGGTCGTGGGCGCGGAGTACGTGCTGAACATCCTGCCGCGCGGCACCCACGAGTATGCGCGCTTCATCCGCCCCTCGGAGCTCGCCGCATGGATGCGGGCCGCGGGGCTCGCGACCGAGACCATAAGCGGCGTGCGCTACTGGCCGGTGGTGAATCACTATGCGCTGTCGCCGGTGGTCGACGTCAATTATCTCGTGTGTGCACGGCGCGAAGAACCTTGACGCCGAAGGCCGTACTGTTCGACCTGGATGGCACGCTCGCCAACACCGCCCCGGATCTGGCCCTGGCGCTTATGGCGTTGCGTCCGCCGGGAAGCCCACCTGTGGACCCGGAACGGGTGCGGCGGGCGACGGCGGTAGGCACAGTCGCGCTGTTGCGCGAAGGACTCGGCCTTGAGCCGGGCATGGCCGACTACGAGGCGACGCGCGCCGCCTTTCTGGCTCATTATCAGCGCCTGATCGGCACCGCCACCGAACCGAACGCGGGCATGATCGAGGTCTTGGATGCGCTTGAGACACGCGATCTTCCCTGGGGGATCGTGACCAACAAACCCGAACGCTTGGCGGCGCGCGTGCTCGCCGCCCTGGGCTTGAGCGGCCGCGCCCGCTGCTTGGTCGGCGGCGATACGCTGGCGCGTCGTAAGCCCCACCCCGATCCCCTACTCCACGCCTGCCGCCTCTTGCAGATCACCCCCGAACATTGCCTCTACGTGGGCGACGACCAGGGGGACATCGAGGCGGCCCATGCCGCTGGTATGCCGGGCCTCGCGGTCGCCTTCGGCTATGCCGCCCCGGATGAAGCCGGGCGCTGGGGGGCCGATGGTCTGTTAATCACCCCCGCCGACCTTTTGGCCTTCCTTGACTGATCCCGGTCCTTCATAGGCGCAGCCGGAGGTGCAGGTCTCGTGGATCACGACCCGTGCAAGCCCCGGAAGCGCGCCTGCGAGCCGCCCCCACACGTACTGGGCAAGGCGCTCGCTGGTCGGATTTTCGAGGCCCACGATATCGTTCAGATAACGATGATCGAGATCGTCGAAGATCGGCCGGAAGGCCGCGCCGACGTCCGCAAAATCCATCACCCAGCCACGCTGGGCATCGACCACCCCGCGCACGTGGACATCAATGCGAAACGAGTGCCCATGCAACCGCCAGCACTTATGGCCCTCGGGCAGGCCGGGCAGACGATGCGCGGCCTCGATCCGGAAGCTCTTAAATATCTCCATGGTCCCCTCCACGCCTCACGCCCGGGCGGCTTTAAGGGCCATCAGGGCATCGACGTCGAGCATGCCGCCCGCAAACGCCGTCCCGGACAGACGCGTCAGCGGCCGGTCGGGTTCGCCCAGGTGGTCGACCACGAGCAGCGCCGCCGAGAAATCCTGGGCGCGCGTATAGTCGGTGACCGTCACGACGGTATCCAGGCCGGCACCGGTGGCGGCGCGCAGACCATTCTCGGAGTCCTCGAAGGTCAGGCACGCGCCGGCCGGCAATCCCAGCCCCGCCAGGACATATTCATAGACATCGGGCGCCGGCTTCTTGGCCGCCACGCAATCGCCGGCCCCCACAGTATGAAACCAGCCGCGCGCCCCCGGTCCGAGTGCCGCCCATATCGGTTCGAGATTCTTTTCCGTGGTAGTCGTGGCGATCGCGAGTCTTAGACCCCGGTCGCGGGCCTCGGTGAGCAATCGCCGTATACCCGGGCGCAAAGGCACCCCTTCGGTATTCAGGAGATCGCTGTAGATGTCGGTCTTGCGAGCATGCAGATGCCGTATAAGGGCGTCTAGATCGCCCGCCGGGCGCAAATCGGGCCGGACGTGCGTAAAGAAATGGAGGAGCCGCTCCTTGCCCCCGGTGATGGCAAGCAGCCTTCCGTAGAGCGCCTCATCCCACACGACCGGCAGGCCCTCGGCCGCGAACGCGCGGTTGAAGGCCACGCGATGCCCATCCCGCTCGGTATCAGCCAATGTCCCGTCCACATCAAAAATCAGTGCCTTCAGCATCTCGTCCCCTATCTATATGGTATCGCTCAAAACCGGCCATGCCCCCGCCCGTCGGACCCTTTCTTGCATGCCCCTGTGCTTTCTGGTATAGATTCGCGCTTGCTCGCAAGCCCTACCATTGTCTCGAGCGCAGGAGTAATCGATGGCGGTCACGAAGAAGAAGGAAGTTCAGACTCTGCTGCATGGCATAAAGCCTTATTCCGTCGCCGAGGGCGAAGAATACATGAATACCCGCCAGCGCGAACACTTCCGCAAGGTTCTGCTCGCCTGGAAGGCGGAGCTCATCCAGGAAGTCTCGCGCACCATGCACGCCATGCAAGACGAGACCGCCAACCATCCGGACCCGAATGATCGCGCGAGCCAGGAAACCGACATGTCGCTGGAGCTGCGCAATCGCGAGCGCGAGCGCAAATTGATCAAGAAGATCGACGAGGCCGTGAGCCGCATCGATGCCGACGATTACGGGTATTGCGAGAACTGCGGCGTGGAAATCGGCGTACAGAGGCTCGAGGCGCGGCCGACCGCCACCTTGTGCATCGACTGCAAGACCTTGGACGAGATCCGCGAAAAACAGATGGCTTGAGGGTGCGCGCCGGCCTGTCGCGCCGTGATGTCAGCGGGGAGAAACAGACCCCGGGTCGACCGGTCGCCATAGGTCCGGTTGTGAGAGGATCGGGGGCTCAGCTGTGATACACGCCTTCATCCATACCCTGGCCGGCGCGATGCTGCTCATGATCCGCGAGACCGGCTATATCGGCATAGCGGCACTCATGATGCTGGAGAGCGCCTGCATCCCCATCCCCTCGGAGGTCATCATGACCTTTTCGGGCTATCTGGCGTCAACCAAGGCCCTGGGCCTTTTCGGGGTCATAGCGGCCGGCACCATCGGAAACGTGTTAGGCTCGCTTGCCGCCTATGCCCTCGGGGCGTACGGCGGACTGCCGTTTTTGCGCCGCCACGGCCGCAAGATCCTGATATCGCCCCACGACCTCGACTCCGCGCATGCCTGGTTTGCGCGCCACGGCCAGGCGGCGGTATTCCTAGGCCGCCTGCTGCCCATCCTGCGCACCTTCATATCGCTGCCGGCGGGCGTGGCGCGCATGCCGCTGGCGGCGTTCATCACCTATTCGGCGGCCGGCTCCCTCATCTGGTGCACGGTTTTGGCGTGGGTCGGTCTGCGTCTTGGCCAACATTGGCAGGCACTCTCACCCTATATGCATGGGGTGGATGATGCCGTGGCCGCGGGCCTTGTGGTGCTCCTGGTCCTAGCCGTGCGCCGCCATCGGCGCACAGAGCGCAAGCCCCCTATCGTCGGCGATCACCACAAGCCAGAGCCGAATCCAACAAACGAATCTGATATCGGGAGATGAACCTTGGCCCACGAATCGCGCGACCCCATCGAGTCGCTTTTTAGCGAAAACCGTCTGTTTCCCCCACCGAAGGACTTCGGGCACGGGGGACCATGACCGAGGAGCTCTACCGGCGGTTGCTCGCCGAGGCCGAAAGCGACTACGAGGGCTTCTGGGCGCGACGCGCGCGCGAGGAGATCGACTGGATCAAGCCCTTCACCCGCACCCTCGACGAGAGCAATGCCCCGCATTATCGCTGGTTCGACGATGGCGTCCTGAACGTCTCGGTAAACTGCCTGGACCGGCACATTGCGCAACGCGCCGACAAGCCGGCCATCGTCTTCGAGGGAGAACCCGGGGACGTGCGCGTCCTTACCTATCGGGAACTGCTGGCCGAGGTCGGGCGCTTCGCCAACGCCCTGCGTGCCCAAGGCATCAACACCGGCGACCGGGTGGTGATCTACATGCCCATGGTGCCAGAGGCGGTGATCGCCATGCAGGCGTGCGCGCGCATCGGTGCCATCCATTCGGTGGTATTCGGGGGCTTCTCGGGCGAATCCCTAAAGGGCCGCATCATCGACGCCGGGGCGACGGCGGTCGTGACCGCCGACGGCGGGCATCGCGGGGGGCGCATCATCGGACTGAAGGCCATCTGTGACCAGGTACTAGACGAGTGCCCCACGGTACGCACGCTGTTCGTGCTAAAGCGCGCCGGCAACGCCATCGCCTGGCGCCCGGGGCGTGACATCTGGTGGCACGAGGCGGTGGCCGATGTCAGCGCTGACTGCGCCCCGGTGGCCGTGGGCAGCGAGCACCCGCTATACCTGCTCTATACCTCGGGGTCGACGGGACGGCCCAAGGGCATACAGCACGCCAGCGCCGGCTATCTCCTCGGGACCATCCTCACCATGCGCTGGGTGTTCGACATCCGCGAAGACGACGTCTTCTGGTGCACGGCAGACGTGGGCTGGGTGACCGGCCACAGCTACGTGGCCTACGGGCCGCTCGCGTGCGGCGCGACCATGGTCATGTACGAGGGGGCCCCGACCATCCCCGACCCGGGGCGCTTCTGGGACCTCTGCGAGCGCCACCGGGTCAGCGTCTTCTATACCGCACCGACCGCCATTCGAGCCTTGAAAAAACACGGGGACGATTACCCGCGCGGTCATGACTTAAGTCGCCTGCGACTCCTTGGGAGCGTGGGCGAGCCCATCAATCCGGAGGCCTGGATGTGGTATTACCAGGTCATAGGTCAAGGCCGGTGCCCGATCGTCGATACCTGGTGGCAAACCGAGACCGGGGTTCATATGATCGCACCCATCCCCGGGATCGTGGCCTTGAAGCCGGGGTCGTGTACGCGACCGCTCCCCGGGATCGTAGCCGATGTGGTGGATGCCGAGGGTACGCCTGTGACCGCCCCCGACGAAGGCGGCTTCCTGGTGATCAAGCGCCCGTGGCCATCAATGTTGCGCACGATCTGGGGCGATCCCGAGCGCTACCGCGAGACCTACTGGGAGCGCTTCCAGAATCGCTACTATGTGAGCGGCGACGGGGCGCGGCGCGACGCCGATGGTTACTTTTGGGTCATGGGGCGGGTCGACGATGTCCTCAAGGTCTCCGGTCACCGCCTGGGGACGATGGAGATCGAGTCGGTGCTCGTGGCCCACCCCCTGATCGCGGAGGCGGCGGTGGTGGGACGGCCCGACGAATTGACCGGCGAGGCGATCTGCGCCTTCGTGGTGCCGCGCGGGCCAAGACCTAGTGGTGACGAACGCGCGGCGCTCATCGCCGAACTGCGCGCCTGGGTGGGCGAGAAGATCGGGCCGATCGCCAAGCCCGCGGACATCCGCTTTGCCGACAACCTCCCAAAGACCCGCTCCGGCAAGATCATGCGCCGCCTGTTGCGCGCGGTGGCACGCGGCGAGACCGTGGATGAAGATGTCTCTACGCTCGAGAACCCGGATATCCTGCGCCAGCTCCAGGGCCACGATCCGCAATGACGCCCTTCAGGGCGCCGATCTGGGCCCGCAATCCCCACGCCCAGACGGTGCTCGGGGCGCTGCAAGACCGCGCCGGTGGTGAGGTCCTGACGCGCGAGCGCGTGACACTGCCCGACGGGGATTTCCTGGATCTGGACTGGCTCATACCTTCACCGCGCACAGGGCGCGTCGTGCTTGCGCTCCACGGGCTCGAGGGCTCGTCGCGCTCCCCTTATATCACGCGCCTGCTGCGTTACTGCCGGGCCGCCGGCTGGAAGGCCGTGGTCATGCACTTTCGCGGGTGCAGCGGGGAACCCAATCGCCTCCCGCGAGGCTATCATGCCGGCGAGACCCAAGACCTCCAGACCATCGTCGATCTCTTGATGAGCCGCCACCCCGAAGGCGTATGCGCGGTCGGCTACTCGCTCGGGGGCTCGGTGCTGTTGAAGTGGCTCGGCGAGCGCGGCGATCAAGCCCCGCTCAAGGCCGCGGCGGCCGTGTCGGTGCCCTTCGAACTCGCCAGCGCCGCACAGCGCCTGGACAGCGGGCCATCACGCCTCTATCAATGGGTGCTGTTACGCTGGCTCAGACGCTCGCAGGCCCGTAAGGTCCGGGGGCAAGGCGGCGACGTACGGTTTCTGAAGGCCCTGCGCAACTTCCGGGCCTTCGATGGTGCGATAACCGCCCCCCTGCACGGCTTTCGCGACGCCGACGACTATTACCGGCGTGCCAGCTGCCGTCCCTATCTTCGTCATATCACCGTCCCGACGCTGCTCGTGCAGGCCGAAGACGATCCGTTCCTGATGCCCGGCAGTACACCGGCCGCCGACGAACTGGCGGGCGCGGTGCGCCTGGAGCTCTATCCGCAAGGAGGGCACGTGGGCTTCATTGCCGGGGGCACCCCGTGGGCGCCGCGCTTTTGGCTGGACGACCGCCTAGGGGCCTTTCTCCGGCCTTATATGCAGGAGCCCCGCGGCTTGCACCCGCAGGCCTCCTAATCACGTCGCTCAGGGCTTCAGCAGGTCGAAACCATGCTGCTCGAGCTGCATAATACGGATCACGCCGCCTGGCACCACCACCGCCTGCGGCAGGAGCTTCGGGAGATGTCCGGTCTTGGCCTTGATCCCGAGCATCGTCATATGGCAGGCATCGAACTCCACACCCTGAGCATTCAGGCTCTGCACGAGCCGCTTGAGCGGGCTGTTGGCAAACAGCATCTTGAGTCCGGGCCCATAGGCCACGACCACGATCTGGATCTTGTCGGAGCCAAAGTAATTCAACACATTGTCGACGTTTGAGAGCGCAAGAGCCCAGCGGTGCGGGTTACCTTGATCGACCTGCACGACCAAATGTTCCTTGGCGAACGGGTGCGAATGGATGAACTGCGGCTTATTGAAGTCGTAATGATGGAACAGCGTCCAGTTCTCGGCCAGGGCTGGCATGGCCAGAACCCCGGAGGCCAGGATCACGAACACCAATTTGCGTAGCACCGCCATTTTACGTAGGGCTGCCATAGAACCTCTTTTGAGCGTGGTGTGGACCATCCTGGGGTGGTTCAAGCAATCCCGCACGACCCCCCTTGTATTATTCGCCGGCGCCATCCCGCGCCCGCCACTGTTAGTCGCCCCATCGCCGCCGGATCTTACGGGGGCGAGTACTCTGCCTCAGGCCCTCAACCGTCTCCGGTCCGGGGGCCCTCCGATACCCGCCGCCCTCACGGCCGCGTACCGACCACCACCGCCTCACGCCCGTCCAGGAAATCGTAGACCTCGGGTACGAGGCCCGCGGTCCGGAAGGCCGAGGCGATCTCGGTAGGCCTCAGGAAATGGTTGCCCTGGACGTGTTCGGTCAAGTTCTGGAAGGCCACCATGCGCCGTCCCGGTTCCCGCAAGGCGGTGCGTTCCGCAGGCCAATGCGGCTCCCATATCACCGCCGCACCCCCGGGCTTCAGATGATCGTGCAGGATCCGGAATACCGTCTCCTTTTCGTCCCATACATGATGCAGGGCGCGATTGAGCGCGATGATGTCCGCCGGCTCCGGGCTCTCGAAACCATAAATATCGCCCTTGGCAAAACGCACGCGGTCATCGACACCGGCGGCCTTGGCGCGTGCCTGCCCCTGCCGGATGTTCTCGTCGAAGCCGTCGATACCAAGGCAGCGCAGACGCGGATAGGCCCGCGCCAGACGCATGAGATACCAGCCGTTGCCACAACCAAGATCTATGACAAATCCCCCGCGCCCCGCGGCGCGCTCATAGACCGGGACTGCCGGCATGATGGTCTTTTCGAAGACTGGCCCGAACTGGGCCTCGAGCATGGGCCCAAACCACGGGAGGATGGTGGCACGCTCCGCGAGCACCGACTCTCCGGGACGCTCCCCGGTCTTCATGAGGCCGGCGGCGCGTTCGGCGATATGCGCCGTTAACACCTCCTGAACGGCAAAAGGCATGAGCGTCCCTGGCGCCTCCGGCAGGAACGCCTGCCCAAGGTCGGTGAGCACGAACCCTTCCGGCCGCTCATCGAGAAGCTCGAACGCATAGGCCGCATCGCACCAGCGCACAACATAGCCGATGTCCGCGCCCGCGGCCTGCGCGATGGTATGGCCATCGGCCCGCCCGAGGCGCGCCACGGCCGGCAAGAGTCCAGCGCTCAAGCCCACATAGGCGATCGCTAGGCGCACCGCGCCTTGCAGGTCTTTCATGATGGTCTCGCGCAGACCAGGGGATGCGGGGGCACCTTCCATATTCCCTCCTGATATCGATGTCACTGTCGCAGGCCCGAAACCCCGGCCCAAATGACAGGGGGCGCGCAGAACCCTCCCCGCCGCCCCCTGGCCCGATCGCGCAGTCGCGTCGAACCGCTAACCGCCTTCCACCGCCTTCATGCTGAGGCGGATGCGGCCTTGCTTGTCGACCTCCAGCACCTTGACGCGCACCGTCTGACCTTCGGCGAGCTTCTCGCTCACATTCTCGACACGCTCGTGGGATATCTGCGAGATATGCACGAGCCCGTCCTTGCCCGGAAGGATGGTGACGAATGCCCCGAAATCCATGAGCTTCGCCACCCGCCCCTCATACACCATGCCGACCTGCACCTCGGCTGTGATCTGCTCGATACGGTGCCGGGCCTCCTGGCCTGCGGCGTTGTCCACGGACGCGATCTTCACGACCCCGTCGTCATCGATATCGATGGTCGCCCCAGTCTCCTCGCACAAGGCGCGGATCGTGGCGCCCCCCTTGCCGATGACGTCGCGGATCTTTTCCGGATTGATCTTGAAGGTGATGATGCGCGGCGCATACTCCGACATCTCCTGGCGCGCCTCGCGTATCGCACCGTTCATGATGTTCAGGATATGCAGCCGGCCGTCCCGCGCCTGCTTTAGCGCGGTATCCATGATCTCGCGGTTGATCCCCTCGATCTTGATGTCCATCTGCAAGGCGGTCACGCCCTCGGCGGTCCCGGCGACCTTGAAGTCCATGTCGCCGAGATGATCCTCGTCGCCCAGAATATCGGTCAGCACCGCGAACCGGTCGTCTTCCTTGATGAGCCCCATGGCGATACCTGCCACCGGCGCCTTGGTCTTAACACCGGCGTCCATCAGAGACAGGCTGGTTCCGCATACCGTGGCCATCGAACTCGAACCGTTCGACTCGGTGATCTCGGAAACGACGCGCAATACATAGGGGAACTCCGCCAGGTCCGGGAGAACCGCTGTGATTGCACGCTTGGCCAACCGCCCATGACCGATCTCGCGGCGCTTGGGGCTACCCACCCGCCCAGTCTCACCCACCGAGGATGGCGGGAAATTGTAATGCAGCATGAACGGGTCCTTGCGCTCACCCTCGAGGGCGTCGATCATCTGCGCGTCGCGTCCCGTACCAAGCGTCGTAACCACCAGCGCCTGCGTCTCGCCGCGCGTAAAGAGCGCCGAACCATGCGTGCGTGGCAGCACACCGGTACGGATCGTGATCGGACGCACGGTCTTGTTGTCCCGCCCATCGATACGCGGTTCACCGCTCAGGATGCGTCCGCGCACGATGCGCTTCTCGAGCGCCCCGAAGGCCGCGAGCACTTGGTCGGCATTGGGCTTGGGCGCCTCGCCGGCAAGCTCTGCCACTGCCTTGTTGCGCAGCTCCGCCACGCGATCCTGGCGCGGCAGCTTCTCGCGAATCTGATAGGCGGCCGTGAGTTCGGTGCCAATCGCAGTGGCGAGGGCCGCGGTGAGCTCGGCATCCTTCGCGGGCGGCGTCCAGTCCCAAGGCTGCACCTTCGCCTCGGCCACCAGTTCGTCGATGGCCTGGATCACGACGCGCATCTGCTCATGACCGAACAGTACCGCCCCCAGCATCACATCCTCGGGCAGGACCTTGGCCTCCGACTCCACCATCAAGACGGCGTTGCGGGTGCCGGCCACCACCAGATCGAGCGCCGAGGTGGCAAGATCCGACATCCCCGGGTTCAGAAGGTATTGGCCATCGCGATATCCTACGCGCGCCGCCCCCAAGGGGCCCTTGAACGGCATGCCCGAAAGCGACAGTGCGGCTGATGCCCCGATGAGCGATATGATGTCGGGATCGATATCGGGATCCAGTGACATCACGGTGGCGATGATCTGTACTTCATTGGTGAACGACTTCGGAAATAGTGGGCGGATCGGACGGTCTATCAGGCGGGAGGTCAGGATTTCCTTTTCCGAGGGGCGCCCCTCGCGCTTGAAAAATCCCCCGGGAATGCGTCCGGCGGCGTAGGAGCGCTCCTGGTAATCCACGGTCAGCGGAAAGAAATCGCGATCGGGCGCGGATTGGCGCATGCCCACGACCGTGACCTGCACGACCGTGTCACCCATGCTGGCCATGACGGCGCCCGTGGCTTGGCGGGCAATCTCCCCGGTTTCGATCTTGACCGTATGGTTACCATACGGGAACGTCTTTGTGATTTTACCCAACGCGCTTGTCCTCCGCTTCGATGCTCTTTTGGGGTGTTTCGCCCTACTTGCGCAGGCCAAGTCGCGCGACGAGGTCGCGGTAACGACCGGCATCCACACGCTTTAGGTAATCGAGGAGCTTACGCCGCTTGCCGACCATGCGCAGAAGACCCTGACGCGAGTGGTTGTCCTTCTTATGGACAGCGAAGTGTTGCGAAAGATCATCGATATGGGCCGAGATCAGCGCCACCTGTACCTCCGGGGATCCGGTGTCGACCTCGCCCCTCCGGTATTCCTTGATTACCTGCATCTTTTTTTCGACCGTGAATGCCATACCGCCCTCGCTGACCCGAAATATTCCAAGAAAAGGATAAACCGCTATTCTAACCGCGTGCGTCCATGGGCTCAACATGCCCAGGCGCCCCGATCCATAGGCGCTTGGGACGGATCTCCCCGGCCGCCGCCGACCACCCAACACCGAGGAACACCCCCGAATCGTCATACAAACGGACCCAACCCTCCTGTTCCCGGCCACCGATGTGCACGCCTTGCCCGCGCATGACGGCACGCGCCAGGAATCCCGGCAGCACCACCGACGGCAGGCCGGTGAGCGCGGCGTCACTCTCGAGCAAGGCGGTATCGGGGCCGACATCCGTGAGTGCCACGGCCTGATCGAGGGTAAAACGCCCGACCGCGAGCCTACGCAACTCCGCGACATGCCCGCCGCAACCCAGGGCCTCGCCGAGATCGTGGGCCAGACTGCGCACATAGAAACCCTTGCCGCAGGCGACGTCGAGCGTGAGCATCATATCCTCGCGATCGATGATCTCGATGCCGGTCACGACCACGCTGCGGCTCGCCGGCCGCGCCTCGTCACCGCGGCGGGCTCGCTCGTAAAAGGGCCGGCCGTCCTGCTTGATCGCCGAAAATCGGGGGGGTGTCTGATCGATGCGACCGATGAAACGACCCACGGCCGCGCGCAAGGCGGCATCGGACACCGTCACCGGGCGGCGCGCCACAACCTCACCTTCACGATCATAGGTTGTGGTGCTCACCCCGAGCGTAATGGCGACCCGGTAACGCTTATCGCTGTCGACCAGAAACGAGGCGGCCTTGGTGGCCTCACCAAAACACAGTACCAGCACACCGGTCGCCAACGGGTCGAGGGTCCCCGTATGCCCGCCCTTGCAGGCGCGCAGACGGTGACGCGCCTGCGCCAGGGCCTGCGTGGAGCTAAGGCCGGGCGGCTTGTCGAGGACCAGCAGACCGTCACGGCGCACGCACGGAACCTTCATCAGCCGTCGCCCTCCTCGCCCCGTTCGCGACGAGCGCGGTCGAGAAGCGCATCGATACGGGCCCCCTGGTCGACCGAGGGGTCGTAGGCAAACACCAGATTGGGCACAACGCGCAGCCTGAGCCGGGAGGCGAGGCCGCGGCGCATGCGCGGTACCACGGCATTCAATTGCACCACGGCCGCGCGCGCCGCCGCCTCGCCCTGGTAGTGCGTGACATAGATGCGCGCCTGCTTCAGGTCCGGGCTGACATCGGCCTCGGTGAGCGCCGCCAAGCGCACCTGTCCCTCATCGATCTCGGTCAGCACCCATTGCGCAGCCTCGCGCAACACGAGCGCGCCGACGCGCGCTGCGCGCGATCCGGATTTGGGCGCGTGTCGTCTCAAAGGGTCCGGGCGACCTCAACCCTTTCATAGACCTCGACCTGGTCGCCGGCCCGGATGTCCGAATAATTCTTAAAGGTCAGACCGCATTCCATGCCCGCCTTCACCTCCGAGACATCGTCGCGGAAACGCCGCAGGGACTCGATCTCGCCATTGTAGATGACCACGTTGTCACGCAGCACGCGCGCCTGCCGGCCGCGCCGGATCACCCCTTCGCTCACCTGACAACCCGCCACGACACCCGCCTTCGAGGTCCGGAATACCTCGCGGATCTCGGCGCTCCCCACCACATCCTCGCGGAACTGAGGCTTCAACATGCCAGCCATGGCAGCCTTCACCTCATTGACCGCGTCATAGATGACGTTGTAATAGTGGATATCGACGCCTTCCGAATCGATCAGACGTCGGGCACCGCCGTCGGCGCGTACATTGAAGCCGATGATGATGGCATTGGAGGCGACCGCCAGGTTGACATCCGATTCACTGATGCCACCCACCATGCCATGCACCACGCGCACCTTCACTTCCTCGGTCGAGAGCTTCTCGAGCGCCTCGGTGAGGGCCTCGACCGAACCCTGGACATCGGCCTTCACGATCAGTGTCAGGGTCTTGACGTCGCCCTCTTGCATCTGCTGGAACATGTTGGATAGCTTCGACGCCTGCTGGCGCTGGAGCTTGACATCCTTGTACTTGCCCTGGCGAAACAGCGCGATCTCGCGGGCCTTGCGCTCGTTTTCGACGCCACTCACCTCGTCACCGGCGTTGGGCACGCCCGAAAGCCCCTGCACCTCGACGGGTATCGACGGGCCAGCCTCCTTGATGGAACGGCCGATCTCGTCGGTCATCGCCCGCACACGCCCCGACTCACGCCCCGCCAGGATCACATCGCCCTTACGCAAGGTGCCTTCTTGGACCAATATAGTGGCCACCGGCCCCCGACCCTTGTCGAGCCGCGCCTCGATGACGATACCGCTCGCCATGGTATTGCGCACCGCGGTCAGCTCCAGCAACTCGGCCTGCAACAACACCGCATCGAGCAGGTTTTCGATCCCCTGGCCGGTCTTGGCCGACACCGGCACGAATATGTCCGACCCGCCCCACTCCTCGGGCACCACCTCGTGCGTCACCAGTTCCTGCTTCACGCGCTCCATGTCGGCCTGCGGCTTATCGATCTTGTTCACCGCCACCACAATGGGTACCCCGGCCTCGCGGGCATGATGGATGGCCTCGACGGTCTGGGGCATGACCTCGTCATCGGCGGCCACCACCAAAATGACGATGTCGGTCACCTTGGCGCCGCGCGCGCGCATGGCGGTGAACGCCTCGTGGCCTGGCGTATCAAGGAACGTCAACATGCCCTTGGGCATCTCGACGTGATAGGCGCCGATATGCTGCGTTATGCCGCCCGCCTCGCCGCTTGCGACCTTGGTCTTGCGGATGTAATCGAGCAGCGATGTCTTGCCATGATCGACATGGCCCATGACCGTGACCACCGGCGGGCGCGGCTCACGCGCCCCCTCCTCCTGATCGCCGACCTTCAGGGCCGCCTCCGGATCGTGACTACGCGCCTCGTGCGCGACGTGCCCGAGCTCCTCGACCACGATGGTCGCCGTCTCGCGATCGAGGACCTGATTGATCGTGACCATCATCCCAAGCTGCATCAAGACCTTGATCACCTCCACGGCCTTGATCGACATCTGCTGGGCGAGCTCGGCCACCGTAATGGCCTCCGGCAAATAGACATCCCGCACCACGCGCTCGGTCGGCATCTCGAAGGCATGCTGGCCACTCATGCTCGTGACCACGCGTTTGCCCGCCGATGCCCCGCGCTGCGGCGCACCGCCGGGCCGCCCCTTGTGCGGTTTGCGATCCCCCGCCCCTGGAGGTCGGGCCGCCGGCCGCTCCCGGCGTTCGTTGCGCCCGCGCTCTGGACGGGTATCCTTACGCACGGTCCGGTTTTGCGGCGGTTCCTGCGCCACCGGCGGCTCTACGACCGGCGGCGGAACGGGCTCGGACACGGGCACCTCCGCGACCGGCTCCTCGGCCTCCACAGGCTCGGGGGCGTCACCGTCGTCGGCGGCGCCTCGGGCTCCGCCACGCGCTCCGCGACCGGCTCGACGATGGCCTCAGCCTCCGCGGGCGGGGCCTCCGGTTCGTCAGGCACCGGACGCTTGACGAAGGTCCGCTTCTTGCGCACCTCGACCTGCACAGCACGGCTCTGGCCGAACCGCGAATTCTGCATGATCTTGCTCGTCGACTTTTGCGTGAGCGTGATGCGCTTGGCCTCCGGCTCCCCCGCGCCGTGATGCGTGCGCAGAAAGTTCAGGAGCGCCATCTTCTCGTCATCACTTAGGGGATCACTGCTCTTTTTGTCGGCGATTCCCGCCGCAACGAGCTGCTGAAGCAGCTTGTCCGGCGCCACACCGATCTGTTCGGCAAAACTTTTGACTGTCGTTTCAGGCATCGAATGAAATCCGTCAGGCCCCCTGGCTCTGGTCCGCGAACCAAGGCGCGCGCGCTGCCATAATGAGGACGCGGGCCCGCTCCTCATCCAACCCCTCTATTGCCGCCAGATCATCAACCGACTGATCGGCGAGCTCCTCCATCGTCTTTATTCCGTGGCTCGCCAACAGGCGCGCCGTATGCTCATCCATCTCCACCATGCCAAGGAGATCCTCGGCGGGCTCCGCCATGTCGATCTTTTCCTCGAGCGTTATGGCGCGCGTGAGCAGGATGTCGCGCGCCCGATCGCGCAACTCATCGACCTGCGCCTCGCTCAAGCCCTCGACCGACATCATCTCCTGCTTCGGGACATAGGCGACTTCGTCTAGCGTCATGAACCCCTCGCGTACGAGCAACTCGGCGGTCGCGGGCTCCATGCGTAGCTGCTCGACGAACATCTGCACGGCATTGGCCGCCTCGGTCTCGCCACGCGTCGAGGCCGCTTCCTCGGTCATCACGTTGAGCTCCCAGCCCGTCAGCTCCGACGCCAGCCGCACGTTCTGGCCGCCACGCCCGATGACTTGTGATAGTTGCGACTCATCGACAATGACATCCATGCTATGCAACTCCTCGTCGACCACGATCGAAAGTACCTCCGCCGGCGCGAGCCCGTTGATGACGAATTGCGCCGGATCCGGAGACCATTGGATGATGTCGACCCGCTCACCCCCCAATTCGTTCGATACGCTCTGCACGCGCGAGCCGCGCATGCCCACACACGCCCCTATGGGATCGATGCGCGGGTCCTTGGAATTCACCGCGATCTTGGCGCGTAACCCCGGATCGCGGGCCGCGCCGTGAATCTCGATCAGCCCCTCGCCGGCCTCCGGGACTTCAAGCTTGAAGAGCTCGACGAGCAGTTGCGGGCTCGTGCGGCTCAGGAACAATTGCGGCCCGCGCGGCGCCGAATGAACGTCCTCCAGATAGGCGCGTACCCGGTCTCCGGGACGCAGTCCCTCGCGCGGAATCATCGCCGACTTCGGCAGCAGGGCCTCGGCAGTGCCGAGATCGATGATCGCGTCCCCGCGCTCCAGACGCTTCACGACGCCCGTGACGAGTTCGCCCTGGCGGCTCTTGAATTGATTCACGATCTGCTCGCGCTCAGCCTCGCGGACCTTCTGCACGATCACCTGCTTGGCAGCTTGCGCGGCGATACGGCCGAAGTCGGCCGCCTCGATCGGCTCTTCGATATACTCTCCCACCTGAATGTCGGCTTGGCGCTCGCGGGCCTGTGCCAGGCGCATCTCACGTCCCGGAAACTCGAGCGTCTCTTGTTCGTCGGGCACGACCAGCCAACGCCGGAAGGTGTCATACTCCCCGGTCTTTCTGTGGATATGGACGCGGGCGTCTATGTCTTCCTTGTGGCGCTTGCGCGTCGCCGTTGCCAGGGCCGCCTCGAGCGCCCCGAAGATGATCTCGCGATCGACATTCTTCTCGCGTGAAACCGTCTCGACCACCATTAGAATTTCGTTCGCCATCACTGCCTCCAGCCGCCCTCAGAGTTCGGGCACAAGTCTCGCCTTCTCGATGTTATCAAACGCGAGATCATAACGCGTCTCGTCCGCCTCAAGGACCACGCGTCCATCCACCAAACCCACGAGGCGCCCGCGAAAGTTTCGGCGCCCACCCACAGGCAACGTGGTCTTCAGCTTGATCTGGGACCCGGCGAAGCGCTCGAAGTCACTGGGCCGCGCCAACGGCCGATCCAGCCCGGGCGACGAGATCTCGAGCGTGTACTGCCCGGGGATCGGATCCTCGACATCGAAAAGCGCGCTCACCTGGCGACTGACCCGGGCGCAGTCATCGACATCGATCCCCTGCGGCCCATCAATATAAATGCGCAAGGTCTTTTGCCCGCTCAGAAATTCGATATCGACGACCTCGAAACCGAGATGCGCCACGACGGGCTCCACCAAGACCCGCAGCCGATCCGCCTGAATATGTTTCTCCATGACCATAAACGCAAAAGTGGGCTTAAAGCCCACTTCCGCAGAACGACCTATACGAGATAAACGCGGATTATAAGCCTTCCCGCCAAAACTTCAATGCACGCCCCCCAAGGCTTGCCATTGCCCGCAAAGATGGTAGACTCTGCGCCCTCTGATGCGGGGTGGAGCAGTCTGGCAGCTCGTCGGGCTCATAACCCGAAGGTCGTAGGTTCAAATCCTACCCCCGCTACCAATTTCGCCGGATACCCGGGCTATACCGGGTCTTGGGGGACGGACACCGGCCCAAGGCACCCATGACCCCGCCCGGGGGTCGGATAGCGTCGACACCGCTTGCGCGCCTAGAGTCGACGCATGTTAAAGATCCTCACCGTAAACCTGAACTATGTCCAGGACGGTTATGGTCCCTGGCCTGAGCGGTGCGCGCGCCTGCGCGCCCTTCTCCAGGCGCAGCGGCCCGCCATCATCGCCCTGCAGGCGGTCCACGTCGACGACACACGAAACCAGCTACGGGAACTCGCCGGCGACCTCGACTATCATCATCAACTGTTCCTGGCCGCTGACACCACACGACCCCAATACGGCAGTGCGATCCTCTCGGAGATCCCCTTGAACGCCCCCTGGTCGTTCGCCCTGCCACGTGACGATGACGACGAGGACCAAAGTCCGCGACGCGCAATCGGCGCGAGCTTCACCTGGCAGGGGGAGGTCTGGCGGTTGACGAATGCCCATTGCTCGTGGGTCCCGGCGCAGAACCGACAACAGGTCGCAGCCCTGGCCCGAGCCCTCGAGGACTTTTCCGGGCCGCAGTGCCTGGTGGGTGATTTCAATGCGCCATCCACCGCCCCCGGCATCGCCCATCTGACCGCCCGCGGATGGGTGGATGCCCACGCCTGCGTGGGACAGGGAACGGGCGCGACCTTTCCGGCGGACGCCCCCCAAAACCGTATCGATTACCTCTTCGTGCACGGCTGCGACCGGGCCCGGCTGCTTGCGACGCGCACATTCCCCGAACAAGGCGCCGCGCTTTCAGACCACAAAGCCGCCATGCTGATCATCGCCCAGCCCCGCGAAACAATCGAGACCTTTCGGTGATCGCCATGCCGGGAGGCGTGGGGCTAGCATAGCCTCATGGTGCCTGGAAATAGGAGGAATCATGGCAAAACCCCTCTCCCGGCGGCATTTTCTGCGGCGTACGGTGGCAGCGGCGATGCTCGCGCTGCCCATGGTCGCGACCGCCAAAAAATCGCCCCCAAAGGCCAGCAAGGCCAGCGTGCACTATCAAGACCACCCCAAGGGCCGCGCCATGTGCGGCCGCTGCCGCTTCTTTCTGCCGGCCGTCGGGCATTCGAACGGCATGATGATGCAGGGTATCAAGACCAACGGCACGCTCGCGATCGGCCACTGCACAAAGGTCGCGGGGCGCATCGCGCCCACGGGGTATTGCATCCTGTATACGCCGCGCGTGCATAGCGAGTGACCTCCGGACACGGCCCTCTCGGGCATCCCACGATCCTGGGGCGGTCACTCCGGCATCGAAAGCCCATCGGTCGTGCGGCGCGGTGACGTGCAATGCCCGGCGGGCGCGGCCGCCAAGGCCCGTGTCGGGCCGGGTGATCGCGCATCGCACTCCGGAGCCTTGCACGCAATGGAACGGTTTTCCGGAACCCCAAAAAAAAGAAGGCCCAAGGACCACCCTTGAGGCCTTCAATGAGGAGAAGACTTAGGGACGCGTCAGAAGCGCGCGTTCAGATTGACGAAGTATTGCCGTGGCGCCCCCGGATCGGCGAGCACAGCCCCAGCGCTGTTGCCGCCGAAATAGCCACCGCTCGTGATGTACTGGATGGGGTCATAGCGCTTGTTGAAGAGATTGGTCACGCCAACCGTCAGGGTCACCGCCGACAGGCCGGCTATGCCAGTCCCGGCCTTAATGGCCACCTGCGTGTTGACGATGTTGTAAGACGCCATCTGGACATTGTTGGTGGGGGCATTGACCAGGTTGCTGAACATGTACTGCGTACCGGTGTATTGATCAGACACCCCCGGCGATACCAGGTAGCGCCCGAAGGCCACGCGATAATTGACACCCAGGGAGGCGGTAACATCGGGGCTATAGGAGATCGGATAGCCCGCATAGTTCGTGGTGCTGCCGCCCGGCACATAGGAGTCGAAATGCGCGCGCGTAAGCGAGGCCGTTCCAAACACATGCCAATGCCACGTCGGGCTGTCCTGCGCACTCACGTTCAAGCCCTTATAAGTGGCGCTCGCCTGGGCGAACTGCGTAGTCGCGAAACCCCCGCCCGTCGATATATAGGTGGTCAGGGTCTCGTTGCTCAACGTGTCGCGATAGATATCGGCATTCATGACAAAATGGCGCAGCAGGCCCGCGCGCCGGATCAAGAGCCGCGTGCCCAACTCGTAGTCGACACTCTTGACGGGCTTTAGCGTCGCGAGATCGATGACATTGCTGCCGCTGTAGGCGCCGAAGGCGTTGTCCCCAGGGTTCTGGTAGGTCTCGGCGGCATTGCCGTACACCGACCAATGCGGGGCGATCAAAAAGCGTGCGCCCAAGGACGGTTCCGCCCGCGTAAAGACCTTGCTGTCGCTCGGCGCAATCGTCTGGTTGACGGCCCCGGGTGGGGTATAGCTCGCGCCGTTGTTGAAAAACTGCGTCTGGAAATCGACGCCCGCGATCCCGGGGGTGATCGTCAAGGCCTTGATCGGCGTGATCGCATCCTGCACAAAGCCCGTCAAATAGGTATTGGCAAGCGTGTCGTTATTGTACTGGAGCGGATTCGCCGGGCTCGTTCCATAAGTCTCGTTATAGCCCGTATAAGGCGTCGAATAGGTCTGATTGATCCACGACCCCCGAACTCCACGTGATTCATGGGCAGCGTCCAGTCGAACACCAGACGGTTCCCATAGGTGTCGGACCGCGGGTTGTAGTACTCCGAATTCACAGTCCCCGGCGGCGCGCCATTGTAGTTGTAATTGTCCACACGCCAGTGGACCCTGTGGCCATGGCGGTACCATACGAGGTCGTGCACCGACAGATCCGGCGCGAGACCAAGCTTGATCTGCGAATACAGCATGCGATCGCGCACCACGATCTGCTTGAACCACACCGACTCGGGCAAGGACGAGTAGTACCCGGTCGTCGACTGACTGTAGAGCGGCGTATTGGGCGTGCCGTCTACTGTGATGGCGCTGCCGCCGGGACCTGCGGTGATCGGTGATACCGGAATAAAATTGGGCCGGAACTCGGTATTGTCGTCGGCATAACCCCCGACACTGAATGACCCGTCACTAAAGGTCTTCACGGTCTTGGCAAACAATGCCGATGAGCGGCTGGGCGCCGAAAAGGAACCCGTACGGAAGGTGTTGTCGCGTACAAACCCCCCGCCACCACCGTCGACCAGCCATCGTGCGTCCCGGTGTTGGCAATGAGATCCGCACCTTCGGTCTGATCGCTGCCATACGTCAACCCAAGGCTGCCCCCCGCCTGCTTCGTGGGCTGAACGGGGACAAAGTTGATCGTGCCACCGACGCTGTCAAACCAACGGCTGGCGGGATTACCAGGCCCATAGATGATATTGACGCCGGAGATGAGCTGCATGATCGGGATTTCATTCGAGTCCCAACCGCCGTTATGGGAGATAAGATTGTTCATCGGCACCCCGTCGAACAGTACGGTGATGCCATTGCGCTCGACATCGCCGTTCACGCTCGACCAGCCGACCTTGACCCCGCGGAGCGCGATCTCATAGCGCGCCGACCCGCTGATGCCGCCGTAGCCGCGCACCGCCACCCCCGGGGCCATGGCCAGGGCCTGCGCGGAGCCTGCCAGCGGCCCATTGGCGGCGATCTGGCGGCGTCCTATGACACGCTCGGTCTGGGTCGACTTGAAGATCTTGCGCTTTGTAAGCTTGGTGCTCGTGGCCTTCAAAAGTGCCTCGGCCTTCTTGCGGCTTTGGGCATTCACGCTGCCGACATTCACAGACGACGTGTCATGGGCGGCGGCGGTAACCTGGCTTGCGGCCAGTGCGCATAAAACGAGCGAACTTAGCACCGACAATCGGCCTGGTGTGGTCGGCAACGGGCGATAATGGCACGGCATGACGCGATATTCCTCCACTGATTTTTTTCATGCTGGGAACTTTCTCGGGCGTACTCTGCCGCAGCCGTGTGACAACCCCGGCCCAATTCGATGACAAATTCTTGACAGAAATCGTGGGGGTACGGACGCACGCGCCAGCCGATAATCAGGGCTCGTCAGGCGACCGGAGATCGGCTACCATTACGGCATTCATGATATTGTCGATCGTTTAGTTGATCACGCGGGGACAGGTCCCGCCACCATGAGGTATCAGTAGATATGAATGACAAGACACCGGACAAGCGCACAGCTCAAAGCGATGAGCGCCCGCGGATCTGGGATGTTCCGACGCGTGCGTTTCATTGGACACTGGCGGTGCTCGTGGCCTGGGAGTGGGCCTCGGCCCACCTTGGGCACGGCTTGATGCGCTACCACATGTGGGGGGGTTACGCAGTCCTCACATTGATCCTGTTTCGCCTGTCGTGGGGCTTTATTGGCAGCCATACCGCGCGCTTTGCGCACTTCCTACGCTCACCCCGCCGCACCTGGGAATACATCAAATCGTGGCGTCGGGGCGCGCCCGACGTCCACGGCCATAATCCGCTGGGCGGATGGGCGGTCATCGCCTTCCTCGTGTCACTCATGGTCCAGGTAGGGACCGGGCTTTTCGCGACCGACGATGTCTTGACCGCCGGACCCTTAAACCAGCTGGTCGGTAGCCGCATGGGCGATTGGCTCACGACCGTCCATAAATGGAATTTCGATGTCCTGCTGGCGCTCATCGCCACCCATGTGAGCGCGGTGATCTTGCATCGCGTGATAGCGGGTCACGATCTTGTGCGCCCCATGATTACCGGACGGGCGGCACGTCCCGTGGCGAACCCGATCCCGAGTCACGCCTTCGCGCGGCCCTGGGTTGGCATCCTGGCACTTGCGCTGTCGGGCCTCGGGACCTGGCTCATCCTGCAGATCTGAGCGCCGCTAACGCATGAAGCGGTGATGGCAGGAGCGGCAGGCGTCGGCCACACGTTCGAGCGGGCGCGCCGATGCCGCAAGCGGGGCATGGGCAGTGGCCTGTGCAAGTTGACGCGTGAGCGCCTCGAAATGGCTAACGGCCGCCTCAAAGGCGCGCGGCTGCTGCCAGATGCGCGCCGAGGCCTTCGTAGCCCCCTGATCGGACCCGGGGACAAAGGCTACCCACGGCAGCGTGGCGAGCGCTGCCAGGGCCCGCCCCTGCCCGGCGATTCGACTCGGGTCGTAAGGGCGCTGGTGGCGGAGCGTCTGCGCGATACGTACGAGGTTCCAATCCATCGCCGCCATGAGTTCGCGGCGATAGGCGATATCGGACTGGATGCGGGTCTCGGCCAGGACCACGGTGGGCGCAAGAACCGCGGCCACGGCCCATAGGGCCATGACCTTCTTCAGGCATTTCATGGGTTGGGGATCTCCTGTGTGAAGCGCGCGCGGACCATCGGGGGCCACGTGGCGCGATACTACGAAGGGCGCATGACAAAACCGTGACGGTGGCGATTTTCGCCAAACGGCATGCCCCTTAGGGAAGCCCGCGAACCGCCGCCCGACAGATGGCAATGAGCGTACCGGCCCACGGCGCGGCCAGCACCATGGCGATGCCGTTTACGCTCAGGATCCAGCGCAGATCGCGTCCCTGACGCAATGGACCGGCATCCACGGGGGCATCAAAGAACATAAGCTTTACGATACGCAGATAATAGAAGGCCCCGATCACGGAAAACAGCACGGCGGCCACCGCCAATCCGTAAAATCCGGCGCTCACCGCCGCCTGGATGACCGCGAGCTTGGCGTAGAACCCTATGGTCGGGGGAATGCCCGCCATCGAGAACATGAACAGCAACATCACCCAGGCATACCAGGGGCTGCGCTGATAGAGGCCGCGCAGATCCTCCAGGCGTTCGGCCTCGAAACCCTTGCGCGAGAGCAGGATGATGACGCCGAACGCCCCGAGGGTCATGAAGGCGTAGATCAAGGCGTAGAACAGGGCATCGGCGTAGCCGCTCACGCGCGCGCTCAGGAGCCCGAGCAGCAGAAAGCCCATGTGGGCGATCGCCGAGTAGGCGAGCATGCGCTTCAAATTAGTCTGGGCGATGGCCACGACATTGCCGACTGCCATCGACAAAAACGCAAGCAGCACCAGCATCTCCTGCCAGGCCCCGGACAGGCCATGGAGGCCCTCCACCAGCAGGCGCAGAAAGAGTGCGAACGCGGCGATCTTGGGGGCCGAGCCGACATATAGGGTCACGGCTGTCGGCGCCCCCTCATAGACATCGGGGATCCACATATGGAATGGCACCGCGCCGAGCTTGAAGGCAAGACCGGACAGGACGAACACGAGACCGAGTGTCGCTACCATGTCATGGCGCGGGAGCGCGGCGAGCGCGGTCGCCACCCGGCCGATCGCAAGACTGCCGGTGGCGCCGTAGAGCATCGACAGGCCATAGAGCAAAAGCCCCGAGGATAGCGCGCCCAGCACGAAATACTTCATGGCCGCCTCGGTGGCGGGAATCGAGTCACGCTGCATCGCAATCAGCGCATAGAGACTGAGCGACAGGAGCTCAAGCCCCAAGTACAACGACAGGAAGTGCGCGGCACTCACCATCACGCACATGCCGGCCACACCGGTGAGCGCCAGCACGAAATACTCGCTGCGAAACACCCCGCGTTCGGCGATATAGGTCCGCGAATAGGCAAGCACCATGGCAGTCAGCGCAAAGATCGCGATCTCCAGCACGACAGTCAATCGATCGCCGGTCACCATGCCATGCAATACGACACGCGCGCCCTCATCGCGCAAGGAATAGGCGGTCACTCCCGCGGCAATGAGGGTGGCCTGCGTCATCCCATACATAAGGCCCCTGAATCGCCGCTTCCAGAAGAGATCCGCAAGCAGGATCACGCAAGCCATGGCAAAAACGAGGATTTCCGGCAACACCGGTCTTATCTGCACCATGAGACTCATCCTAGGGAGTCGCGCCCGCGAGCCGCACGCCCGGGCGCCATAAAAGATGATGCACGGAGGCCGTCATCACATGCAGCAAGGGTGCTGGCCATAGCCCCAGGACGAGCACCGCCGCACCGAGGACTGCGAGAAACGAAAGTTCGCGTCCGGTCACGTCCGACAGGGCCGCCACGCCAGGCTTCGTGACCGGCCCGAAGATGACCCTCTTATACATCCAGAGGGTGTAGGCGGCACCAGAGATCAAGGTCGTGGCCGCGAGCACCGCGTACCAGAAGTCAGCCTTGAATGCCCCCAGGATCACCAGGAACTCGCCTACGAATCCGGAAGTGCCGGGCAGGCCGGAGTTGGCCATGGCAAAGAGCATCATGAACGCCGCGAATATCGGCATGCGATTGACGACACCGCCGTAGTCGTGGATGGCGCGGGAGTGCAGGCGATCATACAACACCCCGACACAGAGAAACATCGCGGCCGACACAAAGCCGTGCGAGATCATTTGCACGAGCGCGCCATCCATGGCGATACGGCTGAACAGAAAAATCCCGAGGGTCACAAAGCCCATATGGGCGATCGACGAATAGGCGATCAGCTTCTTCATGTCGTCTTGCACCAGCGCCACAAGACCGATATAGACCACGGCGATGAGCGAGAGCGTGATCATAAGGCCCGCGAGTTCGTGGCTTGCCTGCGGCACGATCGGCAGACTGAAACGCACGAAGCCGTAGGCGCCCATCTTCAGCATGATGGCCGCCAGCACCACCGAGCCGCCGGTGGGCGCCTCCACATGCGCATCCGGGAGCCACGTATGGACCGGCCACATCGGGATCTTGACCGCAAACGCGATCAGAAACGCCAGGAATATCAAGATCTGCGGGGTTGTGGCGAGCGGCAGATGATAAAATGAGACGATATTGAAGGTCTCCCCGGCGCGGAAATACAGATAAAGCAGGGCCACCAACATCAATACCGATCCAAGGAAGGTATACAGAAAGAACTTAATGGTGGCGTAGACCCGATTCGGCCCCCCCCAGATGCCGATGATCAAGAACATCGGGATCAGCATCGCCTCCCAGAAGACATAAAACAGCATGGCATCGAGGGCACTGAAGACCCCGATCATGAGGCCCTCCATGATAAGGAACGCCGCGAAATATTCCGGCACGCGTTCCTTGATCGCGGGGCCGGCGGCCAGCACTACGATCACGCCCACCACACTTGTGAGCAGCACGAGCGGCAGCGAGATGCCATCGACACCGAGGGCATAATTGATGTGAAACGCCGGTATCCACGGGACACTTTCGTGAAACTGCATGGCGAACGAATCGGCGTGAAATAGGCCCCACAAGGGGATGGTCGCCAAAAAGGCGCCGCCGGCGCCGACGGCGGCAAGCGGGCGTACGAGTCCGGGATAGCGTCGGCCGGCGGCCAATATGAGGAATCCGAAGACGATAGGCAGCCAGATCGCGACGCTGAGGGCTATATGTCGATAGACGTCCATGGTGGCAGCCCTTATCCGCGGTGGAGGAAGAATGTCATGAGCACGAACAGCCCGAGTATGACGGCGAAGGCATAATGATAGATATAGCCGGACTGCAGGCGCCGGCCCCACGCCGCGATTCGCCCTATGAGCCGCGCGGTGCCGTTCACGAGCGCCCCGTCTATGAGCTGCACATCCCCAACCCGCCAGAGAAAACGCCCGGCCGCGCGCGCGCTGGCGGCGAAGCCCTCGAGATAGACGGCATCGAAGCCGTATCCGGCGCGCAACACGGCGTATGCGAGGTGCAGCCGGCGCGCCATCTCCGCCGGCAGCTCCGGCCGGCGAATATAGAGATACCACGCGCTGGCGATACCGGCGAGCGCCAGATAAAGCGGCGGCGAGAGGAATGCCGCGCCTATGAAGGCCAGCACCCCGTGATAGTGGGGGGCCATGCGTAAGAGCGGGTTGTCGGCCGGCCGCACATACAAAGAGCCCCGGAAGAAGTGACCGAAGAGCAGCGGGCGCATGAGCAACATACCGGCAAGAACCGACGGTATAGCCAACAGCACAAGCGGCAACGTCACCACCCACGGGGATTCCTTGAGGTGGTGGCGGGTATGGGCATCCATGCGCGGTTCGCCATAGAACGCCAGGAACAACATACGGAAGGTATAAAACGCGGTTACGAACACGCCTGCGAGCACCGCCGCGAACGCATAATCGGCGCCTGGCAACGTCGAGCGCGCCACCGCGTCGATGATCGCGTCCTTGGAGAAAAATCCGGCAAACGGCGGGATGCCGGCGAGCGCCAGGGCGCCCACCCAAGTGGCCACGAACGTGATCGGCATATAGCGCCGCAGGCCGCCCATCTTGCGCAGATCCTGCTCGTGATGCAGGGCGATGATGACCGAACCGGCCGCCAAAAACAGGAGGGCCTTGAAAAACGCATGCGTGACGAGATGGAAGATGGCGGCGGCGTAGGCCGAGGCGCCGAGCGCTGCGGTCATGTAACCAAGTTGCGAGAGCGTCGAATAGGCGATCACGCGCTTGATGTCGGTCTGCACCATGCCAAGCAACGCCATGAAAAATGCCGTCGAGGCCCCCACCACAAGCACCACGCTGCGCGCCACCGGCGACTGCTCGAAGAGCGGCGACATGCGCGCCACCATGAATACCCCGGCGGTGACCATGGTCGCGGCATGGATCAAGGCCGATATCGGCGTCGGGCCCTCCATGGAGTCCGGCAACCATACATGCAGCGGCATCTGCGCCGACTTGCCCATGGCCCCTATGAACAAGAGAATGCAGATCACGGTGAGCATGTGCCAAGACGTGTCGCCGGTGACCGCCAGACGCGCATGGCGTGCGGCATCCACATGGGCGAAGACCGTGGCGTAATCCAGACTATGAAACACGGCATAAATGGCCGCGATTCCGAGAATGAACCCGAAGTCACCGAGACGGTTCACGAGAAACGCCTTGAGGCTCGCAAAGATCGCCGACTCGCGCGTATACCAAAAGCCGATCAAGAGATACGAGACAAGGCCCACAGCCTCCCATCCGAAGAAAAGCTGCAGGAAATTGTTAGCCATAACGAGCATGAGCATGGCGAAGGTAAAAAGCGAGATATAGCTGAAAAAACGCTGATAGCCCGGGTCGCCGCGCATATACCCTATGGTGTAGATGTGCACCATGAGCGACACGAACGTCACCACGACCATCATAAGGGCGGTGAGCGGATCGACCAGAAAACCCACGGTGAGCGGCAGTCCGCCGGCGCGCCCCCACAAGTACACGGTGGCATTGAGGTCGTGGCCGGACATCACATGCGGCAGCACGAAGCCTGCCGACAGGGCGAACGCCACCGCGATCCCGAGGATGACGATGCGATGCGTCCAGACGGTTCCCAGTACGCGGCCAAACAAACCGGCGGCAATGGATACCGCAAGACACGTGAGCGGGATCGCCGTATACAGCGCAAGCGCGGAAGTCACCGGGCTAACCCTTCAGCGTATTGAAATCGTCGACGTTGATCGTGCGGCGATTGCGAAACAGGACGATAAGTATGGCAAGGCCGATGGCCGATTCCGCGGCAGCCACCGTCAGGACAAAGAATACGAAGACCTGTCCCGACATTCCCCAGAGGAAGTGCGAGAAGGCCACGAAATTCAGATTCACGGCGAGCAGAATAATCTCGATCGCCATCAATAGCACAACAAGGTTCTTGCGATTGAGGAATACGCCGACCACGCCTATGGCAAACAGCGCGCCCGCCAGGATCAGATACTGCGACAGTGAAACCACGGTCCTATCCCCCCGTTTATAAATATATTTGGCGTCATGCCTTGGGCTCCGCCGGCATTTTGACGAGCCGCATGCGGTCACGTGCCCGCACCTCGACTTGCCGCGCCGGATCTTGATATTTGGTATCGGGCCTTCTACGCATGGTGAGCGCGATCGCGGCGACGATCGCCACCAGAAGGATCGCAGCGGCGATCTCGAATGGGTAGACGTAGGTGGTATATAAGAGCATGCCGAGCGCGCGGGTATTGCTGACATGCGCTGCCGGCGCGTGGACCGCGGACGCGGCGATCCGTGTCGGAGCGAGCTGCCGCGGGCTGACCGCGAGCGCGATCTCCACCACCATGAGCACCGCCACGAGCCCCCCGATCGGCAGGTACTCCCCAAACCCCTGGCGCAGCACCGCGAGATTCACGTCGATCATCATGACCACGAACAAAAACAGCACCATCACCGCGCCGACGTAGACGAGCACCAGGACGATGGCCAGAAATTCCGCCTTGAGGAGTATCCAAAGACACGCCGCGCTGACGAAGGCCAGCACCAAAAACAGCGCGGACTTCACCGAATTCCTGATGGTCACGACCATAGCGGCCGACCCGAGCAGTATTGCCGAAAAAAAATAAAAGACCGCGCTCTCGAACGTCATGACCCTCGACCCTTAGCGGTACCGTGCATCGGCGGCACGATCGGCCGCGATCTCTTTCTCGTACTTGTCACCGATGGCAAGCAGCATCGCCTTCGTGTACACGAGATCACCACGCTTCTCACCGTGATAATCGAACACGCGAGTCTCTACGATCGAATCCACCGGGCACGATTCCTCGCAGAACCCACAGAATATGCACTTGGTGAGATCGATGTCATAGCGTGTCGTGCGCCGCGTGCCGTCGGCGCGCTGCTCGGACTCGATGGTGATGGCGAGCGCCGGGCATACCGCCTCGCACAATTTACAGGCAATGCACCGCTCCTCCCCATTAGGGTAGCGCCGCAAGGCATGAAGCCCCCGGAACCGTGGCGACTGGGGGGTGCGCTCATCCGGATACTGCACCGTGATCTTGCGCGCAAAAAAGTGCTTGCCGGTCAACAGAAGGCCTTGCATAAGCTCGATCAACAGAAAGCTGTGCAGGTATTTACGTAACGCCTTCATAGGGACCCCCATTAGCGGTAAAACACGAAAGCCCACGGCGTGAAAAACATCACAAACCCCATGACCCCGATCCACACCAGCGTGACCGGGATCAATACCTTCCATCCCAGACGCATGATCTGGTCATAGCGATAGCGCGGGAAGGTCGCGCGCAGCCACAGGTACAGAAAGAGGATCACGGCGACCTTCAGCAGGAACCAGCCCAACGGCGGTACCCAGGTAAAGGGCGCAAAATCGAAGGGCGGGAGCCAGCCGCCCAGGAACAAGACCGCGGTCAAGGCCGACACCAGGATCATATTCGCATATTCCGCCAGAAAAAAGAGCGCGAACGTCATCCCCGAATATTCGACATGAAACCCGGCTACGATCTCCGACTCGCCCTCCGCGACATCGAAGGGGGCGCGGTTGGTCTCGGCCACCCCGGCTATGAAATAAACCAGAAACAGCGGAAAAAGCGGCAGAAACAGCCAGTGCCAGAATCCCCCGGCCTGCACGAGTGCGATCTTGCGCAGATTGAGGGTGCCGGCGGCCATAAGTACCCCGACGAGCGCAAACCCCATGGCAATCTCGTAAGCGACGATCTGGGCGGCCGACCGCAGGCTGCCAAGAAAGGCGTACTTGGAGTTCGAGGCCCAACCGGCGACCACCACGCCATAAACCCCCATGGACGTGACCGCGAGCACGAACAAAAGCCCCGCATTGATATTGGCCAGCACCAGGGTGCTGGTGAACGGTACCACCGCCCACGCCACCAAGGCCGGCATCAGCGCCAATACCGGCGCCACGATAAATAGGCCCTTGTTGGCCCCCGAGGGGACGATGATCTCCTTCAAGAGCAGCTTCAGGCCGTCTGCGATCGGCTGCAGCCAGCCGCGCGGGCCGACGCGATTGGGGCCTATGCGCACCTGCATATACCCTATGACCTTGCGCTCCAGAAAGGTGAGATAGGCGACGCTCAGCATGAGCGGGACCACGATCGCCACGATCTTCGCAAGATCCCACAACAACACCTGTGACCAGGCGGGAAAACCGCCCCACAACGTCGTAAGCCCCGCCATCATATCCGGCTCACGGTGATGGATCCCGACCACGGCAATGTGGCCGTCGATTCCAGGGCCGCGGGGATATAAGCGGCGCCGTCCGGGATACGATTGTCGATCACCACCTCGAGGACCGCCTGCGCCTCACCCATCGCCACGCGCACACGGTCTCCGGCAGCAAGCCCCAGGCGCATGGCCTCGGCCTCGTTTACGCCCACGCTCGCAGACCCACAGTCGGCAGTCCTATGCAGGACCTCGGAATGACGCACGATGCTATCGGAGTCGTAAAGGCTGACTTCGGCGATGCGTTGAAGACCCTGCGGGCGCGGCCGCCGCCCCTCGAGGACCATGGGCTCATGGCGCCCCACGGTCTCGCGCAAGTCGCCGATCGCCGCCCGCACCGCCGCGATGGAATCAAAGGCCAGACCCGGCACCTTGCACTTCTCGGCCAGCACGCGCAGGATCTTCCAGCCCGGACGGGCCTCGCCGCACGGTGTCACCACCGCCTCAAAGGACTGCCAACGCCCCTCGGCATTCACAAACGACCCATCGGTCTCGGTAAACGGCGCCATCGGCAGCAGGACGTGGGCGTAATCCAGCGCCTCGGAGCGAAATGCCGACAGCGCCACCACGAAGCGCGCCGCGCGCAGCGCAGCGCGCGCACGGCCGCCGTCGGCGCTGTCGGTTACAGGCTCGGCATCAACCAGCAGGAAGCCCTTTTGGCGGCCATCCCACATCTCTGATGCCGCGCGCCCGGGGACCGGCCGCCGGACCCCGCGTGCCGCACGCTGCGGCACCACGCCAGCGAGCCATAGGCCTGCGGAATTGCCAGGCGGCAGAAAGCCCACGGGCGCACCCGCGATCTCGCCCAGGGCCGCGGCCAGCGAGCGCAGCACCGCGGCCTCCGGATGACAGGCGGCGAGCGTGCCCAGAAGGACAAGCGGGCGCTCGGCCACACACAGCCATTCGGCGGTCTTGCGCTCGACCTCGGTGACCTCGAGACCCTCGGTCCAGGCCGCCACATCGGCTGGTAACGCTGATCCGGTACATCTCGCCGAGGCCACCAGCAGGCGTCCCAGGGCCTCTGGCAGGCCGCTTGGGGCGACGATGGTCTTGGCGGCGAGATCGAAGGTGAAGGCGAAATCCACGGGATTGATGGCAGCGATCCGGGCACCGTCCAGGAACGCCTTGCGCAGCCTATGGGCGAGCAGCGGCTGGTCCTTGCGGATGTTGCTGCCCACCAGGACCACCGCGTCGACACGCTCAAGCTCGGCGATCTCGACCCCGAGGGCCGGATAAGGGGGAGCGCCGGAATCGTCACGGAAATCGCCCTCACGCAGCCTGTGATCGACATTGTCGGAACCAAGGCCGCGCGTAAGGCGCGCCAGCAGATAGCCCTCCTCAACCGTGACCTGAGGAGAGGCCAGCGCCGCAAACGCCTCCGGCCCGTGTGCGGCCACGACCTCGCGCAAGCCGGCCGCCGCAGCCTCGAGGGCCACATCCCAATCGACCTCGCGCCATTGCCCGTCCACGCGCAAGAGTGGCACCGAAAGACGGGCATCTCCATGCAACGCCGTGTAGCTGAAGCGATCACGGTCCGAGATCCAGGTCTCGTTTACGGCCTCGTTTTCCTGCGGCAGGACACGCATGACCTTGTTGCGGCGGGTCTCCACCAGAAGATTGGTGCCGACGCAATCATGAGGGCTCAGCGAACGCTTGGCGGCAAGTTCCCAAGGGCGCGCGGAGTAACGGAACGGCTTCGAGGTCAGGGCGCCCACCGGGCATAAGTCGATCATATTCCCGGACAGCTCGGAATCGACGCTCGCCGCGACGTAGGTCCCGATACGCATATGCTCGCCGCGACCGGTCGCGCCAAGCTCCATGATGCCGCCGATCTCCTGACCAAAACGCACACAGCGCGTGCAATGGATGCAGCGCGTCATCTCGGTGGCGATGAGCGGACCTATGTCCTGATCCTTCACGATACGCTTGGCCTCGGCGAAGCGCGACACATCCCGCCCATAGCCCACGGCCAGATCCTGCAGGTCGCACTCGCCGCCCTGATCACAGATCGGACAGTCCAGGGGATGGTTTATGAGTAGGAACTCCATCACCCCTTTTTGCGCGGTGCGCGTCTTTTCCGAACGCGTCGACACCTTCATGCCCTCGGTCACGGGCGTGGCGCACGCCGGGACCGGCTTTGCCACGCGCTCGACATCGACTAGGCACATGCGGCAATTGGCGGCGACCGACAGCTTCTTGTGGTAACAAAAACGGGGTATATAGATGCCCGCCGCCTCGGCCGCCTCGATGACCATGGCGCCCTCTTCTACGGCGAGTTGTTTGCCATCGATTTCGATATGGAGCATGGTCATCTCCTGGGCCTCACGCCGCGGCCGCCATGGGACAGCTGTGGTGGAGGATGTGGTGCTCGAACTCCTCACGGAAGTTCTTGATGAAGCTTATGACCGGAAGCGCGGCCGCATCGCCCAGCGCACAGATCGTCCGGCCCTCGATCTTCTTCGCCATGTCCGTCAACAGGTCGAGGTCCTCCATGCGCCCCTGGCCATGCTCTATGCGATGCAGTACCCGCGCAAGCCACCCCGTTCCCTCGCGGCAGGGGGTGCACTGACCACACGACTCCTCGTAATAGAAATGCGAGATCCGCTCCAGCGCGCGCACCATGCACGTGGAATCGTCCATGATGATCACAGACCCCGCGCCGAGCATGCTGCCGGCCTTGGACAAGGAATCGTAATCCATGGTGAGATCCATCATGATCTCGCCGCGCACCACCGGGACCGACGAGCCGCCGGGGATCACCGCCTTCAGCTTGCGGCCGCGCCAGATGCCGCCCGCCATCTCGAGCAGCTCCGCAAACGGCGTACCTAGCGGCACCTCATAGTTGCCGGGCCGATTGACGTGCCCTGACACCGAGAAGATCTTCGACCCGCCATTGTTGGGCTTGCCTATGCCCAGAAACCACAGGCCGCCATGGCGCATGATGGACGGGATCGACGCCAGGGTCTCGGTATTGTTGATCGTCGTCGGCCGTCCATATAGGCCGTAGCTCGCCGGAAACGGCGGCTTGAAGCGGGGCTGGCCCTTCTTGCCCTCCAGCGACTCCAGGAGCGCGGTCTCCTCGCCGCAGATATAGGCGCCACCGCCCCTGTGGGTGTGCAGCTCGAAATCGACCCCGGAGCCGAGAATATCTTTCCCCAGGTAACCCGCCTTGCGGGCCTCGGCAAGCGCCTCCTCGAAACGCGCTATGGGCTCGTAGAACTCCCCGCGAATGTAGTTGTAACCGACGGTCGCCCCTATGGTGTAGCCGGCGATCGCCATGCCCTCGATGAGGGCGTGCGGGTTATAGCGCAGGATGTCGCGATCCTTGAAGGTCCCGGGCTCTCCTTCGTCGGAGTTGCATACGATGTATTTCTGGCCTGGCGCATTCCGCGGCATGAAACTCCACTTGAGACCGGTCGGGAATCCGGCGCCGCCACGGCCACGCAGGACCGATTTCTTGACCTCGGTGATGATCTCGTCGGGCGGGGTCTTCTCACTCAGTATGCGCCGCCACGCCTGGTAGCCGCCATCGCCCTCATAGACATCGAGGGCCCATGAACGATCGCGATGCCGATTCCGGAAGCAGACCTCGTTTGCCATGATCACTCCAGGCCCGTCAGGATTTCGTCAACCCGCTCGGGCGTCAGATTCTCGTAGTAGGTCTTGTCGACCTGAAACATGGGCGCACCCCCGCAGGCTGCCAGGCACTCCACCTCCTTCAGGGTGAAGCGTCCGTCGGGCGTGGTTTCCCCGAAGTCGATGCCGAGCCGCTTCTTCAGGTGCGCCACGATATCGTCGCTGCCGCGCAACAAGCAGGAAATGTTGGTGCACACGGATATCTTATGGCGTCCGACCGGCTCCAGATCGTACATCGAATAGAAGCTTGCCACCTCATAGACCTGAATGGGCCGCATCCCCAGATACTCGGCGATGAAGTCCATGAGCGAGACACTAAGCCACCCATGCTCATCCTGGGCGATGTGCAGTGCCGCCATCACCGCCGATTGCTTGTGTTCCGGCGGGTACTTGGCGATCTCCCGATCGATCTGCTCGAGAGATTCTTTCGTCAGCATGGTCACCTGTCGATCTCGCCGAAAACGATGTCCTGGGTGCCGATGATGGCCACCACGTCCGCTATCATGTGTCCGCGCGTCATCTCGTCGAGCGCCGCCAGGTGGGCAAACCCGGGGGCGCGGATCTTCAGACGGAAGGGCTTGTTGGCGCCATCGGACATGAGATAGATGCCGAACTCCCCCTTGGGGTGCTCGACTGCCGCATACGCCTCACCCTCAGGGACCGAATACCCCTCGGTAAAGAGCTTGAAGTGGTGGATCAAGGCCTCCATGTCGGCCTTCATCTCCGCGCGCGAGGGCGGCACGATCTTGTGGTCCGCGGCGATCACCGGTCCGGGATTCGCGCGCAACCAGTCGATGCACTGCGCCACGATGCGGTTGGACTGGCGCATCTCCTCGACGCGCACGAGATAGCGATCGTAGCAGTCCCCTTGGACCCCCACCGGTATATCGAAATCGAGCTTATCGTACACCTCGTAGGGCTGCTTCTTGCGCAGATCCCACTCCACCCCCGAACCCCTTAGCATCGGCCCCGTGAACCCAAGCTGCAAGGCACGCTCCGGGCTTACCACACCGATGCCGACGGTCCTCTGCTTCCAGATACGATTGTCGGTAAGCAGCGTTTCGTAGTCGTCGATGTAGCCTGGGAACCGCGCGCAAAAATCGGCCAGGAAATCGAGCAGGCTCCCGCCGCGATTGGCGTTCATACGCGCCACGTCCTGCTCGTTGTGCCAGCGCGACACGCTGTAGCGGGGCATGCTGTCTGGCAGATCGCGGTAGACCCCACCCACCCGGTAGTAGCTGGCATGCATGCGCGCGCCCGACACCGCCTCATAGGCGTCCATCAAGTCCTCGCGCTCGCGAAAGGCGTACAGAAACACCGTCATGGCACCGATATCGAGCGCGTGCGCCCCAAGCCATAGCAGGTGATTCAAGATGCGCGTGATCTCATCGAACATCACGCGGATGTATTGCGCACGGATCGGGACTTCGACCTGTAGCAGTTTCTCCAAGGCCATGACATAAGCGTGCTCATTGGCCATCATCGACACATAATCCAGCCGATCCATGTAAGGGATCGATTGGTTGTAGGGCTTGGTTTCGGCAAGCTTTTCGGTGGCGCGGTGCAAAAGCCCTATGTGCGGGTCGGCGCGCTCTATGACCTCGCCGTCGAGTTCCAGGACCAGGCGCAACACGCCGTGGGCGGCGGGGTGCTGGGGCCCGAAGTTCATGGTGTAATTACGAATCTCGGCCACCGTAGCCCTCCTCGCGGATGACGCGCGGCACCAGCACGCGCGGCTCGATACTGACAGGTTCGTACACCACGCGCCGCTTGTCTGGATCGTAACGCATCTCGACTCGACCGGAGATCGGAAAATCCTTGCGGAACGGGTGGCCCACGAAACCATAGTCGGTCAGAAGGCGCCGCAGATCCTTATGGCCGTCAAAGATGAAACCAAACAGGTCGAAGGCCTCGCGTTCGTACCAGTCGGCGGAATTCCACACCTCGGTCAGGGACGCCAGCACCGGAGTCTCGTCATCAAGAAAGGTGCGCAGACGCACACGGCGATTGTGGCGCAGCGACAAAAGATGGACCACGACCGCAAAGCGCGGCGCGCATCGCTCGCGTTCCCCATAAGTCAGATAATCCACGCCGCAAAGATCGATAAGCTGCTCGAACCCAAGGCGGGGATCGTCACGCAGGACATAGGCACAAGACCGCCACTTTTCGCGCGCCAGTTCGAGCGTAAGCTCCCCATGCTCGGTCTTCGCAGAGACGAGCGCATCGCCCAGGGCCTTTTGGACGTAGTCGAGGAGGACCTCATGCGCTTGTGTGGTCATGAATTAAGCGATTGCATCCGATTCAGCGCGCGATCGTATTCGTGCGTCGAATCTTATTTTGAAGTTGAATGATGCCGTAGAGGAGCGCTTCGGCTGTGGGCGGGCATCCGGGGACATAGACATCCACCGGCACGATCCGGTCGCAGCCCCGCACCACCGAATACGAATAGTGATAATAACCGCCTCCATTTGCACATGATCCCATGGAAATCACCCAGCGCGGCTCGGCCATCTGGTCATAGACCTTGCGCAGGGCCGGGGCCATCTTATTGACGAGCGTACCGGCCACGATCATGACATCCGATTGACGCGGGCTCGGCCGAAACACCACCCCGAATCGATCGAGATCGTAACGCGCGGCGCCCGCATGCATCATCTCGACCGCGCAGCACGCAAGCCCAAAGGTCATAGGCCAGAGCGAACCGGTCCGCGTCCAATTGATGAGCTTGTCGGCGGACGTGACGACCCAGCCCTTGTCGAGGCCGCCTTCTACTCCCACTCAAGCGCCCCTTTCATCCATTCATAGACAAATCCGACAATCAAAATTCCCAGAAACAGGACCATGGCCAGGAAGCCCGGCCGTCCAATCTGTTTCAGGGCCACCGCCCAGGGGAACAAAAAGGCAATCTCAAGATCGAAAACGATGAATAAAATCGCGACGAGATAGTAGCGCACATCGAACTTCATGCGCGTATCCTCGAAGGCCTCGAAGCCACACTCGTACGGGGACAGCTTTGCAGAATCCGGGTGATGCGGGGCGACGAGGCGGCCGAGAACCATTGGCAGGACTCCGACCGCAAGGCCAACGCCTATGAATATCAGAATGGGCAGATAATCGTTTAACATCCGCTCTCCTCAATAAGGGGCCTCAAACCGGCTGATCGCAGGCGAGTCGGCTAGTCTAGGCACCCCGGCGCACCCAAGTCAAGCCGCGGCTTCATGCGATAGATTTATGCTATTTCAAGCAGTTAGCCGACCTGGAAGGGGTCGACCGGAGGAATAATTGGTGCCGAAGGCGGGACTCGAACCCGCACAGCTTGCGCCACCGCCCCCTCAAGACGGCGTGTCTACCAATTCCACCACTTCGGCTTATATAACGACGTCTCGCGCCTCTCCCGGCCCTTCTCTAGGGGGCCTTGTGAACCGGTATGCCCGGCACGGAAGGTGGCGGAGCCGACTGCGGCGCCGGGGCAGCCGGCGCCGTATGCTGCACGAGCCTGGTCATACTCGGGACCGAGTGCGGGCGCGCCGAGAGGTAGGCAAGCCCCAGACTGGTGGCAAAAAACAGCGTGGCCAGCACGGCGGTTACGCGGCTCAGAAACGTAGCCGAACCGCGCGCGCCAAACAAGGTCTGCGAGGACCCGCCACCAAAGGAGGCGCCCATATCCGCCCCCTTGCCGTGCTGTACGAGCACGACACCGATGAGCGCGAGCGCCACCAACACCTGTATGACCATCAAAACCGTCGCCATGACGTCCTTAAAATCTCAGGCCGATCCGGAACCGGCTGCCCGGCAAATACCGACAAAATCGTCGGCGATGAGGGACGCGCCCCCGATCAGCCCGCCATCGATGTCGGCCCGCGCAAACAGCTCGCGGGCATTCTGCGCCTTGACGCTGCCGCCGTACAATATCCGCAAACCGGCGGCCGCCTCGGGATCGTGGCGCGCCACGGCATCACGGATGTCGCGATGCACCGCCTGCGCCTCGTCGGGGCTCGCGGCACGCCCCGTACCGATCGCCCACACCGGCTCATAGGCCACGACCGCGCGCGCAAACGCGCGCGCCCCGCAGGTGGCAAACACCGCATCGATTTGCCGGAGCACGACCTCGCGGGTCCGCCCGGCATCGCGCTCCTCAGCGGTCTCTCCCACGCACAGCACAGGCGTCATATCGGCGGCCAGTGCGCGCGCAAACTTCTGCGCCACCACGCCGTCGGTCTCCCCAAACAGCGTGCGCCGCTCCGAGTGGCCTATGATAGCAAATTCGCACCCCATGTCGCGCGCCATCTCCGCCGATACCTCACCGGTGTAGGCCCCATCGACATACGCGCTCACATCCTGTGCCCCGCAGGCGATACTCGGGCAGCCACCGAGGCGATCGCCGACAAGCCCGAGATAGACATGCGGCGGGCACACCACGACGTCGACATCGGAGAAGGTAGCGGCCTCAGCGGCCACCGCCGAGAGCAGGGACTGGGCCGTGCAGCGGCGACCGTTCATCTTCCAGTTTCCCATGACCAATGGCCGCCGCATGCCGTCCCCCCGAAGTATTCTTTACAAAAGGCGCGCCGATGTTACCGGCATGCCGGTGGGAAAGCAATTTCCCACACCCGGGAAAATCCCCCTCCGGGATCGCCATCAGGCGACATCGGCCTCGGCGGCTGCCTTGGCCACGGCGGAGGCCAGCTGTTGGGTCAGCTCTATCACGGTGTGTGCCTCCGCGGCCTCGACCATGACGCGCACGACAGGTTCGGTCCCCGAGGGCCGCAAGACCACCCGCCCCTCGTGACCCAAGAACCGCTCCACATCCTTTAAGAGGGCAAGCACGGCCGGGGCATGTACGACCTCGCGCGCTGACACGCCGCGGTTGAGGGTCACATTGACGATGGTCTGCGGGTAGACATGCATGCCTTCGCCCAACTCGGCGAGGCTGCTCTCGGACTCGCGCATCGCCGCTAGCACCTGAAGCGCGGCGATGACGCCATCGCCGGTGGTCGCCTTGTCGAGACAGATCACGTGCCCGGAGGCCTCGCCGCCTAAATCCCAGCCCTGCTCCGAGAGCAGCGCCATCACATAACGGTCACCCACGGCGGCCCGCCCAAACGGGATACCAAGGCGTCTGAGCGCCTGTTCCAGACCGACATTGCTCATGAGCGTGCCGGCCACGCCCGGTACGGGGATACCCATGCGTTGCCGGTGTGCTGCAATCATGTACAGGATGCGGTCACCGTCTATGATCCTACCGGTGTGATCGACCATGATCACCCGGTCACCGTCGCCGTCCAGGGCGATGCCGAGATCGGCCTTTTCGCTCAATACCGCCGTGCGCAAGGTCTCCGGGCAGGTCGACCCGCACTCGCGATTGATGTTGAAGCCGTCCGGGGCGTTGCCGATGGCGACCACATGTGCGCCGAGCTCCTCGAAGACATGGGGCGCGATCTGGTAGGCGGCGCCATGGGCGCAATCCACGACCACCTTCAATCCGCCGAGCCCCAGGCGACAGGGGAAGGTGCTCTTGCAGAATTCGATATAGCGGCCGGCGGCGTCGGCAAAACGCCGTACCTTGCCAAGTTCGGCCGAGGGCACGGTACGCATGGGCCGGCGCATCATGGCCTCGATGGCGCACTCGACATCGTCTGGCAATTTGGTGCCCGACGATGAGAAGAACTTGATGCCATTATCCTCGTAGGGATTGTGCGAGGCGCTGATGACGATGCCGGCCTGGGCACGCGCGGTGCGCGTCAGGTAGGCAATGCCCGGTGTGGGCATGGGTCCTATGAGACGGATGTCCGCGCCCGCTGCGGCGAGACCGGCCTCGAGCGCCGACTCGAGGAGATAACCCGAGATGCGCGTATCCTTGCCGATCAGCACACTGCCGCGATCATCACCCTCCGCCAACAGCACACGCCCGGCGGCCCAGCCCAGCTTGAGTACGGTCTCCGGCGTCACCGGTTCCTCGCCGACCCGGCCACGGATCCCGTCAGTGCCAAAGAAATGACGTTTCACGCTACCCACTCCTTAGGTTCGAATACCCATTCCCAGGCGCGCACCGCTTCGCGTGTCGCGCGGACATCATGGACACGCACCACCCGCGCGCCGCCGGCAATGGCCGCAAGCGCGAGCGCAAGGCTCGTATGCAGGCGCCCATCCACCGGCAGGTCCCAGGGCTCGCCGGTCATACGCTTGCGCGACAAACCAACCAGCACGGGTGAGAGCGCCGCGATCCTCGGCAGCGCCCGCAACAGGGCCTGGTTCTCGGCTAAATCCTTGCCAAAACCAAAACCTGGATCGATCAGGATGCGGCTGCGCGGGATCCCGGCGTCCTGCGCGGCCTGTAGGCGCACCTCGAGATAACGGAGGACCTCAGCTACCACATCCCGCCCGGCCATGCGCGTTCCCATCATGGACGACCCCGCCGGTTCGTGCATCAGACAAACCGGCACCCCGAGGTCGGCCGCCGTCGCCAGGGCCCCGGGCCTCGTCAAGGCGCGTACGTCATTGATGAACGACGCCCCGGCGGCGACCGCCTCGCGCATGACCTGGGGTTCCGAGGTATCGACCGACAGCGGCACGGGAAAGCGCGCCTGCAGGGCCGCGACAACCGGGATCACGCGCGCGCATTCCTCGTCGGGGCTCACCGGCCGTGCCCCAGGGCGCGTTGACTCCCCGCCGACGTCGATAATGTCGGCGCCTGCCTCGATCAACGCCTCGGCATGGCGCAAGGCGTTGTCGGGAGACAAAAAAAGACCCCCGTCCGAAAAGGAATCGGGGGTTACGTTCAGGATACCCATGATGGCCACCCGGCCATCGGTCCGCAGCCACGAGGCGGCGGCCTTGCGCGTCTGCGCCACCGCCGTCCCTACCGTGATTCCCCGGCTGGCGTATCCATGCGTGGCTTTACGCGCGCCCGGTCGGGGGCCTTGGGCTCACTGCTGTCGCCCCCGGGGTCGTGGTATTGCTATCGCTGAAGCCGTAGGGTGGGCGCGGCTTACGGCCTTCCATGATGTCGTTGATCTGATCCGTGTCGAGGGTCTCCCACTCGAGCAGCATGCCCGCCATCATCTCCACCTTGTCCTTGTTGGTCTCGATGATGCGCCGCGCGCGGCTGTACTGTTCGTCCACGATACGTCGTATCTCGGCATCAACGAGTTGCGCCGTGGCATCGCTCAGGTTCTTGTGGGTGGTGACATCGCGCCCGAGAAAGACCTCGCTTTGATTCTCGCCATACACACGCGTGCCGAGCCGGTCGCTCATACCCCAGCGGCTCACCATGTTGCGCGCAAGCTCGGTGGCCCGCTCGAAATCGTTCGCCGCCCCGGTGGTCATCTGATGCATGAACACCTCCTCGGCGATACGTCCGGCCATGAGTACCGCGATGGTCGACAACAGGTACTCGCGATCATGACTATAGCGATCCTCGGTGGGCAACTGCATCGTCACCCCGAGCGCCCGTCCACGGGGGATGATGGTCACCTTATGCACAGGATCGGTGTTAGGCAAAAGACGGGCGACCACGGTATGGCCCGACTCGTGGTAGGCGGTGTTGACGCGCTCCTTTTCGGGCATCACGATGGAGCGACGCTCGGCGCCCATGACGATCTTGTCCTTGGCCAGCTCGAAGTCCTGCATCTCCACCAGGCGCTTGTTGGCGCGGGCCGCGAACAGCGCCGCCTCATTCACGAGATTAGCGAGATCGGCGCCGGAGAAGCCGGGGGTACCACGCGCCAGGATACTCGGAACCACGTCATCCGAGACCGGCACCTTGCGCATATGGATACGGAGGATCTGCTCGCGCCCGCGAATATCCGGCAGCGGCACGAAGACCTGACGGTCGAACCGCCCGGGGCGTAGGAGCGCCGGGTCGAGGACATCCGGCCGGTTGGTGGCGGCGATCACGATCACGCCCTCGCTGCCCTCGAAACCATCCATCTCGACTAGCAGCTGGTTCAGGGTCTGCTCGCGCTCGTCATGACCGCCACCGAGACCCGCGCCACGCTGGCGGCCAACGGCATCGATTTCGTCTATGAAGATGATACACGGGGCATGCTTTTTGGCCTGATCGAACATGTCGCGCACGCGTGAGGCGCCCACGCCCACAAACATCTCCACGAAGTCGGAGCCGGAGATCGAAAAGAACGGCACCTTGGCCTCGCCGGCAATGGCCTTGGCGAGCAAGGTCTTACCGGTACCCGGGCTGCCAGTCATGAGCACGCCGCGCGGGATGCGTCCGCCGAGCTTCTGGAACTTGGTCGGGTCGCGCAGGAACTCGACGAGCTCCTTGACCTCTTCCTTGGCCTCTTCGACGCCGGCAACGTCCTCGAAGGTGACTTTATTGGTGTCTTCCGTCAACATGCGCGCCTTGCTCTTGCCAAAGCTCATGGCGCTGCGACCGCCCCCACCGCCCTGCATCTGGCGCATGAAGAATATCCATACCCCGACGAACAGCAGCAACGGGAACCAGTTGATGAAGATCTGCAGCAACAGGGACTGCTGCGCAGGCGGCTTGGCATCCACGCTCACACCATTGCTAAGGAGCTGGCCCACCAGTTCCGAGTCGGTCGGCGCGTAGGTCTGAAAGCGCTGGCCAGTCTTCGTGATCCCGGTGATCTCATGGCCCTTGATGACGACGCCACCCACCTGCCCCTGCTTGACATGGTTGATGAACCGCGAGAACGCGATGGACCGGACCGCCGGATGATGGTTGCCGAAGCTGTTGAAGACCGACATCAGCACTATGGCGATGATGAGCCACAGAAGCAGATTTTTCGCAAGATTATTCAAGGTGTGACCTCGTGCGCCCCAGAAGACGCGCCTGCCGCCATTCTCCTACGACTCCGGTCCCGACACAACAGGCCGTAACCCGGTACCGAGGAGGTAAACCTCGGGGCTGCGGGGGCGCGACGCAGGCGGTTTGCGCGTGGCCACCCGTTGAAAACGGTGCCGCATGTCGGCCAAAAGCTCCGGGAATCCGGCACCCTGAAAGACCTTAATAAGACAACTACCGTCGCGGGTCAAGCACGAGATGGCAAAATCGAGCGCGATCTCAGCAAGCCCCATGGAGCGCGCCTGGTCTGAGGCCTCCACACCACTAATATTGGGGGCCATGTCGGAAATTACAAGGTCTACCCGGTCCCCGAGCGCGCCGCGCACCGCCTCATAGCAATCGGGGTCGGTGAAATCCCCCTGAATGAACACCACCCCGGGCAGTGGGTCCATGGGCAAGACATCGACCGCCACGATGCGTCCCGCAGGTCCCAAGCGGCGCGCCGCGTATTGCGCAAACCCCCCGGGGGCGCTGCCGAGATCCGCAATCACCGAACCGGGACGGATGAGGTGGTCGCGGGCATCGATTTCCATGAGCTTGTAGGCCGCCCGCGAGCGGTAGCCCTCGGCCTGCGCCCGTTTCACATAGGGATCGGCGAAGTGCTCATCCATCCAACGGTTGCGGGCCATAAGGCGGTCTTAGGCCTTCACAGCGCGCGCGCCACGACCATAAGCCCCAAGACGCCCTCCGCAAGGTAGATGGTCGTGGAGACGACATGCAAGGCCATGAACGGCCCCCAGGACGGGCTCTCCGGCCCAAAATGCGGGGTGGCGCGCAACATCGCCATAATCGGCAGGATGAGCAGCGCAAAGACCCCGTCCAGCCCCCAGGCGATACGCGCCAGACGCCGCCAGCGGCCCGCCGGCACGGCACCGGCCACGATCCCGCCCAGGATGAGGCCAAGACCCTGACCGGCGACAAACAGATCACCCGCAAGCCCGCCCGCCACCGCCTGCGGTAGTCGCCAGAACAACAAAGGCACGACGCCCGCGACCGTCCACAGGCTGCCCATCCACAAGACCGCCGCGACCCGTGCAAGGCCGCCCGCGGGGGACGACACCCGCTGCGGATCAGATATAGCGGATGTCGAGGATCTCATACTGGCGAGTGCCATCCGGGACGCGTACCTCCACGATATCGCCACTCTCCTTGCCGATCAAAGCGCGCGCGATCGGGGAACTGATCGATATCTTCCCGTCCTGGATATCGGCCTCGTCGTCACCGACGATCTGATAGGTGACCTCGCGCTGCCCATCCTCTTCGAAAAGGTTGACGGTGGCACCAAATACCACCCGACCTTGGGCATTGACGGTCAAGGGATCTATGATCTGGGCATTGCCAAGCTTGGTCTCGACGTCGCTTATCCGCCCCTCGATAAAGCTTTGCTGTTCCTTGGCCGCATGGTATTCGGCGTTTTCCGACAAATCGCCGTGCGCTCGCGCCTCTGCGATCGCCTGTATGATACGCGGCCGCTCGACGGTCTTCAGACGGTGCAGCTCCTGCTTTAGCTTCTCGGCGCCGCTTACCGTGAGAGGAACTTTAATCATGCGCAATCTCCTTATGCAAGTCCTGCAAACATCGCACCTCGAACTCCTGCATGTGTCCGTGCGCCTCGCACGCCGCCCGCGCCGCCGCGAGCGTCGTATAGTTCGTTACCTTATGCTGCAAGGCCTCACGACGGATCAGATAGGAGTCGGCCATGCTTTGCTTGTCAGCTACGGTATTGACGATGATATCGATCTCGTCATTTTTGATCATGTCCACGACATGCGGCCGGCCTTCGGATACCTTGTTGACCGCGCGTACGGTGAGGCCGGATGCCTCGAGCACGGCCGCGGTGCCGCGCGTCGCCAAAAGGTCGAACCCGTGATCGGCAAAGTAGCGGGCGATCGGCACCGCAGCCGCGCGGTCCCGGTCGCGCACGCTTATGAACAACCGGCCACCGCCCGGAATGGCGGCGCCCGCCGCGATCTGCGATTTGGCGAACGCCTCGCCGAAACTTCGGCCCATGCCCATCACCTCGCCCGTCGACTTCATCTCCGGACCAAGGACGGTATCGACCCCCGGGAATTTAATGAACGGGAACACTGCCTCCTTCACCGAACAATAGGCGGGCATCACTTCCGAGACGATCCCTTGGCTTTCAAGCGAATGCCCCATCATCACACGTGCCGCGATCTTGGCAAGCGGCCGCGCCGTGGCCTTCGAGACATACGGTATGGTGCGTGATGCCCGCGGATTCACCTCGAGGACGTAGACCGCCTGATCCTTGATGGCAAACTGCACGTTCATGAGGCCGACCACATCCAGGGCCCGTGCCAACGCCACCGTCTGCCGGCGCAGTTCGTCTTGTAGCGTCTGGGAAAGCCCGAAGGGCGGTAGCGAACACGCCGAATCGCCCGAATGGACACCGGCCTCCTCGATATGTTCCATGATGCCGCCGATGATCACGCGCTGCCCATCAGCGACCGCGTCGACATCGACCTCGATGGCGTCGCTCAGGAACCGGTCGAGAAGGATGGGACTGTCGTCGGACACCCGCACCGCAATCCGCATGTAGACCTCGAGATCCTCCCGGTTATGGCAGATCTCCATGGCGCGACCGCCCAGCACATAAGACGGCCGTACCACCAGCGGATATCCGGTCTCCTCGGCCAGCATCACGGCATCGACGGCATTATGCGCAATGCGATTGGGCGGCTGGAGCAACCCAAGGTCGGCAATGAGCCTCTGGAAGCGTTCGCGATCCTCGGCGAGATCGATGGACGCCGGGCTCGTCCCCACAATCGGCGCGCCGTTTGCCGCGAGCCCTTCTGCGAGCTTCAGGGGTGTCTGGCCGCCATATTGCACGATCACGCCGGCGGGCCGCTCAAGCCCCGTGATCTCCAGCACGTCCTCGAGTGTCAGAGGCTCGAAATATAGCCGGTCCGATATGTCGTAGTCCGTGGACACCGTCTCCGGATTGCAGTTGACCATGATCGTCTGGTAACCGCTCTCGCGCAACGCCACCGAGGCGTGCACACAACAATAATCGAATTCGATGCCCTGACCGATGCGGTTCGGCCCACTGCCGAGCACGATGACCTTGGCCCGGTCCTCGGGGCTTGCCTCGCACTCCGCCTCATAGGTCGAATACATATAGGCGGTAGCCGACGCGAACTCGGCGGCGCATGAATCGACCCTCTTATAGACGGGCCGAATACCGTGCGCATGCCGGAACGCGCGCACGGTATCCTCGTCCTGCGCAAGGAGCGTGGCGATCCTGCGGTCGGAGAATCCCCGGCGTTTCCAGTCGCGCATGCGCGGCCCGTCGGCCTCGACCAGCGCGCCCGACGCCCCACACCGCTCGATCTCATCCTCGGCAATGACGATCTCGGCGATCTGGGCCACGAACCACGGATCGATGTGCGTCAAATCATGTACTTCCTCGACCGTAAAGCCGGCGCGCAGGGCATCGGCCACATACCACAGGCGCTCCGCCCCAGGAACCTTCAACTCCTGCACCAGGCGATCACGTATGGTTTTCTGGTCACCCGTGCGGTCGATGCGCGACTCGAACCCGTAACTGCCGATCTCCAGGCTGCGCATGGCCTTCTGCAGGGACTCCTGGAAGGTACGCCCGATCGCCATGGCCTCGCCCACCGACTTCATCTGGGTGGTCAGGGTCGGGTCGGCCTTGGGGAATTTCTCGAAGGTAAAGCGCGGGATCTTCGTCACCACGTAGTCGATGCTAGGCTCGAATGAAGCCGGTGTGGCCTTGCCTGTGATCTCGTTGCGCAGCTCATCGAGCGTATAGCCTATGGCGAGCTTGGTGGCGATCTTGGCGATGGGAAAGCCCGTGGCCTTCGAGGCGAGTGCCGATGACCGCGACACGCGCGGATTCATCTCGATGACGATCATCTGCCCGGTCTTGGGATTGATCGCGAACTGAACATTCGATCCGCCGGTCTCCACACCGATCTCACGCAAGACCGCGATGCTGGCATCGCGCATCCGCTGGTATTCTTTGTCCGTGAGGGTCTGCGCCGGGGCCACGGTGATGGAATCGCCGGTATGCACACCCATGGGGTCGACGTTCTCGATCGCGCAGACGATGATGCAGTTGTCCAGGCGATCACGCACGACCTCCATCTCGAACTCCTTCCAGCCGATGATGGACTCCTCGATGAGCAGTTCGCGGGTCGGCGAGGCATCCAGGCCACGCTCGCAGAGCTGCACGAACTCCTCGCGGTTGTAGGCGATGCCGCCGCCACTGCCGCCCAGCGTAAACGACGGGCGAATGATCGCCGGGAAACCCACCAGGGCATGCACCTGCAGGGCCTCCTCGAGGCTGTGGGCGATGGCCCCCTTGGCAACCCCGAGACCGATGGACTCCATCGCCTTCTTGAAGAGTTCGCGATCCTCGGCCTTGTCGATGGCCGCCTTGGAGGCGCCGATCATGCGCACGCCGTAACGCTCCAGGACCCCCTCGCGATCCAGATCAAGCGCGCAGTTCAGCGCCGTCTGCCCGCCCATGGTCGGCAACAGCGCATCCGGGCGCTCCTTGGCGATGATGCGCTCCACCACCCGCCAATTGATCGGTTCGATGTAGGTGGCGTCGGCGAGATCGGGATCGGTCATGATGGTCGCCGGGTTCGAGTTCACGAGGATGACGCGCAGCCCTTCTTCCTTGAGCGCCCGGCAGGCCTGAGTACCCGAATAATCGAACTCGCAGCCCTGACCGATGACGATCGGTCCGGCCCCTATGATGAGAACGCTCTTGATGTCGTCGCGCCTTGGCATCAGGACCTCGTAACCCCGTTTTGCGCCGCATCCATGAGCGCCGTGAATCGCGCAAAGAGCGGCCAGACGTCATGGGGCCCGGGGCTCGCCTCGGGGTGCCCCTGAAAGGAAAACACCGGTCGATCGGTATGGATCAATCCTTGGACAGAGCCATCGAACAGCGAGCGGTGTGTCACGCGCAGGCAGCCGGGCAGGCTCATCTCGTCGACGGCGAAACCATGATTCTGGCTCGTGATCAAGACGCGCCCGGAGTCAATATCGAGAACCGGGTGATTGGCGCCATGATGGCCAAACTTCATCTTCACGGTGCGCCCGCCCAGGGCCAGTCCCAGCAGCTGGTGACCGAGACAGATCCCGAAAAGCGGCACACCCGAGGCCACGAGCTCCTGTGTGGCGTCGATGGCATAGCCACAGGCCTTGGGATCGCCCGGCCCGTTCGAGAGAAACACACCGTCGGGCCGCAAGGCGAGCACCTGCGCGGCCGGGGTCTGCGCCGGCACCACCGTGACCCGGCAACCGGCGTGCGCCAGACTGCGCAGGATATTGCGCTTGACCCCGAAATCATAAGCCACCACGTGGTAGCGTGCCGGCGGGGCCTCTGTCTCCCACAGCCCCTCCCCCCAGACATAGGACCGCGGCGTTGACACGACCTTGGCGAGATCGAGCCCGTCGAGCCCAGGGAAGGCGCGCGCCAAAGCCACCGCCGCCGCCACATCACCGGCCCTTTCGCCGGCCACTATGACGGCATTCTGCGCACCCTTCTCGCGCAGCCGGCGTGTGAGCGCGCGCGTGTCGATACCGGCTATGGCCACCACTTTGCGATCTTGCAGAAAGCCCCTCAGGTCTCCCGTCGCGCGGAAATTGCTGTAGCGGACCGGCGCATCGCGCACGACAAGCCCGGCGGCGTGGATGACCGCCGCCTCCATGTCGTCGTCGTTGACGCCGGTGTTTCCGATGTGCGGGTAGGTCAGCGTGACGATCTGGCCGGCATACGAAGGATCCGAGAGGATCTCCTGGTAGCCGGTCAGGGCGGTATTGAACACGAGCTCGCCCTGGGAAGCCCCTGCGGCCCCTATGGACTCCCCGACGAACACTGTGCCGTCGGCGAGAGCAAGCAATGCCAGTTGCGCCACGGTACCTCCCGCCTCAGGGTTTACATACAAAAGCGGGAGCCGCTCTTCGCCGCTCCCGCCCGGAAAACGAGTCATTCACAAGGGTTTGCGGCGAGATTGTAACGAAATGGCCGCGTGAAATCAACGCAGGCCGAGCACGTCCTGCATGTCATAGACACCGTGGGGACGGCCCATCAGAAAGCGCGCGGCGCGCACGGCGCCATCGGCGAACACCTCGCGGCTATCGGCGATATGGGCGATCTCGAGGCGCTCCGAAGGCAGCGCCAGGTACACACGATGCTCGCCCACGATTTCCCCGGCACGGATGGTCGCAAAACCTATACTGCCCGGAGCCCGCGGCGCGCGCTCGTGGTGACGGTCGTACACGGCCACATCCGCCAGGCGCTGGCCTCGGGCGGCGGCTGCCACTTCCCCCAGACGCAGCGCCGTCCCCGACGGGGCATCGATCTTGTGGCGGTGATGGGCCTCCAGGATCTCGATATCGGCATCGGGCAGGGCGCGGGCGGCGATCTCCAGCACATGCAGGGCGAGGTTTACGCCCACGCTCATATTGGCGGCCACCACAAAGCGGCCTTTGTCGGCCAACGCCCGCAGTCGTTCGCTGGCCGCCCCCGAAAGCCCGGTGGTGCCGATGACCGCGCCCTTGCCGAGCCGCGCGCAGATTTCCGCATAATGCGTACTCGCCTCAGGGGCCGTGAAATCGATCAGGACATCACAGCCGGCGATCACCTCTTCGGGCACATCCGATACCGGCACCCCGAACGGCGCGCCGCCGATGAGGGCCGCCGCATCCCGTCCGCAGGCGTCGTCACCGGCACGCACGAGCGCCCCGGAGAGACACGCATCGGCCTGCCCGCGCAAGGCCGCGAGCACCGCCCGACCCATGCGGCCGGTGGCGCCTGCCACGGCAATCCTCATGATCTCCCCTTAAAAAGCCGGTCCACCCGCCAACCCATCGCACACCGAGCCGAAATCCGTCGCGCGGCGCTACCAGGCAATATAGGCGTAACCCTTATGCTGGAGCTCCATCAGGTCCGCGGCCCCCATGGGCACATAGGTGGCGAGCGGCAGCAACGCCGATTTCGTCAATTTCAATGTCCGTAGGGTATTGCCGCAGCCGTGAAACTCTACACCGTAGTCATGAAGGCTCGCCACCCCGGCGCGGATGCCTCTTGCCACCGGCCGGACGGGTTTTTTCAAGACCACGCTGATGCCTTCGGCAAAGCAGGTTACCACGATGTGGATCGAGTTCCCATAACGCCGCAGCAAGGCCTGTACCGACGACAGGATATGCTGCTGATAGCCGTGATCCGCCTGGTTCAGCTGGTAGACGATATGATGGGTGGCCTTCTGGCCCGGAAATGTCAGATCGAGGCTGTCTGCAGAACCGGCAAAGGCGGCACCCGATCCCATGGCCGCAGCCACGCCGCCGGCGGCGACAATAACGCGCCGACGCGATGGATTGAACGTGCGTTTGTCCCCCATAGCGAACCCTCGTTGCGGTAATGGTTGAGAGACGACCGCCGTCTGCTTTTATTCCCCGGAACTGCGCGCCTTGGGCTCAAAGAAGCCCCGCAGCTTGTCGAGCCATGAGTGCTCGACCGGGTTGTGGCGCTCCCCACCCTCGCGTATCGAGGCGTCAAAGGCCTCGAGCAATTCGCGCTGGGCGCGCGTCAGCTTGACCGGCGTCTCCACCGTTATCTGACAGAAGAGGTCGCCGACATGACCGGTGCGGACATTCTTGACCCCCTTGCCGCGCACGCGAAAGACCTTATCGGTCTGCGTCTCCGGCGGGATCTTCAAGGTCATGCGCCCGTCCAGGCTCGGGATCTCGATCTCGCCGCCCAGGACCACGATCCCAAAGCGCACCGGCACCTTACAATAAAGGTCATCCTGTTCCCGGCGGAAAAAGGCGTGCGGCTTCAGCTTGATCTGTACGTAGAGGTCGCCTGCCGGACCCCCGTTCTCGCCGGCATCCCCCTGTCCGCTCACGCGGATCTGGTCACCCTCATCGACACCCGCTGGAATCGTCACCGACAGGGTCTTGGCGCGTCGCGTACGGCCCTCGCCACGACACTCGACGCACGGCTGACTGATGGTCCGCCCGCTCCCGCGACAATTGGGACAGGTCTGCTGGATCGAAAAGAAGCCTTGCTGTAAACGCACCTGCCCATGACCGCCACATGTCGGACAGGTCACCGGCACACTCCCGGCGCGGGCCCCGGACCCTTTGCACAGATCGCAGGTCGCCATCGTCGGGACACGGATACGGGCCTCGGTGCCGAAAACCGCATCCTCCAGGGACAGATCCAGGGTGAAACGTACATCGGCCCCACGGTAGACTTGGCTGCCGCGACGACCGCCACCCCCGCCGAAGATATCCCCAAAGACATTATCGAAGATGTCGGCAAAGCCCCCGGCCCCGAACGGCCCGCCCCCCGGCATCCCGCCACCCTGCACGCCGGCATGGCCGAACTGGTCATAAACCGCGCGCTTTTGCGGGTCACTCAAGACCTCGTAGGCCTCCTGGCACTCCTTGAAGACGGCCTCGGCGCTCTTGTCGTCGGGATTGCGGTCGGGATGGTACTTCATCGCCATGCGGCGATAGGCCTTCTTGATCTCGGTGTCGTCCGCCCCGCGGGTCACACCGAGAACCTCATAATAATCGCGTCGCGTCGTCATAACCCCGTACTGCCGCAAAACCCCGACCATAGAAGAAAAAAGGCACGGGCGTCAACAGCGCCCGCGCCCCCGTCCTCTTTCAAGGCCTCACTTTTCGCGGCGATTCTCATTCACTTCTTCGAACTCGGCGTCGACGACATTGTCGCCGCCGGCCTGGGTCCCGCCCGCCTGTTCGGCGCCGCCCCCCGGCGAACTACCCGCCTGGGCTTGGGCATACATCTGCTCGGTCAACTTGTGACTCGCCTGACTTAAGGCCTCGGTCTTGGAGGCGATCTCAGCCTTGTCGTCGCCCTTGACCGCCGCCTCCAGATCCCGCATGGCCGCCTCGATCGCGCCCTTGTCGGCCGCGCCCACCTTATCGCCCAAATCCTGCAAGGACTTGCGCGTACTATGCAGGAGCGCCTCGGCCTGATTGCGGGCATCCACCAGCTCATGGGCGCGACGATCCTCCTCGGCATGCGCCTCGGCGTCCTGCACCATGCGTTGGATCTCGGCCTCGCTCAAACCCGAACTCGACTTGATGACGATCCGGTTCTCCTTGCCCGTCGCCTTGTCGCGCGCCGACACATGCAGGATGCCGTTGGCGTCGATATCGAAGGTCACCTCGATCTGCGGAACGCCACGCGGTGCCGGCGGTATATCGGTGAGATCGAAACGCCCCAGCGACTTGTTGCCGGCCGCCATCTCGCGCTCGCCCTGCAGGACATGTACGGTAACCGCCGTCTGGTTGTCCTCGGCAGTCGAGAACACCTGCGCAGCCTTGGTCGGTATCGTCGTATTCTTTTGGATGAGCTTGGTCATGACGCCGCCCATGGTCTCGATACCCAGAGACAAGGGGGTCACATCCAACAGCAAGACATCCTTGACGTCCCCTGCCAGCACGCCGCCCTGGACGGCCGCACCGATCGCCACCGCCTCGTCCGGATTCACGTCCTTGCGCGGATCCTTCCCGAAGAAATCCCGCACCGCCTCCTGCACCTTCGGCATGCGCGTCTGGCCGCCGACGAGGATCACATCGTCGACCTCGGTGACCTTCAGGCCGGCGTCCTTTAAGGCGATCTTGCAGGGCTCGATCGTCCGCCGAATCAGATCCTCCACCAGACTCTCCAGCTTGGCGCGCGTGATCTTGACGTTCAAATGCTTCGGTCCGCTCGCATCGGCCGTGATATATGGCAGATTGACATCCGTCTGAGTGCGCGAAGACAACTCGATTTTGGCCTTTTCCGCGGCATCCTTCAGGCGTTGCAGCGCCAGGGGATCTTTATGCAGATCGATGCCCGAGTCCTTCTTGAACTCCTCGGCCAGATAATCGATCAACCGCAGATCGAAATCCTCGCCCCCAAGGAAGGTGTCGCCGTTCGTCGACAACACCTCGAACTGATGTTCGCCATCGACCTCCGCGATCTCGATGATGGAGATATCAAAGGTGCCGCCACCCAGATCGTAGACGGCGATCTTGCGATCGCCCTCCTTCTTGTCGAGACCGAAGGCCAGGGCGGCCGCGGTCGGCTCATTGATGATGCGCTTGACGTTCAGCCCGGCGATGCGCCCGGCATCCTTGGTGGCCTGTCGTTGCGCATCATTGAAATAGGCCGGGACGGTGATGACGGCTTCGGTCACCTCCTCGCCCAGATAATCCTCGGCGGTCTTTTTCATCTTCTGAAGGACGCGCGCCGATACCTCCGGAGGCGCCATCTGCTTGCCGTTCACCTCGACCCACGCGTCACCGTTCTTGGCGCGCACGATCTTGTAGGCCACCATCTTGATGTCACGCTGCACGATCTCATCTTCGAACTTGCGGCCCACAAGACGCTTGACCGCATAGAGCGTGTTCTGGGGGTTGGTGACCGCCTGGCGCTTGGCCGACTGCCCGACCAGGATCTCGCCTTCGTTGGTATAGGCGACGATCGAGGGCGTAGTGCGATCTCCTTCGCTGTTCTCGATAACGCGCGGCTTTCCGCCCTCGATGACGGCCACGCACGAATTCGTGGTTCCCAAGTCGATCCCGATAATCTTTGCCATCGCTTTTGTCCTCTTACTCCCGCTAGGGAATATGGATAGTTGTAAGGCCGCTGGTCTCCAGATGGGGGCCCCAGGGCGTTTTTCAAGGGTCAGGACTTGGACTTGGCGACCACCACCAGGGCCGGCCTCAAAAGCCTGTCGTTCAACAAGAACCCCTTTTGCACGACCTCCACGACGTGGTTGGCCGGCACATCCTCGCTCTCGACCATGGACATGGCCTGATGCTGATCCGGATTGAATCGCGCCCCGGCGGGGTCGATCGCCGTGATCGCAAACTTCTCAAGCACCGAATCCATCAGCTGCAAGGTCAGATCCACACCGGCAAAAAGCGCCTCCAGGGCCTGTCCGGCGGTATCACGATCCACGGCGCGGGCGCGCTCGAGACTGTCGCGCACCGGTAAAAGCTCGGTCGCGAAGCGCTCCAGGGCGAACTTGCGCGCGGTCGCGGCGTCCTGCTCGGCGCGCCGCCTGGTGTTCTCGGCCTCCGCAGCGACCCGCAAAAGCCGTTCGCGGTTCTCGGCGAGCTCGGCGCGGGCCTTCTCGAGCTCGGCTGCCAGTGCCGCCGGGTCGTCGGCCGCGGGCGCCGCTTGCGGCTCCTCACGCGCCGGTGTCTTGGTCTCGGTCCCGGACTCCTTGTCGCCCGTCATTGTATCGTTGTCCGCCATCACCTGCTCCGTCATGAATTCACCAGCGGCATGTGGGGATCGCGCCGCGGCAAATCAAGCGTGTCTAACCCGGGGCGCCGTGACTCAAGGCCCCGCTTAATAGGCGCGCGGTGACATCGACCACCGAGATCACGCGGTCGTAAGACATACGCGTCGGCCCGACCACCCCCACAGTCCCGACGATCTGACCATCGACCTCATAGGGCGCGGTCACGACGCTGCACGACTCCAGGGCCTCGTAACCGGATTCCGCGCCAATGAAGATCTGCACCCCCTGTGAGACCATGCTCTGATCGAGCAGGTGCAGGAGATCCTGCTTGGCGGTGAACGCCTCGAACAGACGACGCAGCTTCTCGGTATTGCTGAGCTCGGGAAAGGCCAAAAGATTGGTCTCGCCGCTTACAAAAAGCGGCGCCTCGCTCATCGCCTCCCCGGCAAACACCTGATGGGCCATCTCCACCGCCGAGCGCAGAATCTGTTGCATGTCCTCGCTGTCGCGCCGCAAGGCCTCCACCAGGCTGCGCCGGACCTCATCGAGGGACAGGCCGGCGTAGGCGCCGTTGAAGATATTGGCGGCTTGTTGCAGTTCCGAGGCCGAATACGACCGTTTGGGGTGTATGACCCTGTTTAGGACCTGACCATCCTGCGTCACCAGGATGACGAGCACTCGGGTAGGCGACAGTGACAGGAAATCGAGCTGCAGAAAACCGGCATCGACGCGCCGCGGCACGCGTACGATCCCGGCAAGCTTGGTAACCTGCGAGAGCAGGCCGGACACCGACTCGATGAGCTGCTGCGGGTCCTGATCCGCCAGGAACCGGTCCTCGATCGAGGCCGTGTCCAGGGTCTTCGGCGGCTTGACCGCGAGCAGGGTGTTCACAAAAAAGCGATACCCGCGCTCGGTTGGTACGCGTCCGGCCGAGGTGTGGGGCGAACGGATGAGACCGAACTCCTCAAGGTCGGACATGATGTTGCGCACGGTCGCCGGGCTGAACTCCAGCCCGGCCTGCTTCACCAATGTCCGGGAGCCGACGGGCTGACCTTCGGCTATATACTGTTCGATAAGCGCCTTGAGGAGCCGTTCGGCACGAGGCGTTAACGACACCATAAGCTATACCCCCTCTTAGCACTCCGACTTTCCGAGTGCCAAGGGCACGCTACCAATAGGCGCCCTGGGTGTCAACAGACGGATGCACGGTGGTTGCAGAGCGCCCCTCTCTGGCCGCCCAAAGGGACCCATGCTAGTGTTGTGACCATGAGGGATTGGCGATGAAGGCGGTGATGACGCGCGTCGGTTTGTTCGGTAAATACGGTGACCGGGGCGGACGCGAACTGCTGCAACGCCTGTATGCGCTCCTGGAGGCCCGGGCGCTGGAGATCACCGTCGAGGAGGATACCGCCGCCGCACTTGATCTCGCGGGCGTAACCACCTGCCCGCTCGACCGCATCGGGGAGACGATCGATCTTGCCATCGTGCTCGGCGGCGACGGCACACTGCTTGGTGTCGCACGCACGCTCGCACCCCATCACGTCCCGATGATAGGCGTCAATGCTGGGCGCCTGGGTTTTCTTGCCGACGTATCCACCGACAACATCGGCATGATCAACCACATCCTAGACGGCCACTACCAGGCCGAGGAACGCTTTCTGCTGGCCGCGACCATCGTCCGCGACGGGCAGACGCTCGTAGAACGCCTGGCGCTGAACGACGCGGTAGTGAACAAGGGCGAGCTCGCCCGCCTCATCGAGTTCGAGACCTATGTCGACGGGCAGCTCGTGAGCGGCTCGCGCGCCGATGGCGTGATCATCGCCACCCCGACCGGCTCCACGGCCTACGCCATGTCCGCAGGCGGGCCCATCCTGCACCCGACACTGGCGGCCATCGTGCTCGTACCGATCTGTCCGCAGACCTTGAGCAACCGGCCGATCGTGGTGCATAGCGGCTGCCGCATCGAGATCGTGCTCGTAAGCGATCAGAGCGCCCATGTGACCTTCGACGGGCAATCGAACTTCGGTGTCCGGAACGGCGACCGCCTTATCGTCTGCCGCTCCGAGACCCCCCTGACCCTGCTGCACCCGGAAGGTCGCAACCACTACGAGGTCTTGCGCCAGAAACTGCACTGGGGTCGAAGGGTGTGATGCTCTCCGAGCTTCTGATCCGATCGTTCGTGGTCATAGACGAGTTGCGCATACCGCTCGGGCCCGGGCTTTCGGTCGTGACCGGCGAAACGGGCGCCGGCAAGTCCCTGCTCGTGGATGCCCTGGGACTTGTGCTCGGCTCGCGCGCGGACGCCGGGGTCATCAGGGCCGGGGCCGATACCGCCGAGGTCATCGCCACTTTCGATCTCACGCCGGACAGCCCGGCGCACGCATGGCTCGCCGAGCGCGACCTCACAGCCGATACCGATCAGTGCATCGTGCGCCGGGTCGTCGCGCCAGACCGGTCGCGCGCCTTCATCAACGCCACCCCCGTCCCCCTGCAACTGCTGCGCGAACTGGGCGAGCGGCTGCTCGATCTTCACGGACAACACGAACACCAGGCGCTCATGCGCCGGGACGTGCAACGCAGCCTCCTCGATGCCTATGCGGGCGCCGGGCACGAGGCCCAGGCGCTGGCCAGCGTGGTGACCGCGCTGGCGGCCTTGCGGGCCCGCCATCGCGCCTTGCAGGAAGCGGCCGAACAGCGCGCCGCCCGGGCCTCGCTGGTGCGTTACCAGCTCGACGAGCTCGAGGGCCTACGTCCACAGGCCGGTGAATGGCAAGACCTGAATACCACGGAGCGCCGCCTGGCCCATGCCCAGGAGCTCATGTCGGGCATCAGCGGTCTGGTGGCGCTGCTAAGCGAGGGAGACGACGCGCTATCCTCGGCGCTTGAAAAGGCCATGAGCACCCTGCGGCAACTCTTACGCCATGAACCACGACTCGCCGAGGTCGAGGGCCTGCTGGCAAGCGCCGGGGTCGAGATCAGTGAAGCGGCGATCGCCCTGAATCGTATCGCCGGCGATCTCGAAAGCGAGCCTCTGGATCTCCCGGCGCTCGAGGCCCGGGTGGCCCACTGGCATGATCTGGCGCGCAAACATCGTGTCCCCCCGGAGGAACTGCCGGAACTCTGGGGGCGGCTGGCGGCAGAGCATGAGTCGCTGCAAGGTGATGGGGACGCGATTGCCGAACTCGCCCGGGAGATCGCCGGACGCGAACACGAGGCTGCGGGCCTGGCCCAGGCCTTAAGCGCCAAACGCGCTGCGGCCTCGCCGGCACTCGCGCAAGCCGTCACCGAAGAGATGGGGCGCCTGGGACTTGGATCGGCGCGCCTACAGGCGGCCCTGACGCCGGAAGCGCTGTCAGTCAATGGCTGCGAGGCCGTCGAGTTCCTGGTAAGCCCGGCCCCCGATGCACCCTTCAAACCGCTCGCCAAGATCGCCTCGGGCGGCGAACTCTCGCGCATCAGTCTCGCCCTGCAGGTGGTTCTTGCCGACGTATGCGCAGGCCCGACGCTGATATTCGATGAGGTCGACGTCGGCATCGGTGGCGCCGTCGCCGAGATCGTGGGCCTGCGACTTCACGAACTCGCCAAGACCCGCCAAGTCCTGTGCATCACCCACCTCCCGCAGGTGGCCGCGCAGGGCGACACCCACCTGCTCGTGGAAAAGGGCGAGACTGGGGGGCGGACCATAAGCTCGGTCGAAGTCCTGACACAGGCGCGGCGCATCGAGGAGATCGCACGCATGCTGGGGGGGATCGCCGTGAGCGCCCGCACCCGCGCCCTGGCGCGAGACATGCTCCGTGGATAAGGGAATGGCGGCCCCCAAGGTGCGGCCGGCGCGCATCGCCGACGTCCCGCTCATCCACCACTTCCTTGAGCTTTATGCGACCAAGGGCAACCTACTGCCACGCACCATGAACGAGATCTATCGCCACCTGCGCGATTTTTTTGTGATCGAGGTCGATGAGCGGGTGGTGGCGATCGGGGCACTCGAGATCTTTACGGAGGACTTGGGCGAAGTCCGAAGCCTGGTCGTGGCCGAGGAATATGAGCGTCGGGGTCTCGGGCGCCTCATGGTCCAGCGCATCATCGCCGAGGCCCGACAACTGGGCCTGCGCCGACTCATGGCCCTGACCTATGTCCCGGCCTTCTTTCACAAGCTTGGTTTCGTCACCGTGGCCATGGACACACTGCCCGAGAAGGTCTGGAACGTGTGTGTGAAATGCTACAAGTACAACCGCTGCGACGAGACCGCGGTGCTCTTGAACCTCGGCCGTCATTCCTAGCGCCAAGGGGCACGTAAATATACGATTGTAGAGCCGCGACCCCCGCACCTCGCGTATGCGCGAGATGAAGGATGCTACCTTTTCGGGCCGTAAGTAAACCCGCAGACCGGAGAGACTGTACCCGCAGCTCACAGCCGTGCGTAGGGGCTTACATCAGGGTTGCCCTAGGATACGCCGGTCCCAGGAGTGCCCTTCTTCGAACATTTACCCTCGCGCTTCATGCCAAGGCAGGTGCCGTACATATAAAGGGAGTGGCTATCGACGTGGAAACCGAGGGCCTCGGCCACGCGCCGCTGGCGCTCCTCGATGGCCGGGTCGTAGAACTCGAAGACCTCGCCACATTCCACGCATACGACATGGTCATGATGGCCGCCCTGGTTGATCTCAAAGACCGAACGTCCGCCCTCGAAGTTGTGGCGAATGACGAGCCCCGCGCTCTCGAACTGCGTCAAGACCCGGTAGACAGTCGCCAGACCCACCTCTTCACCCATGTCCAACAACGCCTTATAGACATCCTCCGCAGTCATATGTCGGGCCCGCGGCTCCTCCAGGATGCTGAGGATCTTGAGGCGCGGCAGTGTCGCCTTGAGGCCGGCCTTCTTGAGATCGGTGCTGTCGCTCATGATGTTCATCCCGTACTTTTTGCCTTGACGAGGTCGATAGTGTAACTTTGTCGCCTTCGACTCACGAAAAGCCAGTGTAAACTAGAACGATTCCCATGCAAAAACCGAATGTGCTTTTTCTTGTGTTGGCTTCGCTGGCACTAAGCGGTTGCCATTTGCTCTATCGCCCCACAGTCCAGCAAGGCAATGTCATCACCGCGCGGATGATCGCCCGACTGCACGTCGGGATGACCAAGAACGAGGTGGTTTATGACCTCGGGGCGCCGGCGATTCACGACCCGTTCCATCCGAATCGCTGGGATTATTACTACTCCCTGAAACGCAACTATAAGCCGCGCATCGCCGAGCACTTCACCTTGTACTTCAAGAAAGGACGGCTTGCACGCATCGTCGGAACGCCGCGTCCGACCCCGCGCCACATTTACGGGGAATCCGACTCTTGACGGCGGCGCGCCGACGACGGCCCTCCTTCGGATCCTCGGGTAACGGTGCATAGATCTCGACACGGTCGAAGGCCTTGACGGGATCGCTCAAAGCCGCAAACCGCCCGAAGATACCGACCCGGCGGGCGCGGATATCGAGTCCCGGATAGTCATCGAGGAGGCCGGACCGGCGGATGGCATCAAGGACGCTGCTTCCCGGGGCGAGACGCACCCATCGGACATCAGGTATCGGGGCCCCGTAAACGACTTCGATCGGCCACTCAACGCGCGCCATAGACCTCACGCGCACGCTTCTGGAAACTCTCGACAAGACTGTTGGCGATCGTCCCGAACACCGGCCCTACGGCAAGCGCCAGCAGGCGGTTTGCGAAATCGAATTCGAGATCGAGGCTGATCCGGCTGCCCAGATCGCCCACCCGGGTAAAGCGCCATGATCCCTCAAGCCGACTGAACGGCCCGCGCACCAACCGGATGTCCATTTGCCCGGGCGCATGGATATTGCGGGTCGTGAATGTCTTGCGGATGCCGCCGAAGGCCATGTCGATCTCTGCCACCAGCCCGGAATCGTCGCGCTCCAGCACCCGCGCCCCCGCGCACCACGGCAGGAACCGTGGGTAGCTCTCGACATCGGCGACCAGTTCATACATCTCTTCGGCGCTGTAAGGAACGAGCGCGCTTTTGCTAATCGTTGTCACAATACCAACCTAGGTGCAGTAAGGATCACGACCAGGGTCGCCGCGGGTACCAGCAGACGCAAGACCCAGAGCCAGAGGCGAAGCCGGCCATCAAGCAGATCGCGTCGCGCGAAAAGCCCGGTCGGCGCCCAGCCCATGAGCAGACTCAAGCCCCCCGCGCCCCACGGCAACAAGACATTCACGGCGATGATCATGACGACATCGAGCAGGCCGAGCGTCTTTAGTCGTCCAAAGAAAGTAAACGAAAAGGCCCACGACTTCAAAGACAGCGTGAGAACCGCGCCAATCGCCAAGGCACCGAATCCGAGTCTCAGGGCGGCCCGCCCCCGAGGCATGCCCCGCGCCACCAGAAGCTGCACGGCCGGCTCGAGCCATGCCACCCCAGAAAGCCAGGCTGCGGAGATAAGGCCCAGATAACACAGCACAATCACGAGCGTGCCGTGCGGCAACCGCGCATCCATGAGCGGCAAGGTCTCGAAAAGGAATCCGCCACCGGCGAGCGGACTCAGCCCGGCCGCAAAGGCCAAGGACGCGAGCGCAAAGCCCCCGAGCCAGGCGGCGAAGACCTGGGCAAGCACCAGTGCCAAGGCCATGCGACCGGCCGACACCGAGCTCCTGAGGGAAACACCGTAGGCGAGCAGCGAGGCCGTACCAAGACCGGGCCCGAAAAACGCCTGTGACAGGGCGACCAGGGCCAATGTCAGGCCCGAGGGCGTCGTGCGCGGCGCGAGCAAGACGGGAACGCTTACGAAAAAGCTCCCCAGGGTGGCGGCAAATACCACGAGTGCGACCAACAGGGCCAACAGAGCCGGTACCAGGAGATAGGACAGGTCCTCGATGGCACGCAAGCCGCCTGCGCTCACCAGAAACACCGGGAGCAGAAACAAGGCCTCCCACGCCAGAATCGGCCCGGGATTCGCGGCCAGATGGGCGAATCGTGTCTCCACAAAGGCGGCCGTCGCCCCGCGAAACTCGCCGGCCAGGGCGGCATGAAGATAAGACAACATCCAGCCTGCGACCACCGCCACATAACAAAACATCAAGAACCCGCCCAGCGACGCCGCGCGTACCGCCCAGCGCCAGGCCCGCCCGGGCACGGCCCGCACGATGGCGCCGGTGGCGCACCCGCCTTCGCCGGCGCGGCGCCCCACGGCGAGCTCGGCCCCGAGCAGCGGCCAGGCAATCACCAACAAGGCCAGGGCGTAGACCGCGACGAAGGTCCCGCCCCCGTAATGGGTCAAGAGATAGGGGAACTCGGAAAAGGAGTCCATGCCAGCGAGCGCCCCCAGACCCACGAGAAAAAACCGTGAGGGGGACGACCATGACGTGGCAGCCTTGTCGGGCGAGCGGGACATAACCTAGCACTCTAAACGAATCGGCGGCATGACGAATAGGCCTTGCGCGGTCGGCCATCCTTCGGCACCATGCCCGACCATGGCCCGCCCCAAGGACACCGAACCGCGCCTCATCGCCCAGAACAAGAAGGCCTGGCACGATTACTTCATCGAACAGCGATTCGAGGCCGGACTCGTGTTACAGGGTTGGGAGGCCAAGAGTCTCCGTGATGGGCGCGCGCAGCTAAAGGAAAGCTATGTCATCGTCCAGAACGGCGAGATCTTCCTGTTTGGGGCCCACTTCTCGCCACTCAAAACGACCTCGACCCATATCAAGGCCGACCCCACGAGAACACGCAAGCTTCTGCTGCACAGGCTCGAGATCAGCCGTCTCGTGGGGGCCGTCGAGCGCCGCGGCTACACGCTGGTGCCGCTCTCCCTCTACTGGAAATTCGGGCGCGCCAAGATCGAGATCGCGCTTGCCAAAGGCAAGAAACAACATGACAAGCGCGCCGCCCTGAAGGAGCGGGAGTCCAATCGCGAGCAGGAACGCGCGATCAAGCAGCACTAGCGACTGGCCTTACGGACGCGCAAGCCGCCAGGGGATCGCGACACCCAGATTCGTCACGTTGTGCTCGCGCAGAATGTCCCAGCGCTGTTGTATCGCAGGTACCGCCTTTGTTCAGCCCTCCTCCTTGCAATCGGATCGCGTGGATACGATAATACCTTGTTCTTGGGGACGATCGGTTTCGACGTGGATTACGACGCCTTCAGGGCATGCCGAGGTGCAGGGTTCCTCGTAAATCCAACTGCAAAAACCATAGTTGCCAACGACGACAACTACGCCTTAGCGGCTTAATCCCCGCTAACCGTTTCCCCGGTTCTTTCTGCGGGCTGGGATGAAACGGTCATATACGCAGGATCGTGTCGCGGTGCGCCTGTTACCGCGCCATTAAATCCAAGCAGGCTCAACCCGTAGCCGTCCTGTCTGTCGGAGGGCGACGGGCGAAACCGTAGACAGACTACGCATGTAGAACTGACTGGCTGAGGATTTGCGGACGCGGGTTCGATTCCCGCCGTCTCCACCAATATATCAAGGTCAACCGTTCTCGGTTGGCCTTTTTTCTTGCGCGCCCCTATGTGTTCGCGGGGATTCCCGCGGACTTCCTTCCCCGGCCGCCTCGCCCACCCCGGGCCCCATTTCGCCCTCTCCGCGCCGTTTTTCTCTCCGCCTCTCAGGGGGGGTGAACGATGAACCCGCTCATGACCTACAGCAGAACGGGCCTTGCGCTCACCAAACGATTCGAGGGCTGCCGGCTCACCGCCTATCCCGACACCGGCGGCGTGTGGACCATCGGCTACGGCCACACCCACGGTGTTCGCGAAGGCATGACCTGTACGCGTGAGCAGGCGCAAGCCTGGCTCAAAAAGGATATCCAGGCGACCTCCGATGCGGTCAGCCGGCTGGTGCGGATTTCACTCAAGCCGTCCGAGCTCGACGCGCTGGTGGACTTCGTCTTCAACCTCGGCGCGGGCGCCTTCGCCCGAGCGACGATGCTCAAGGATCTCAACGCCGGGAATCTCGCGGCGGCAGCCATGCGGCTTGATGTCACCGCCTTCCCAGTGGTTTACCGTGGCGAACGAGACCTCGAGCTGCTCGGCAAGTTGCTCCTGAGTGAGATCGAGCTTGGCGCGGATGGCGCGAAGCGTGGCGGGCAGAGCTTGGGCTTGTTGTGTCATGTTTGCCATATTGCACATGTTTGGCAATCCCTGTCGTCCGTTCCGTCCCCGACCTGTTCCGAATCGCCTTTACTCGAAGACGATTACCAACAAAACGCAACACTTCACTCTGCGCCCACCCGCGCGCCGCGGCTCTTGGTCGAGGTCGCCAGACACGATGCCTCGTAGGCGTCGATGTCGATCTGACGGTAGAGGACCCGGCCGCAGAGCTTCAGGAGCTTGGGCCCGATCCCCTCGCTGCGCCACCGCTCCAGCGTGACCTCGCTGATGCCCAGCGGGTGGCCAGTTGCTTCTGGTTGAGATGAACGACTTCCATATTGGTCTCCTTCCGAACGAGTTGGCAGGAGCCATGAAGGCGCTGTTCCGTCCGCACGCATGCGATATCGCCGCGCTGAAGGATACCCCCGGAGACCGGCGCGAATCGCGCCATCCATACTGGCGCAATGTTGTGTTTTGCGCCATAATTGCGCCACAGTATCTTATGAATTGCGCCACAGGGCCCTATGCACTCTCCGAAAGACCTACTCAAAAGCATCCAAGCCAGCCCTGGGGGGTTATCGGTCGCCGCCATCCTGGCCCAGCATCCGGGGCTTGCCCGTCGGACGGCCCAGCGTTGGCTCAATGAGTTGGTGGCGGAAGGTCGGATCAGGGCCTTGGGCGCAGGGCGGGCACGTCGCTACATCGCTGCGCTCATCAGCTTGGCGCCCACGGCCACCGGCGAAGATGCCTTTCCCCGGTACATCCCGCTTTCGGCCGACAGCTGGGACGTCCTCGCCTATGTCGACCAGCCGCTCGCGGCTCGCAAGCCGGTGGGCTACCAGCGCGATTTTCTGGATGCCTACCAGCCCAACCGTACCTGGTATCTGCCGGAACCACTGCGGCGCCAGTTGCGCAAGATGGGTGATACCGGCCAATTGATGCTGCCGGCGGGAACCTACGGCCGCGCCGTCCTGAACCGCCTGCTGATCGACCTGTCCTGGGCGTCCAGCCGCCTGGAAGGCAACACCTACACCCGGCTCGACACCCGGGAGCTGATCGAGCACGGCCGTGCCGCGCGGGGCAAGGCCACCATCGAAACGCAGATGATCCTGAATCACAAGGCGGCCATCGAGCTCCTGGTCGACAACGCGGACACGGTCGGCTTCAACCGTTTCACGCTGCTCAACCTGCACAGCGCGCTCTCGGAAAACCTCCTGCCCAACCCCGCCGACGAGGGCCGCCTGCGGCAGCATGGCGTGGAGATCGGCAAGAGCGTCTATCGCCCACTCGCCGTGCCAGCCCAGATCGAAGAAATGCTCGACCTCCTTTTGGATAAGGCGAACCGCATCAAGGACCCATTCGAGCAATCCTTCTTCATGATGGTCCAGTTGCCCTATCTGCAGCCCTTTGCCGACGTCAACAAACGGACCTCGCGACTTGCGGCGAACCTGCCGCTGATCCGCGCCAATCTGTGTCCGCTGACCTTTCTCGACGTGCCGGAACAGGCGTACAGCCGCGCCGGGCTCGGGGTCTACGAGCTGACCAGGATCGAGCTGTTGCGCGACCTGTATATCTGGGCCTACGAGCGCTCGACCCAGGAGTACCTTGCCATCAAGCAGGATCTTGCCGAGCCCGACCCACTGCGGCTGGCTTGGCGCGAGGTGATCAAGCAATCAGTGCGCGAAGTCGTCCGCCAGCCCGAGCAGGCGCCGCTGGACGTCATCGCGGAATGTCTGTCGCAGCATGAGCTCGGCGCCGACAGGGACAACGTCGAGGCTCTGGTGATCGAGGAGCTCCGACGGCTGCATGAGGGTGTGCTGGCGCGCTACGGGCTGCGTCCGTCCGAGCTCAGCGAATGGCAGTCGCGCCAGCGGTCGGCGTGACTCCATCCCCCCGAGAGGCCCCAGACAGGCGCAGTGATCAGAAGGGCGCAGGTTCGACTCCCAAAGACGGATTTAAACCGGACGGGTGAGGCATGCGAGTTTTCATGCCCATCTCGGTGACCGACTCCAGGGGAAAACCACTTGAACGTCCACCATGAGCAGGCCGCCGGTTGGCGCTACCCCCCTTGAACCCGCAGAGGTTCGCATTGCACCTCAGCTTCGATTACAGAGTTCCCACCGTGGTTTGACACAGGCTGCCGCCCCACCACCATTACCTTGTTTATTACCATCCATTAGCTTCCACTGAACCGGCCTAAGTGCCGGTTTTTCTTTGTCTTTACGTCCTCTAGCGCTTATTAGCCTCAAGTTACCCCGAACGAAAGACGTTTTCCCTGGACCTTTCAAGGCGTTGTGAGAAGATCCCTGTTTCGCGCCCTGCCTACACGGCGAGGGTATCGATAAGCGCCATGGCGCGCTTACAGCGGATTAGGTTGGGTCGTCACGGTGAAGGTCGGCGCATCGGCTTCAGCGGATGTACGGCAGGCATGCCGGCCGCATGGCCGGTGTTGCGCACGATGGTGGCAAGCTCCGTGAGGAGCGTTTGGAAGCCGTGGACAGGCGTGCCGTCTGCGTGGTGTCGGCGGGCGATCTTGGCTTTCGCCGTAGCCGAGCGTTATGAACATGCGCATGGGGATCAGGCCTCCAAAGCCATAAGGAGCGCTGCCACCCACGCCGGGGGCACCGCAGACGACAACGCCAGCGAGGCCTTGCCGATAGTGAGCGTGACCGTATCCCCCACGCAGTGGGGGCCACCTGGCTTGGGGCCGACCGGTGCTGGCAGGCCCCGGGGTGTGACCGTCACCGGCACGAAGGCCGCGGGGGGTGCGCCACGCTTGACCTCTTGCCCCCGGCGGCTTGCCGAACGCCCGCGAAGCTCCAGGCTGCGCCGATAGAAGTACGTCAACCGTAGCCCATGCCGGGCACAGAAGTCGCGCGCACCTTCTGCGCTTGCCTCGTACTCGGCAAAGAGCTCTTGCCAAGCCTCATTGCTGCGGATCTTTGCCATCCATCCGTCTCCATCAATGTGATGGATCGGATCGTAAGCGACTTAGAGGATCACGGGCAGGGCGCGGTTGCTGGGGCGCTTACCGCCTATATGCACCCTGTACGCCTCAATCAACCCGTTACGCCACATATGAGTGACTACCCGGCAAGCCCCAAAAATCCCCCCAAATCCCAGACAACCCCTGAAATCATAGGACATTACGTGAAATAGACGTTACTGCAGTGGGGGCAAGTTCAGGTTAAAAGCCTATCGACTTGAATCTGCAAGGGAACGCGCAAGCCATTTTCCGATGTGGGTGTAACGTCCAAACGGAACAAGGGCACATCACGCTCTGCGCTCGTGAGAAGGCAGACCGTAACCGTAGGATGCCCGGAAAATTTGTCAGCTTGTACCACGAAGGCCGGGCGGGGTTTCCCAAAATCGCCAGGGGCCACCACGGTGACGATGTCCCCGCGCCTCAATCCCATGCCGCCATACGCTCGATAAACTCCGCGTCCTCGCGTTCTTGTGGGTCGTTTTGCAGCGCCTCGCTTTGGCGGCGGGCCTCATGGCGGAGGATCGCCAACAGCCTCTCATAATCGCCTAAGGGCAACACCACGGCCACCCGCTGGCCCGCTTCGTCGGTGATAAATTGCAGATTATGTCCCTTCATTACGCCTCCCTTACCCTCACGATGGTCACGACGTTGCCCGCCCCTGCGCAGTACTTGGCCCAAGCGCTCATCAGTTCGCGCCTCGGTTCCGGGGGGTCGCCCCGTCTGTAGGCGGCCTCCACGGCGTTTCCTATGATATGCGCCAAGGCCATCTCTGCTGGGATCAGAATTGTGCTTTTCTGTTCCTATCGATTCTTTGCGCCGTTCGGCGCTTGGTAACCGGGAGCCAGCTTTGCATTCTCCACCCCATACAACGCCAGCGGATCGCTGAGCCACAGGCGGTACTGTTCATCCCTGAGGCTGTGATCGGGCGAGCAGTCCACGTTCCAGCGCAGCAGCGTGTAGCCAGCTACAGCCGCGCGAACGCGCATCCGTATCGAACCATCCTTCATGTCGTAATCCATTTCAGTGATTTCAGGCCGGGACTGATCCGGGTGCGGAACCAATTCTAACTCGACGATCCGAGTCCACTGAATGTCTTGATCGCTCATTTCATGGGTCGCCACCGGCTGCCCCTTGAGCGCTATAGGGTTCTTGATCCGGGTGATGACGAAATCCCGAAACTCTTCGGACTTTCGGTCGAAGGCGCGGACATGCCAGCGCAGGCCGTTGTCGATCAGCGCGAACGGGACGATCTCTCGCGCGGTGCGGCCACTGGAGATGGAGTGGTACTCTATGCCCAACGGGCATTCCTGATGGATTGCCCGAGTCACGCTCGCAAGGACATCCAGATCCGGGTGCGTGAGCCGGGACGGGCTCTCGCTGACTACCCATGTCTTGCGCCGCATCGGCTCGCCGTCACCAAACCCCTGGGTCAGCCACGACAGCACCCGCTCCGGGGGAAAATCGAAGACCGGCCGGAAGCTTGGCCCCAGGACGTAGGACTTGGCCTTGGCATCGTAGTCGATGTTGCCGGGGGCCCACTCCTTGTACAGCGCGAGATCCCGGGATGCGGCGGCAGACTGGATACCAAACCGCGTGACCAAGTCCTGGCGGCGTATCTCCCCGATGAAGCGCACGCGCAGCTCCACGAACGCGAGCCGGTCGCGCTGTGGCTGGGTTAGATCTGCAAGCTGTTCGGTCGACATCCTGGCTGGCTCGTTCAGGTTAGCCAATGCTTATATTGATTATTGCAGAAAGTATATGGTCTGCTCTATAATCTGTCCATAAGTCGTTTTTGATGTGTGTATGCGTTGTCTTGTGATAACCATCAAGCGAGACCCGCACCTGGAGTAGAGTGAAAGCAGACAAAGCCATCGCGACGTACCGGCGCATGCGCGCGCAGCCGCTGTGGCGCCTGCTTGCCTCGAACACCGGGCCCACCGTCATCGGCCTGCTCCAAGCCCATCTTTACGAGAACGACCGAAGTCTCCCCGCCTCCATTTTTCACGAACGAATCGCAAGAGATCTCGAAGAGCTGCGCGCCCAAGGCGAAGACTTTCCGCAAACGGCACAGGCGTATGTCGCCGGCTGGCTTGCCGATGGTTACCTGGAGAGACGATTCCCAACCGGGACCTCAGAGGAGGAATATGAACTCTCTACGGCCGCCGTCGAAGCCATTCGATTTGTCTCTGGCCTGGAGCAGCCGCACTCTGCCGCAACCGAAAGCCGCCTGACGCTTGTTATCGAGGCGCTGGCCCGGCTTGCAGAGGATACCGACACCGACAAATTCCGTCGCATAGACCGACTCATGGCCGAGCAAGCCCGCATCGATAAGGAGATAGACGCCATCCAGAAGGGGCAGATGCGCGTGCTGCCCCACGCAACGGCGCTGGAGCGCTCGCGAGAGATCATCGCATTGGCTGATGATCTTGCAGGGGATTTCCGACGCGTCCGCGATCAGTTCGACCAGCTCAATCGCGATCTCCGTGAACGTATCATGGACAACGATGGCAACCGGGGGGATGTGCTGGATTCACTGTTCGCCGGAATCGACCTGATCTCCGAGAGCGACGCCGGAAGGACTTTCTCCGCTTTCTGGCGATTGCTTACGGACCCAGAGCAGGCCGCCACGCTTGATCAAGCCCTTGAGAACATCATGTCGCGGGAGTTCGTCGGGCAGCTCGAAGCCAAGGAGCGGCGATTCCTCCTTCGGCTGACGCGGACCCTTCTCGAGCAGGGCGGCATGGTTCATGAGGTGCTCCAGACCTTCGCGCGCAGCCTGAAGCACTTCGTCCAGAGTCGTGAATACCTCGAGCAACGCCGACTCAATCACCTGCTGAAGGACGCTCAGCGCGCCGCGCTGGCCCTGAAGGATGAGGTCCGGGCCACGGAAACCCTCCAGTACACGCTTGCGCTCACAAGCAGCCGTTTGCGTTCCTTGTCCCAATGGGTGCTGCATGACCCCTCCTTGCAAGCCTTGCCTGGTCAGATGGCGGAAGGGGACGCGCCGCCAATCGACCTGGAGTCTGTGGGCGAACTGGTGGCCCAGTCCGAGATCGACTTCCGAACATTGAAGGCCCACGTGCGCGCTGTCCTGGAGCAACGCCCTCAGGCATCCATCGCCGATGTCCTGGAGCAGTTCCCCGCCGCACAGGGCTTGGGCAGCGTCGTCGGTCTGCTGGCATTGGGTAGCCGGCATGGATTCAAAGCCGACCACAGTGAAACCGTAGGCTGGGTTGGCGGCGACGATGAGCGCCGTAGCGCCCGAATACCAAAGATCTTCTTTTTGAGGGAGCGGGCCAATGAACTGGTCTGAGCACGACGAATCGCCAATACCAGCTGAAGCGCAAGCGCCGGATGCGACGCAGGCGGCCAGCAACAGCCTTTTCCTGGGTGACAGTGGCGAGTTGGCGCTGGATACCAGGCGCGCCCTGGTGCAACTGCTGGCAGGACCCTCGCTCGACGGGCGTCGACATCAAAAACTCTGGCCGATCCTGGTACGCGACGAAGCGGTGATACGTCGGCGACTTGCCGAACTGTTTCTCGAACTGGTCATCGACCGAGACGTGCGCGTGGCCTTCACCCGTCAGGCCGATACCGGTGACCTCGAAGTGCCCCTTCTGCTGCGTAGGGCCCAGCTTACGTTTATTGACTCGATTCTGCTGCTCCACCTTCGCCAGCGATTGACCCAAGCGGACTCGCAGGGTGACCGGGCCGTGGTGTCGACAGACGAGATCACGGAGTTTCTATCCCTCTATGAGCGCGCCGCCAACACCGACCGGGCCGGATTCGTGAAACGGGTTCATGCCTCCATCGAGAAAATCAAGAAGCACAGCATCCTCCAGAAAATTCGCGCGAGCGAGGATCGCTTCGAGATCTCGCCCACATTGAAGCTCCTGTTCTCGGCAGAGGAAATACAAGCGCTGACCCACCTGTACCAGCGTATGGCGGCCGGAGAGACGCCAGCGCAGCTGGCTCAGACTGACGCTGACGAGGATGTCGACCAATGACCTCGGAACCCCAAACCGCCTCCTTATTCGCCGGCGAGCAGTTCCGGATGACTCGCCTGCAGGTGTACAACTGGGGCACATTTTCTGGTCTGCATGACGTACCGATCAGCCAACGCGGCTTTCTGTTTGTCGGTCGATCCGGGTCTGGGAAATCGACTCTACTCGACGCATTTTCAGCGCTGCTTGTGCCGCCTCGCTGGATCGACTTCAACGCTGCCGCGCGCGAGGCCGACCGCAGCGGCCGTGACCGGAATCTCGTCACCTACATACGCGGTGCGTGGGCCGAACAGAAGGATGGGGAGTCGGGTGAGATCGCCACCCGCTACTTGCGCCCAGGGACAACGTGGTCTGCCCTGGCGCTAACCTACCAGAATGCCTTGGGCCAGTCCGTGGTGCTGGTTCAGGTGTTTTGGCTTCGCGGCAATGCCAATGGCAGCACCGACGTCAAACGCCACTACCTGGTCCTGGAGCGCCCCTTTGACCTGCGCGAGCTGGACGACTTCGGCCAATCCAACTTCGACATCCGGAAGCTCAAACAGTCCTTGCCCGAGGCGTTCGCTCGCGACGAGTTTCGTCCCTATTGCGAACGCTTCTGTCGTCTGCTCGGTATCGACAGCGAAATGGCGTTGCGCTTGCTGCACAAAACCCAGTCGGCCAAAAATCTCGGCGACCTCAATACCTTCCTGCGGGACTTCATGCTCGACAGGCCCGAGACCTTCGAGGTCGCCGATCGCTTGGTCAGCGAATTTGGTGAACTCAATGCCGCCCACCAGGCGGTAGTGACCGCTCGCGAGCAGGTTCAAACGCTCGCGCCCGCGCGAGACCAATATCAGCGCAGAGATTCATTGATGCTGACGCGCAACGGGCTAGACGAGCTTCGGCTGGGCGTTGATGGCTACCGGGAAACCCGCCGCATCGAACTCCTGAAACAACATGTACAGTTCCTGGAGGTGCAAGCCGGCGGCTCGGAAGGGGAAGTCAGTCGATGTCAGTGCCTCCTGGATAACCACACCATAACGTTACGCGATCTGGAGCGACAGCACCGTGAGGCAGGCGGCGATCAGATCGAACAATGGGAAGCTGAGAAATCTGGGCTCGAGGGCCAGCGCACAGATCGCCTGCGTAAACGCGGCCAGGCTGAAGATGCGTGCAAGAAGCTTGGCTGGGGCCTCCCGGATAGCCCTCAGGCCTTCGCTGAACTATTGGGTAATGCGCGTCAGGAAGTCGAAAACTGGGAGCAGCGCAGCAACGAGAATCGCGAAGAACAGTTCCGCGTAGCCGCACAGAAGAAAGACGTTGAGACGGCCTTTTTGCAAGCGGTGAAGGAGGTACAGGTACTCCAGCGCCAGCCATCCAACATTTCGGCCGATATGCTCGAAATGCGCCGCGACATCGCCGCAGCTATTGGGGTATCGGAATCGACTCTGCCCTTCGTCGGCGAGCTCATTGAGGTGAAGCCTGACGAGGCCGCGTGGCAAGGTGCCATCGAGCGCGTACTGCACGGCTTCGCGCTCTCACTTCTGGTGGACGAGCGACAGTATTCGGCGCTGGCCAATTACATCAACAACACCCATCTTGGGCAGCGTCTGGTGTACTACCGAACCGGCCGCTCGGAGACCTGGCAGACGAGGCCTATCGGCGCCAACTCGCTCGTCTTGAAGCTGAACGTCAAGGAGGGTGCCTATACCGATTGGCTGCAGGCCGAACTCCGGCAACGATTCGATTACGCATGCGTCGACTCCATTCAGTCGTTCCGGAGCGCCGATCGGGCCATTACCCGGGAGGGCCAGGTCAAGCACAGCAAAACCCGCCACGAGAAAGACGATCGGAGAAGTATCGGCGACCGACGACACTGGGTGCTCGGGTTCGACAACCGCGAGAAGCTGGGGCTCTTTCAGGCCCAGACCCAGGATCTGGCCGCGACGATTGCGCGCCTCGAGAGAGAAATAGAAACCCTCGCCAACCAAGACAGGAATCGGGCCACCCGCGCCATACAGTGCCAGACCCTGGTGAATCTCCAGTGGCAGGAAATCGATGTAATACCGCTCTTAGACCGCATATCCACGGTCGAACGGCAGATTCTCGAAGCGCGGAAAGGCAATACCGCCTTACTGCAAATCAGTGAACGGATCGACACGCAAAAGAACTTCGTTAATCAAGCAGACAAGGACCTCCGAGAAGCCAAGGTCGCGCATGACTCGGTTCTCAAGCAGATCAACGACAGCAGACAGAGACTCGAATCCCTCCTTCAAGATGCGTCCAGAATTCCATTGACTCCCCATCAGATCAAGGGGCTCGGCGAACGATTCGCCAAGCAGTCCGAGGCCATCAGACTCGAAAACCTCGACAAGGTCGCAACCGCTGTCGAACGAGGGCTCAACACGGAAATCGGTGAGATTAAAGATGAGATCGGCGGTTGCGAGAAGGAAATAGAAGCGCGCTTTGCCGATTTCAAACGGCAGTGGCCGATGGAGGCTGGCGACATGGATGTGAGCCTCGCCAGCGCGTCGGACTTTTTCGCCAAGCTGGTTCGACTGGAAACGGATGGCCTGCCCGCCTATGAGCAGCGATTCTTTGCACTCCTGCAGAACCAAAGCCACCAGAATCTGGCGGCCCTTTCCACCTACCTGAACGATGCACGCAAAGCCATCCTGGAGCGGATGGGACTTGTGAACGAGAGCCTTGGCCAGGTGCCGTTCAACCAAAGCGCCAATCAACGCACCTATCTCCACATCGACGCCAGCGACCGGCAGCTTGCCGACGTCAGGGAGTTCAAGCAAGAGATCCAACAGGCACTGAGCCATGCATGGACGGAGGATCGCGAGTTTGCCGAGGCGCGTTTCCTGGCGCTGCGGCGACTCGTCGATCGACTCGCCAGTCAAGACCCCGAGCAGAAGCGCTGGCGTGAGACTGTGCTCGACGTTAGACAGCATGTCGAGTTCATTGGACGGGAGATCGATGAAAGTGGCGTCGAGGTCGAGATTTACCGCAGTGGCGCCGGCAAATCCGGCGGTCAACGGCAGAAACTCGCCACCACGTGCCTGGCCGCAGCCCTGCGGTATCAGCTGGGTGGGAACGACCACGGCCTGCCGATGTATGCGCCCGTCGTCCTTGATGAGGCCTTCGACAAGGCCGACAACGAGTTCACCGCCTTGGCGATGAACATCTTTACCAATTTTGGATTTCAAATGGTGGTCGCTACGCCACTGAAGTCCGTCATGACCCTCGAACCATTCATCGGCGGCGCCTGCTTCGTGGATATCAGTGACCGGCGGGTGTCGGGGGTCCTGTTGATCGAGTACGATGGCGAGCGCCAGCGGTTGAAGCTGCCGGAGCATGCTCGAGAGGGGGCTACCGTTGAAGCTTCCTGACGATGTTCGACGGTTTCTTGCCCGCCGCTTTCAGAGCAGACACCGCGAGTGGTTGCTCGGTGATGCCGGCGAGGGCCAATGGCCGCTGGAGGTCTCGCTCGGCATGCCGACGGAACAGGCTGCCCTAAGGCAAGTCGACGGCGTTCGCGTTTGGGCGAGCGCATGGCAAGACTGGCAAGGAGTTGGCACCCTGTCCTGGTGCGAGCGCCGATGGAAGACGCTTGGCAGCCAGCGACTTCCAGAGAAACTGGCGTTACGGAACCCTGAAGATGTGGCTTTGTGGATTGGTGAATCCGCACGGTGGGGGCGGGCCAAATCTCGCTATCAGACGCTCACGGCTCGCTGGCCGGCACTGGCGCGGCAACTCCCGAGATATTTCGAGGTCCTCGCTGACTACAGCGACGCGGATTTTCGTAGGCTGGCCGAGATGCTGGATTGGATCAGTCTCAATCCGAATTCGAACCTCTATCCGCGACAGATTCCGGTTACCGGGGCCGACAGCAAATGGCTGGATTCCAGAAAAGGCCTGATCTCCGACCTGATTGCGACGCTCCAGGGTGACCCGACCGGAGAGCGGGATTTCTTTAGGCGTTGCGGTTTGCGGGCACAGCCGCAGTTAATGCGCATGCGCGTTCTGGACCCGGAACTTAGAGCGCGCTTGGGCGGTCTGGGCGATGTCTCTGCCCCTTGTGACGAGGTTGCGAGCATTGGCATACGGCCACAGAATGTCTTCATTGTTGAGAACCTTCAAACCGGACTTGCCTTTGATGACCTGCCAGGCGCGGTTGTGATCATGCGATTGGGTTATGCGGTTGACGTTTTGGGACAACTTCCATGGCTACAACAGGCGCGCTGTATATACTGGGGCGACATTGATACGCATGGCTTTGCCATTCTCAATCGGGCGCGGACATACATCCCGAGCCTGAAGACGGTGCTTATGGATGAGTTTACGCTCATGAGCCATCGTGATTTGTGGGTCGAAGAGAAAGACCAGCACCCTTCCACAGAACTGCCGCTACTCACCAGTACCGAACGAACGCTGTATCAGGCGATCAAGGGGAATACCTGCGGCCAACAAGTCCGCCTCGAACAGGAGCGGATACGCTGGGATGTAGCCTGGAATGTCATACAGGCAAGTAATCGATGACCCGAGGTCGAGAAGGCCGGCCGTAAGGGGAAGTCGATGGGACCCGCCGGGTGTGCCCATATAGGGTGGTACCGCATGGATGTGGTCGACCTGCGGGCCGACGGCGAGTCGGCCGACGTAAGCGACTATGCGACCTGCCAGATGTATGGGAACGAGCAGATCGGCTGCGCGTCCCCGTCACGGAGCACGCGGATCTGGACGAGCACTTTGATGGCCGCACCCCAGCGTCCCCCTGGATAAGGTCAAGCGCTGCGGCTACCGGATCGGCAGTCGGTTCAGCGCCAAGGCCTACCCAAGACGCGCCGTAGTGCTCCGCCTGTAACCGCGCAGCGGTTCAGGGGTGGTGCGGCGGCGCTATCGCCCTGGGGGCGATCATTCGGACCAATCCTGCGGCTTGGTGTATGGCTCAGGCACGGACCGCGGGGCACCACCCGCCGCGAGGATGCCATAACGGCGGCCCCAGGAGACCGGCTTACCGAGCAACCGCTGCCAACACGCCCCATGAGGGACGGTAGCGCCATGCGCCAACCTGGACCTGATTGGGTGTAAATGGGTGTAGTGTGGGTTCATGCTACGAACCGACACCCTCCAGATCACCCCGGAGATTCTGCGCCTCATCGCCAGGATCGACGAGTTCAAAGGCGCTTGGCGCGCCTTGGGCACGCTCGCGCCCGACCGGCTGTCGGCGCTGCGCCGCGTGGCTACCATCGAGAGCATCGGCTCCTCCACCCGCATCGAGGGTAGCAAGCTGTCCGACCGGGAGGTGGAACGGCTGCTGTCGAACCTGGAGATCAAATCCTTCGCCACCCGTGACGAACAGGAGGTGGCCGGCTATGCCGAACTGATGGACCTGGTGTTTTCGTCCTGACCGGACATCCCGTTCACCGAGAACCACATAAAGCAGTTGCACCAGATCCTGTTGCACCATAGCGAAAAGGACGCCTGGCATCGTGGCAACTACAAGACCAGCTCGAACAGCGTCGCCGCCTTCGACGAAACCGGCACGCAGATCGGCATCGCGTTTCAAACCGCGTCGTCCTTCGATACGCCCCGCCTGATGGCGGAGCTGGTGGCTTGGGTGAACCAAGAGCGTGAGACGGCCCGCCTGCACCCGCTGCTGATCATCGCCCTGTGCGTCGTCGTGTTTCTGGAGATCCATCCCTTCCAGGACGGCAACGGGCGGCTGTCGCGCGCGCTGACCACGCTGCTGCTCCTGCAGGCCGGCTACGCCTATGTGCCCTACAGCTCACTGGAAAGCGTGGTCGAGCACAGCAAGGAGGCCTACTACTTGGCGCTGCGCCAGAGCCAAGGCACCATCCGCACCATCCACACCGAGGCACCGAACTGGCAACCGTGGTTGATGTTCTTCCTGCGCTCGCTGGCTGAGCAGGTGCGGCGACTGGAGAAGAAGGTCGAGCGCGAGAAGATCGTGCTGGCGGCCATGCCGGAACTGCAGCTACAGATCGTCGAGTTCGCCCGCGAGCACGGCCGCGTCACCATGGGCGAGGCCATCAAACTGACCGGGGCCCGCCGCAACACGTTGAAGCAGCATTTCCGGGCACTGGTCGGCCACCGCACCCTGAGTCAGCACGGCAGCGGTCGTGGGGTCTGGTACGACCTGCGCTGAGAGGCCGAGGGATATGAGTTCGATTGCGCAAACGGGAATCGAACTGAAGGTCGAGCGGGACCCCGTGGCGGGCGCCAATTTCGGACGAAAATCCGTATGGTTCATGGCAGCAACATTGCGTCCTTCCGGTGAGCACGCGCAGTGCCGACCGGCAACGGCGCGGCGCGCGGCCTCCGGGATCGTATCGTCTGCCGCCAGCGGCACGATCCATGGCCCATAGGCTTCCTGTGGGCCATGACGTACGTCGTCCAAGCCGGGGCCTATAACCTTTTGGCGGAACCCGAGAACCGCCATGCCCTCAATATGGCGAGGAGTGCGACCTTGCGTCGGGGCATAAGGACCGCCCAGGGAATCCTTGAGGCACGCGCGGCCAGGTTAGAAACGCGGCTTGTGGCGCGAGGCCTGATAGCGCTCGATACCACTTGTGATCTCGGCATGCACCGGGTCCCCGTCCACCCAACCCTCGATCTGCACCCACTTGCCGGCCTCGAGATCCTTATAGTGAGCGAAGAAATGGCTGATCTGATCGAGCAGATAGGCCGGTATGTCAGCCAGTGCGTGGTAATGGCGATAGGACACACAGAGCTTATCGGTAGGGACCGCGAGGATCTTCATATCGGGTCCCTTCTCGTCGGTCATCCTGAGCATGGCCACGGGCCGGCAGTTGATGACCGAGCCACTGATGAGCGGTACGGGGGTCAACACCAGGACGTCGACAGGATCGCCGTCCTCGGAAAGGGTATGCGGTACATAGCCATAATTGCATGGGTAATACATGGCGGTATTCATGAACCGGTCCACGAACATGGCGCCCGTATCCTTATCCATCTCATACTTCACCGGCGGCCCGTGTGCCGGGATCTCAATGATGACATTGATAGCCGCCGGGGCCTTGTCGCCAGGGCCCACTCGATCCAGATTCATGATGACAATACTCCTTGGGAGGTTTCCAGGTTTCGCTTACCGACTCGCATACCAAGCCACGGGCGAGCCTGCTATCAGGTCGGTTTTGCAGGATACACGATGGGCAGGATATCCGCGAAAAAATCCGCTTTGGCGTGATCGCGCAGGCGCTGCGGGACGGAGGCGCGCACCTCAAAGCTCACCGCCGTAAGCGAGATATCGGCGATCAAAACTACGGGCGGGTCCCAACCAAACGGGGGCGCCGCCCCGTGTTTCCCATCAGCCTCCGGGGAATCAGGCGGCGGCACCGGCTCCTCGGGCCGTGGCCGGAACTGACGCCGCGCCGCCTCCTCGAGCTTGCCCATCGTATCGCCGACATGGGCAGGTACCGCCACATCGAACCGGAACACGATGCGCGCCCAGTCATTCGGAAGAGATCGTATCAAGCCACCGGTGATGACCACACCATTGGGCACGCGAAAAAGCTGTCCATCGTCCAGGCGCAACTCGGAATAGAAGAGATTGATGTCGCGTACCACGCCGCGGTAACCTTGCGCGCGCAGCTGGTGGGGATAGGTCTCGGGCATCATCGGGAATTGCCAGGCAACGATCTGCACGTGGTCGCCGACATCAAAGGGCTTGAAGAGCGCCACCGCAAGACCACCGAAGAAGTTCCCGAAAAAGGATTGGCCGGCAACGCCGAGCACGACCGAAAGCATCGTACCCCCGACCAGGACCCCACTGAACGTCCCGCCGACGACGACGATGACGATTAGCGCAAGCCCCGCATAGAGGAGCAGGCGAATGAGATAGATGCCAGTGACCGAATCCTGCCAGGCCAGCTGATAGGCCTGTCCGCTGCGCACCATCTGCTCGAGGCGATGCGACCGATGTCGGGCCAGCGCCCCTTCGATATTATGGATGACTCGCAGGCCGGCGAGCGCCACCACCAGGATGCGCAGGATGCTCACTTCCTCGGGTGGCAACTTGTAATAGTGCGCTGCGAAGTCTATGCCAGACAACAGTCCGACCGCCAGAATGATCCACACGACGGTGGTCCACGGGAGGGCGCGCAACAGGCGCCGTACTTGCCACTTGTCCGGGGTGTGTTCGTTCGTCATTGGGGCATTATAACGAACGATCGACCCTGGTCGAGTCTGACTTGGCCACGTCACGCAATTGACGGTTCCGGGTCGTTGCAGTAGGGTGACAAACCACAGATGAGGATGACCTGTGACGGAAAACACACCACTTCCCAACTTCGAGGCCACGTTGGCCGAGCTTGAGCAAATCGTGCAGCAAATGGAAAACGGCCAGCAATCTCTGGAGGAGGCCCTGTCCACCTTTCAGCGGGGGATGGAACTCTCGCGGCTATGTGAGGCCGGCCTGAAAAACGCCGAACAACGCGTGGAACGCCTCGTGTCGGAAAACGGAAGCTACCGCGTGGAGCCCTTCAAGGCGGGCGAACAGGATAGTTGACGTGGTGTCCGAAGACCAACTGAAGGGCTATCGTGCCCGCGTGGAGGACGTGCTGGCACGCACACTGCCGTCCATGGAGACGGTGCCCATGGACCTCCATGAGGCCATGCGGTACGCCACCCTCGGGGGCGGCAAAAGACTGCGCGCCTGCCTTGTGTACGCCACCGGCGAGGCCCTCGGGGCGGCGCCCGAGGCGCTCGACCCGCCCGCCGCCGCCGTGGAACTGATCCACGCCTACTCGCTCGTGCACGACGATCTCCCATGCATGGACGACGATGACATGCGTCGTGGGCGGCCGAGCTGTCACAAGGCCTTCGGCGAGGCCACTGCCCTGCTCGCCGGAGACGCCCTGCAGACACAGGCGTTCGCGGTCCTGGCGGCCGCCGAGACCTTGTCGCCACAGGCCCGGATTCGCATGGTGGAAGAACTCGCGCGCGCCTCGGGATCGCTGGGCATGGCGGGCGGACAGGCCCTCGATCTCAAGGCCGGGCCGGTCGCAACCATAGAGGTCCTCGAAGAGCGGCATAGTCGCAAGACCGGCGCCTTGATGCATGCCGCCGTGCGGCTTGGGGCGCTGGCCGCGACCCCTGAGATTCCGCCCGCCCTGGATGACTACGGCCGAGCCCTGGGGCTCGCCTTCCAGATCGCAGACGACCTGCTTGATGTCGAAGGGGTGGCGCTCGTGGTCGGCAAGACCATAGGCGCCGATGCCGCAGCCGGCAAGGCGACCTTTGCGTCGGTACTGGGCATAAAGGAGGCGCGCCGCCGCGCGCGCGACCTCTACGAGAATAGCCTCGCCAGTCTGCGGTTTTTAGGAGATAATGGTCGGCTCCTTGCGACCATTGCCCACTATGCCGTCGAGCGGGATCACTAGAATGACAAAGACCGGGCACGCGCTTTTGCGCACCATCGATTCCCCCGCGGACCTTCGGCGGCTGCCCGAAGGCGTACTTCCCCAGCTGGCCCAGGAATTGCGCGAATACCTCATCACCAGCGTGAGTCGCACCGGGGGTCATCTTGCCGCCGGATTGGGTACGGTCGAGCTTACGATCGCCCTGCATTATGTGTTCGACACGCCCGAGGACCGTATCGTATGGGATGTCGGTCACCAGACCTACCCACACAAGATCCTCACTGGCCGGCGCGAACGCATGGCGACTCTACGCAAGGCCAACGGCTTGTCGGGCTTTCCGAAGCGCTCGGAGAGCCCCTATGACACCTTTGGCGTCGGCCATTCCAGCACCTCGATCAGCGCGGCACTGGGGATGGCGGTGGCCGCCAAACAGGCACGCGAGGCACGCCAGGTGGTGGCGGTCATCGGGGATGGCGCACTCACTGCCGGTATGGCCTTCGAGGCCCTGAACAATGCCGGCAGCATGGATGCCGATCTGCTCGTGATCTTGAACGACAACGACATGTCCATATCGCCGAACGTCGGAGCATTGTCGAGCTATCTGGCCCGTATCCTGTCGGGACGCGCGTATACGAGCGTGCGCAGCGGCAGCAAGACGGTCCTTAGCACCGTGCGTCCGGTGTTTCAGTTCGCCAAGCGCATCGAGGAGCACATGAAGGGCATCATCATGCCCGGGACGCTGTTCGAGGAACTCGGCTTCAACTATATCGGTCCGATCGACGGACACGATCTTGCAAGCCTCATCCCAACGCTCAGGAACATGCGCAGCCTGAAAGGGCCGCGCTTTCTCCACGTCGTGACCCGTAAGGGCAAGGGCTATACGCCCGCCGAGGGCGAC